>CAZWVF010000050.1:4184-19454 GCA_964637695.1 uncultured Gemmatimonadota bacterium | reverse complement strand
GCCGGGCCCGGCATCACTCTCGGTGCCGACGTTTGTCACCTGACATGACACTAGGTACATCAACGTAGTCACCGAACTGTGCACTCGGAGTGAAAGGAAACCAGTTTTTCTCTGGCCAGGCGATGGAGGAATGTCGCTACGCGCTGACTGATCGATCCTGAATCTCCGGAGAAGGCCGTCTCGACTTCCTGGACGATCTCCAGAACAGAGGTCGCTCCATCACATTTCTTCCAGACGAATGCACCCAGCTCATCCAGATTGACTCTGACGAATTCGGAGCGGCCAAGCCGGTGCGAAACGAATGTCAGCAGACGGCCCCGGGGAGCCTGGATGACTACTCCCCCGGGGCCTTCGTCCCAGCCGGCGATGCGGCGGGGATGCAGTTCCATCAGGTTCCTTGGTTCCCGCCGCTCTGCCATCTCCTCTATATCTCCAGTCGGATCAGACAACAGGTGATGAAGAAGCTTCCTTCAGCATCCTTCTGATCGGGATCCGAAGCAGAATGTATCCCACAATCGGGAATACCAGGAAGCCGAGATATGGGTTTCCTTCGATAAGCGTGGGTTCCCGACCTGATATTATCAGTATTCCAGCCAGAATCACCCCCATCAGCGCTTCACCTGCAACAAGTCCCGAAGCCAGGAGTATTCCCGTGTTGGTGGCTTTCTGGGCATCCTCCTCGCTTCGGGTACGCTGCTCGATCAGCTTCTTGAGCCACCAGGCGAACATGCCGCCGATGAAGATTGCGAATGTCGTGGGGTAGGGCAGGTACATCCCGACCGCGATGATCATGGGGCTGGGTGTGTTCAGCATGATGAGCGCCAGTCCGAAGAGCATACCGATGATCACAAGCGGCCATATCATGTCGCCGCTCACGATTCCCTTGGCCATGAGAGCCATCAGGCCGGCCTGCGGCGCAGGTAGAACCTCGCCTCCAATCCCTCCTACTGTGGTCTGGTGCAGGATGTTGATGGGGATTACCAGCACGAATGCCGCTACCACGACACCTATCAGCTCTCCGACCTGCATTCGCCACGGTGTACCGCCGAGAATTTGACCGACCTTGAGATCCTGCATCATGTCGCCGCCGAGTCCTGCGGCACAGCAGACCACTGTGGCGACTGCCAGTACCGCCAGGATGCCGCTGTCTCCGCGATTTCCCATTGCGACCATCAGGAGGGCGGTTATCAGCAGAGTGGTCAGCGTCAGGCCTGAGATAGGATTCGAAGAGGAACCGATCAGCCCGACGAGGAAACCGGCAACGGCGGCGAAGAAGAAACCGGCCACGGCCATTGTAATTGTGGCAACCAGAGCGGAACCGAGATCGCCTGCAAAGTAATTGAACACGAAGAACATCGGTATCAGCATTATCCCGATGGCGATGAAGATTTTCCTGTAATCGAGGTCCTTGTCGAGCCTCGATACCTCCTTCTGCTCACCCGGGCCCTTCTTCATATCGGAGACAGCCCTGCCGATGCCGCTTGCCAGAGGACCGCGCAGCTTGAAGAGAGTATAGAAGGCACCCACAAGCATGGTGCCGACGGCCAGAGGACGAACCTGGTTGTACCAGACGCTCGAGGCCACATCGGTCCATTCGGCTCCACCGGCAACCAGGGTCTCCAGGCTGCCGTTGAAAAAGAGAATCAGCGGGATGAGCAGGAGCCACGAGATGACTCCTCCCGAGAAGGTGAGTGCTGCAAGTTTCGGTCCGATAATGTAACCGACTCCCATGAAGGTGGGTGCCGCAGCCGGAGTCATCAGTTGAATTCCTCCGCCGAACTCTAATTCGTTGCCGCCAACGAGCTGTATCTTCGAGCGGGAGAATTCGAGGAACCAGGTCTTAGATTCCTCGAAGATCTTCAGCCCGTTGTTATTCTTGAGCAGTTCGAGCAGGGCTGCGATACCGGCTGCCCCGAATACATACCGGGCTCCTGTAGAGCCTTTCTGACCTGCCTTTACGATCTCGGCCGCCGCGATCGCTTCGGGGAACTGCAGATCCGCCTCCTCGATCAGGGAGCGCCGCAGCACAATCACGAAGAGAATACCCATCACACCACCGACCAGCATCAGGATGGTGCTCTCCCAGTAGTGGAGCGTGTCCCACAGGCCGGAGATCAGGAACGCGGGTAGCGTGAAGATGACACCTGCTACCAGTCCTTCACCGACCGATGCTGTTGTACGGGCGATATTCTCTTCCAGAATCGATCCTTTGAAAATACGCATGGCCGCCATGGCTATGACTGCAGCCGGGAAAGTTGCGGCTATCGTCATTCCGGCCCGCATTCCCACGTACGCCATTGATGCGCCCAGCACGACCGCCATCACCAGACCCAGAACCAGAGCCCTTACAGTCAACTCGGGCATGTCGGTTTGTGCAGGGACGTACGGAACAAACTTCTCGTCTGCCATATGCTGTCTCTTTCTTCTGTGATGCTATGCAGGTCTTTCCGTCTGCCCTGAACGTGGCCTGTGCGGCAGTACCTGCTGTGGCGACCGAATTATCTTCATCATCATGAAGATGTGTCAAGCCTCACCCCCCGGTTGACCTGAGCCTGTCAAGAGGGTTACGTTCTCTGTATATCTTATGAATGCCAATGACGCCGGTAATAGGGAGTGAGCGGCAATGATATCGTTTCGACTGAGAAATCGTGTTAATGTTACGACTGCAGCGCTGGTCATCGCGGTGTTGACCGGTTGTGGAGGTGGGGGAGGAGATGAGACACCGGCCGCCCAGCAGCCGGCCACTACTCCTCAGGCTGCCGAACAGCAGCTGGCGCAGCAGCCGGCACAACAACCGGAACAGCCGGCCCAGGTACCTGCCGAGAGAGAGCAGCCAGCCGTAGTGCGAGAGAGTGAAACCAGCGAGTACGGCTTCTATACGATCCAGCTTTCGTCCTGGCGAACCAGGAGGAAAGCCGAAGAGCATGCGAGGTACTATCAGGGATTGGGACTCGAAGCTTATGTGCAGCGTGCAGAGATCCCGGGAATGGGTACATGGTTCAGGGTGAGGGTTGGCAGGTACTCCGCGCTTTCAGAAGCAAAGGCGACTGCTGAAGCCCTGGTCAATATCAGGCAGGATGAGCTGTGGCTCGACAACTATTCGAGCGGGGATCCTCCACTCTGATTGCGTCGCTCTGTTCTCAGGGAGCGGCACACCAAGTGTGTCGCTTCGTAATTATGGTGACGTATAGAGAGTGCCGAGGCGTGTGGCCGGCAAGGCGCGAGGAGGAGGAATAGTAGTGACTATTGCGACGACGAGTAACGCGGCAGGCTGGAATGCATCGGCGATCGAATATCAGCGTAATTGCGGAACGATGCACTAAGGAGTAAGAGATCGGCCAACGAGTTTTTCGAGGATCTGGAGCAGCTCCGGGTCCTTGCACCCCGATCCCAGCTGAAGTGAAGAAGCCGGGATGGTAACCAGATATATCTTTCTGCCCTTCGACAACTCATCAAGAGTAAGAGGCATGCCGTTGAGTGCATCGAGGGCTACTATCAGATCTGAAAATTTCGCCAGCAGGTCCCCATCTCTCTCCATGGTAAGGATCGTGGTCATCCCGTGCAGCCGGCAGGATGCGCAGTCGATCAGTGAGATCTCCATGCCCAGGCTGTAGCTGGTGCGATGATCGACAACCTGCACCTCACCCCAGAACCGGCCTTCCATCCGATCTGCGAACCACTCCACAGCTGGTTCAGCACCGTCGGCCAGTTTTTCACGATAGGCTTTCCCAAGCTCCTGAGCGTTGCGTATGCCTCCGGGGATCCCGCCTTCAACGACTCTGGAAAGATGGACGGGATTGCGGGTCACGCATACGGCTCCACCGGCCTGTGCCGCAGCCCGCCTGGTCAGTTTGTCTGAAACAGGGAGGGATGCAGATATATACAGTTCTATGTATTCTCCGCGATCGGGATCACCACCGGCACACGCCTGCCACGAAATATAATCCTTCTGCATGGTCAATCCGAGGCTGCCGTTCAGGTCGAGAGGATGTCCCCGGCCATCGGCGGGATTATCCAGCACAGGCAGTCCGAGAACAGCCGACTGATACCACCCGTCGATGACAGCTCGCCCGCCCATCCCCTCAGAGATCAGACCTGTCAGCTCACCGCTGAGATGTTCGCGCAGCAGTTTCACGCTGCGGATATGATCTCCCGGCTTGATGTGATGTCTGCGTCCCAGGGGTGCGCGGGAGACCGCGCATGATGCTATAAGCCCTTCCCCCGAATGGTTGTCGGGATGGACCATGTCGGGTCGTGCAACTGCGAAAGTAGTACGTCCCAGGGTCAGCCCATCGGTGACGCTCCCTCCACCACCACCACCCAGGAGGCCGCCTCCCCAAACGGTATCTTCAAGCCATGTCTCGCTTATATGCATAACAGTGGAACCATAGCCGAACGCAGGAGTCAGGGCAAGCAGGAGGGTTTTTTCTGGCTCCCTACGGTCCTGTCCCGATATCTTGATGGGATCGGTGGTTCAGCCGTTGGGATAGTATTTGTATGAAGGGCGAATACGACCTTGAAGAAATTCTTAATTTTCATCCTCATAGTTCAGATCGTTGGGCCTCCTGTTGCCTGGAGGCTTCAAAAGGATCGGACCGCGACGATAACTATCGTGGACGAATCGGTTACCGATGAGAAGCGGTCCAGCCACAGTGGACTGGTCTGGATGACCGACTACATGAGGATCCGTACAATTGACCAGAATGCATATACTCTTGATGATTATTTCGGTTACTTCCCGGCGTCGGATGATAATATCCGTCAATTCGGAGCAGGAGCCCTCGACAATACAGATCTTCTCTATCTGGCGGATGCACACGGGGTCTGGAGGAGCAGTCTGGAAAAGTTCGGCATGATGCGGGACAGGGACAGGGATGAGCGTCTCCACTCCGGTCTCAGCCTTGCTGAATTAAACGAGGTGTTGGACTATATAGAATCGGGCCGCAAGGCCGTCGGTGAGGCTCTTCTCCTTTCGGCTGAGCATGAAGGAGGCAGAAGATCGAGTCGACGTCTGGCAGAGGCATTCGGTGTGGAATGGACAGGCTGGATAGGCGGCTGGTTCAAGAACCTCAATAATATTCGAGAGCTTCCATACTGGGTGCGGGCGATGCATGAGAGGAAAACGGGACAGCAGTGGTCGTACCGGGGACCGGGTGTCATCTTTATCAAGCCGGAAACCAGCGATCTGATTGTCCTGTCACCAGGTATTGAGCTGCGTGAACCAAGGCCTGAGATAGTCATAAGCAGGAGGGCTGATGCTCTCGCCCAGGGAGTATATTCGGGTGTTCCTCTCTGGGGTTGGTTTGAAGTGGTGGATGTCGGTGTGACTGGCGAGGTTCAGGCGATGATCAGGTTGCTGCTAACCGGTGCCGGCGAGAATGCTCTGGAGGAGGTGGGGCTGCCGCCATCCTTTCCCGCAGTGGTGGTACAGCGTGTGGAAAGGGATACCTATTACCTGGCAGCCGATCTGAGTAGAGTCCCTACATGGCTCGGCCCTTCAAAAGCCAGGTGGATTGCGGATATACGGGGTCAGATAGCTCCGCTTCTGGAAAAAGCAGTAAGCGGCGAACAGGCCTTCTGGCGTTTCTACGTACCTTTTGTCAGGAATATCCTGAACGAAGTGGCCCGTTAATCTTCCGCTCAATCGCCGCGGAGGTTATGGAGATATGATAAGCCGGATCTCAGCCTTGAAAAGTTTATGGCTTGTTCGGGTCCGTTCACTTCCGTACCTGAACGTCTCCAGAAAGTGTATCTCCAGCCTCACATCCATTCCTTCATTCTCGGCCCACCTGAGGCGGAGCAGCTGTTCGTCGGTGAGCAGTTCCCACAGCTCGACCTGAATCAGGTTGTCTCCGCTCTGCAGCCAGAGAGCTTCCTCCTGGCGCACGAGTATACCTGTAACAATGGCCCTGTTGATCTCTGAACGGAACCACTCCTCCCATACTTCAGACCGGTTCCAAACCAGACTGGAAATATCGAGTTCGGTGGCTGTGGTCTGGATTTCGAGGCCGGTCGGTTCCAGTATCACACTCTGCATGCGTTGCCGGGCAACGCGCAGGTCATCGATCTCTTTAACCCGCAGGCTGGTTGTCGATATTGTATCTGTTTCTTCCCGCACGAACCGCGGTGTCATGCCCCACAATGTATCGTGTCTGTCAGGAACATTGATGACGATAAGATCACCTGAAAGTGCCTCCACGAAACCGATTGCTGTCTCCTCCCGTCCGAATTGCGTTCCGGGCTGAAAGATGTAGTAGGGATCGTTGGCGGCGTGAGTAACCATGTAGTAGACAGCTCCACCGAGCACAACGACCGCGAAGAACATAGCCACCAGAGCTCCTATGCCGCCGCCCTTTCTTCCCACAGCTTCAGCCACAAACTCCTCCGCCTCACCCATTGGTCCGCCTTCAACTATAGACATCGGCTTTGGACGTTCCCATTTGGTCAACTTCAGATCGAGTTTGGTCAGGTACTCTGATGGTGTCTTGTCGACGCGTGTGTAGAGGGCACCCAGCGCCTCGTCTACCTTATTGGACAGCTTTTCCAGAGCAGTCGGGACAGGTGGAATTACTTCGGTATCATCGGTTTCCTCGATGAATTCCGCCTCATGTGGAGCCTCGATTACATCGCCGGCCTCGGCCTCCATCTCTCCTGTCTCTTCAGTCGCCGTTTCCGGCTTCGGCTTTTTCCTGGCTTTTACCGGTCGATCCCTGGTCAGCAACTCGACAACGGTTCTGTCACCGATGTCCTTGATCCGCAGGCATGGATTGCTCTGCTTCTTGAGCCATACATAGAATCCGGCCCCCATGATCTCGTCAGAGATCTTACCACCGTCGAGTGCCTCAAAAAGCTGTTCGGCAATGGTGCGGTCCTGGTGCCGCCCTTCGACGAAGAATCCCTTGATAGTTGTTGATTGCCAGTATCTGGCCATGTGTTGTGCCTCCCGTCAACGTTCGGCGCGAATACTAGTTATGAGCATTTGCTTAGTCAACCGGCTTTACCTGCATTATCAGACGTTTTCTTTACTCCACTGTTTAATATCTGTTGAACCTGTTTCTTCCACCTGGTAGGCTGAATAATAGAGTTTACATAGAGGTTCGCCAGCGATCCCGTTCAAAGGGATCAAAGAGGGAAGCCGGTGCAAGGCCGGCGCGGCCCCCGCCACTGTAACCGGGAACGAACGCCGCAGCGGTCCGGAATAATTTCGGACCACGAGCCACTGGACAGGAAGGTCGATTCCGGAAGTCTGACGGAAGCGGCTGCCTGTCTGGGAAGGCGCGGCGCAAGGATGATCCGGAAGCCAGGAGACCTGCTGGAAACCCCGACCACACGACACCCGCGGGGGTGGGAGAGCGGTGGCGGACCGGCTTCCTGCGGTACGATTACCACCGACTCCACTTCCTGCGAACGGTGGTTTCTTTATGCGTCAATAGAACTGAAGGAGGCCAAGTGAAATCCTTGTTTCACATTACGGTTGCCGGACTCGTCGCGGGTGGTGTGTGGTCGGCGGCCGGTGTGTCAGCGCAGCAGCCACCCAGATACATACTCGATCCAGTTATCGTAACAGCCACCAGGACCGAAACAGTGTCGAGCAGGATCGGTTCGGCCGTGGAGGTGGTTACCGGAGATCAGCTCAGGGAATCAGGTGCGGTTACTCTACTCGAGGCACTGGCCGCCGTTTCCGGGGTTGCTGTCGCGCGGGCGGGTCCCGCCGCAGGTACCGGCTCCCTCTTCCTTAGAGGTGCCAAAGGGGAACACCTGCTTGTGCTGATAGACGGCATTGCAGTGAACGATCCCATAAGTCCGGGAGGATCGTTTGACTGGAATACCATATCTGTAGATGCAATAGAAAGAGTAGAGATAGTAAAGGGTCCCCAGAGCACCCTTTACGGATCCGATGCAATCGCCGGTGTGGTCCAGATCATCACACGGGAGCCGACAGAGTCTGCAGGTGGACACCTGCAGCTGGAGACCGGCAGCTATCAGACCTTCAATGCCACAGCAGGAATCTCGGCAGAGTTTCTTGGCAGTCTTGTAGCGGCCGAGGTGTCGAGACGGGAATTGGGTGGTATCTCCACAGCGTCGGAGAGTTACGGTAACAATGAGCCAGATTCGTGGGATATGTGGTCCGGTGCGCTTAAACTCGCAAGGCCTGTCGGCGATGACATGCTTGAAGTCTCTCTGCGTGGCAGCCGGTCCCGTTTCGACCTGGACGATTTCGGTGGGCCTAACGGAGATGATCCCAATGGTGTCGGCTGGAAGTCGGACCTGACCGGAAGCGCTTCATTCAGCCTGCAGCTGAATGAGCGGTGGCAGCAGAGGATCCTTCTGGGCTTCAGTTCGATTCATCGCTGGGGAGAGGATCGATCTGATTCCGATCATCCCGACGAGCAGACTGACAGCGACTACCTTGGCCTCAACAGGAGTATCGAGTGGCATCATACTATAGAACTCGGTACGCAGAGGCTGGCAGCAGGAGTCTCACTCGACCGCCAGAGCGGCGAGAGTCATTACGTCTCTGAAAGCGGTGGATTCTCATTCAGCGACATCATTCCCGGCAGCAGTCAGACCGCGCTGGCCATCTATCTTCAGGACCAGTTCGATCTGGGGCCTGTGGTCGTCACGGCTGGAGGACGGCTCGACAGTTACTCCGACTACGGCAGCCAGCCCACCTTTCGATTGGCCCTGGTCGCGCCCTTTTCGGTAGTTCGAATCAGGGCCTCGGCCGGAACGGGGTTCAGGGTTCCGAGTCTCTACCAGCGATTCAGTCCCGATTACGGCAATGGAGATCTGGAGGCGGAGAGATCCTTCGGCCACGATGCAGGACTCGAAGCAGTGCTCTTTGATCGCGGCAGAATGAGCATCTCACGCTTCCGTCAGGATATAGAGGAGATGATCGACTTTGTGACCGATCCTGTCACCTGGCTCTCCAGATTCGAGAACAGGAGCCGATTACGACTTGAAGGATGGGAGGCGGACCTCACGCTTGTGATTACAGGATCGCTCGGTGTCGATGCCAGCCTGTCGATTCTCGATATGGAGGATGATCCCCTCTCACCATTGCTCAGACGACCTAACAGGACGGCGGCCATCGGTCTCAGCTACCGACCTTCCTCCCCCTGGAAGTTCGGCCTGCGGGCCCGTTACACAGGGGAACGGAATGACAGGGACTGGTCTCTTCCTCCATTTCCGGTCGTTCAACTTGATCCGGTCACAATTACGGATGGAGAAATCACATACAGTGCAAGCCCGTTCATCGATCTGAGACTTCGCATGCAGAACATTACAGATGAGAGCCCCGAATGGGTGTGGGGTTACGGCAGTCTGGGTCGGGCTCTTTATCTGGGTGTTTCTTTCAGAAAGTAGAGAGGAGATGTATGAGAGCCCGCCGGCATTAGAGCTGGCGGGCTTGAAAGAAGAGAACTTTTCATATTCGAAGTGGTATCCTACCTTGACAGTTGAGTTTGTTGCAGATGCAGAGAAGCAAGGGTAGGTGATAATCTTCCCCAGGGCATGAACTGGTAGGCGTATGGATTACGACGTTGTTGTCATAGGCGGTGGACTGGCGGGATTGAGGACTACGTATCTGCTTGCCATGCGGGGGCTCAAGGTTGCCTGCCTCGAACAGTATCTGATCGGTGAGGTCATACAGCTTACCGGATTGTTCGTACAGGAAGCCTTCGAGGAATCTCCCTTTCCCCAGAACCATTTCGGATCAGGCCTTTCACGGATAACCGTGCATGCGCCTGGTGGGAATACTCTCTCGGTCGAACATTCGCATTACCGTTTCTACGTAGCCAACATGCCCTCTCTTCTCGGATGGATGGCACAGGAGGCAAAGCATGCCGGTGCCGCGATCCTGGAACGTCACAGATTGATTGAACTGGTACCCATCGAATCGGGAATGGAGCTTCAGGTTCAGTATCCGGGAGGCGATCCATTCACCGTAACCGGCAGGTTCGTAATTGGTGCTGATGGACCACTCTCGAAGGTGGCTGCCTGTCTGGGCCTTCCGCGTTATCGCCGCTTCCTCCACGGGATCGAAGAGCACTACAGGACCGAAGGTGTTGCCAACGGAACGATCCACTGGTATTTCGGCCGCAAACTGGCCCCCGGATATCTTGCGTGGGTCATTCCTGCAGATGGAGGATACCAGGTGGGACTTGCCGGTCTCGTGCGCACCGGGTGGTCTCCGGCTCGTGCGCTCGAGACATTTGTCGAACAGGTGCGACCTGAATTCGGCCTGGAGGAGATGACATTCAGGCGGGGAGGAGTGATACCATGCGCCGGTCCCCGTCCCGTTCTGGTCAGGGAGAAGGCGATGCTGGTCGGGGATGCAGCCGGACTGGTATCTCCGCTGACAGCAGGTGGTATTCACTTCGTTCTGCAGCAGGCCCGGCGTGCGGCCTATCTGGTAAGCCGGTACCTGGAAACAGGTGATACACGTCTTTTCAGACGTCCGCTGCCGCCGGAGGTCCGACGCCGGATGGTCATGAAAAAAGTGGTGAGGAGGATTTTTGAGTGGACCTCCGCGGACTGGCTGCTTGACCTTGGCATGACGATGGTGCCTGCGATGCTTCGAACCCGTCTGGTCAAGAGGGCATTCTATGGTTCGAAACGAAGCAGGCGATGGGTACCTGTACCTGAAGAGGAGTGAGCATGCGGCGTGTAAGACCCCTGTCGGCATTAATAATGATAGCGTGGCTGTTCGTGATGGGTCTTCTCGTCAGACGGGAATACTTTTCATCCACACCGCTCTGGCAGCCCGGGGTGGCGATGGCCGACACGGGGAGCATCGAGTGGTGGTCAGGCATTTACATAGGCGGCGAGAAGGTCGGCTATGCGTATGCCAGCAGAGCAAGTGAAGGGGACTCTCTCTTCAGGGTAGCCAGCACCCAACTGCTCCGTCTGACCACACTGGGGCAGGCCCAGGTGATCAACATTCGCAGTGAAGCAACCCTCAACCGTGATCTGAGTCTGCGTTCCTTCTCCTTCGCCATGAACACCAATGATGCGGCCTCCAGTCTGACCACGCTCACCCGCATAAGAAGTCAGCTGGCCACATCGTTCGAGGTGCAGGGAGGAGTGGATGAGAACAGGTTAAGAGTGAGTATCAGGCAGGGAGGTACATCCCGGAGGCGGGAGCAGATCATCCCCCTCGATGGTCCGGTGTATATAGATGCAGGCCTCGATCTGCTGCTCGGCCGGGATGGATTCGAGGTAGGTGAGGTTATGAACGTACCCACCTTCGATCCAGTGACACTCGGAACAGTGCCGACCGAAATACGGGTGGCCGCACTCGACACGATTGAATGGAACGGGCAGGAGATTCCCGCCTATCGTCTCGAGACAGAGTATTTCGGTTTTACCGTGAAAGTGTGGGTGAATGAAGCCGGTGAGGAACTGCTCAGCGAGGTTCCGATGGGAAGCATAACGATGAGCACGCAGAGAGAGAGTCGAGATCAGGCCCTCAATGAGGGATGGAATGAGTCAACCACGCTCGACCTGGTCAATCTTGCCGCCATACCGGCCGGGATCATGAAGATAGAGGGAGCGCGGCAGGCTGATTCCATGAGGGTCAGATTAACGGGAATCGATCCCTCAGAATTCGATCTGACCTTTGGTCGACAGGAACTGATAGAACAGATAATCGAAGTGAAGAAGGAGGATGTGGCAGGACTCGCAGGATACGAACTGCCCAATGAAGAGAGGACCTACCGATACTACCTGAGATCGACTCCCTTTGTGCAGGCCGATGAATACATCATCCTGAACCGCGCTCGCCGGTTGAGGAGAGAGAATCAGGATGCCATAAGCTTCGCCGAAGAACTCGTTCACTACGTATACAATTATCTTGATAAGGTTCCCACTGCAGGTGTGCCGACTGCGGTGGAGATATTCCAGCGCAGAGCCGGAGACTGCAATGAACACACGGTTCTCTTCACAGCTCTGGCCCGTGCCGCCGGTCTGCCGGCACTGATGAATGCAGGAGTAGTGTATCTGGATGGACAGTTCTATTACCATTCCTGGCCCTCTGTCTGGCTCGGAAAATGGGTTGCGGTGGATCCCACCTTCGACCAGTTTCCCGCCGATGCGACTCATATCAGTTTCGTTCGCGGCAGTCTGGACCGGCAGGTCGAGCTGATGAAGATCATAGGGCGGCTGAGTATCGACGTGGTTAGTTATCACCCCGTGCCCCGGGAGTTGAATCCTTGACCGGTTCCGGATCCATCGTCATGAAAAACGAAAATGCTCCCGCTCTCGAAGTGAAGGGCCTGCGAAAGCATTTCTCAACCGTGGAGGCGGTCAGGGGAATTGATATCCGGGTTGAACGTGGTGAGATCTTCGGCTTTCTCGGTCCGAACGGGGCCGGCAAGACCACGACCATCCGCACCCTTGTCGGCCTTCTGCGACCTACGGCAGGGGAGATCGTTCTGGGCGGGTATTCTCTGGCTGACGATCCGGTCGAGGCAAAGAGCATAGTGGGCTTCATCCCCGATCGCCCCTATATCTACGAGAAGCTGACCGGAAGGGAATTCCTCAGATTCATTGCGGGGCTCTACAAGGTCTACGGAGGAGAAGCGGACGCTCTTGAAAATCATATCAACGATCTGCTCACATTCTTCCAGCTCCACGAGTGGGGTGACGAACTGACCGAGGCATACAGCCATGGCATGAAACAGCGTCTGGTTATGAGCTCCGCGCTGCTGCACAACCCGGAGATCATTATCGTGGATGAACCGATGGTTGGGCTCGATCCAAAGGGGGCACGGCTTCTGAAGAACCTCTTCCAGCAGAGGGTGGCCGACGGTGGAGCGATATTCATGTCCACACATACCCTGGCGGTTGCAGAAGAGCTGTGCGACCGGATCGCGATCATCCAGGACGGGGAAATCATCGCTGAAGGCACCATGCAGGAGCTGCGAGCCAGGGCCGGAATGGGTGATGACGAAGGGGCGCGCCTCGAAGCGGTATTCCTCAAGCTGACAGAAGATGCAGATAATGATGTGGAGGAGATAATCCAGGCACTCCGCATCTAATGCCCACCTGATCAGATATGCGTTATTCTCTATTCCATGAACTCCTGATTCTGCTGAAGCCCAGATGGTACAGTATGCGCAACCGCATTCGCTTCCGTCAGAAAGGGGACCTGACACGCTCTCTGGTGCTGCTGTGCGTCGTGGCTGTCTTCTGGCTGGCCATTTATCTGATCTTTACCAACTTCCTCTACCAGTTCAAGATCGTGGAAGAGTTCGGAGAGATCCTGCCGGGTAAGCTCCTGTCGATGATATTCTTCTTCTTCATCGGAGTGCTGATGTGGTCCTCTCTGCTGACCAGTTTCGGTGTCTTCTTCATGAGCTACGATCTGCAGCTGATCAATTCCGCACCTGTATCTGAAGACGCCGCCTACCTGGCTCGACTGGCTGAAACAACTCTCAACTCCTCCTGGATGGTGCTCCTGTTCGGACTGCCGGTCTTCATAGCATTCGGGACGGTTTTCGAAGGGAACCTTCTCTACTACGCAATCGTGGCAGTAACCAATGTCTCTTTTGTGATAATCCCATCTGTTCTCGGTATAGGGCTCACCATGCTGCTGGTTAATGTCTTCCCGGCCAGAAGGGCCAAGGACGTGTTGATGATTGTCAGCCTGCTCTTCTTCGCAGGGCTGATCCTGGTTTTCAGGATCCTGAGGCCGGAGCGACTGCTCGATCCCGACGCGTTCAACAGCATGATGGAGTTCTTTAACGCCATGAGGGCTCCGGTCTCGCCGCTGCTGCCCAGTCAGTGGGCGGCCGAAGCGGTATCCTCCTTCATTATAGGAACACTTGCATACGATCCCTTCTGGCTTGGAGCACTCGTTCTGACATCGATGGCTGCGGTTGTTATGGGCATGTGGGTGAACAGAAAGACTTACAACTACAGCTTTACGAAAACGCAGGAGGTGCGCCGCTCCCGTTTTGCGGGTTCATCACTGCTGGAACGGATGATAGCAATCTACGCATTCATCTTCCCGCGGCAGTTGAAGCAGATCATCAGCAAGGATGTTAAAACGTTCCTGAGGGATATCACGCAGTGGTCTCAGATATTCCTCCTGTTCGCTCTGATAGTCATCTACGTCTACAACTTCAAAGTACTGCCTATGACAGGTTCCTACATTCCTACGGTTTACCTGACCAACCTTCTTGCCTTTCTCAACCTTGGCCTCTCCGGATTTGTCGTCTCGGCCGTGGCGGCCCGTTTCGTCTTCCCGGCGGTCAGCCTGGAGGGTAACGCCTTCTGGTTGATCCGCTCCAGCCCCCTGGGATTGAAAGGGTATCTGTGGAGCAAGTTCTGGATCTCATTCTTCCCCCTGCTTCTGCTGGGCGAGATCCTGATCATACTGACAAACGTATTCCTCGATGCTCACATCCTGATCAGATGGGTGGGAGTCTGCACGATATTCGTACTGACCCTTACGATCACGGCACTCGGCATCGGCGTGGGGGCCGCCTATCCAAAATTCCAGTGGGATAATGTAAGCAAGATCCCGGCGAGTTTCGGGGGTATCATATTCATGGTGCTGGCTATAACTTTTATCGCCGTAATCCTTGTAATAGAGTGGAGACCGGTCTACTTGATATTGCTGGCACTCCTGCGGAACCGGACGGTCCAGCCCGACCAGATCATACTGGGTGGAATCAGTGCGCTTTTCGTGCTGATTCTCTGCACCTTCACCTTCTTCGTGGCCATGGAGATCGGCCTGCGCCGGCTTGAGGAGAGGGAAATATGGTAAACAGATCACGATCTCGTCGTTTGAGTGAATCGATGGCGGGAACTACAGGAGCTTTAGAGAGTATGAATTCAAGATCACTCGTCCGGGTGCTTCTCGGCGTATTGGCGTTCACGCTTGCTGTTTCAGCCTGTGGGGAACCGACCCCTGAAATTTTTCTTGAAAGAAGCCGGAAAATTCCTGAGTTATATCAGTTCGGTGCCATTTACGTGCCGCTCTATCAACAGGCTGTCGTCGACAGCAACTGGACGGCGATACGGAGGAACATCAGGGAACTGGTCCGCCTCGAACGCGCCATCGGCCGTCTCGAAGTACCTGAGAACGTCAGGCTGCAGAAGCAGCAGTGGGAGGATTATCAGGGACTCTTCAAAAGAGCGGTAGGCAACCTGAGCGTTGTGATGGGATGGAGGGGGGAGAGGGCAGACAGCAGCAAGGTCGAGATCGCCGAGGGAGTGCAGGCCGCTTACGACTGGTGGCAGATGCTGGTGGAAATGATCAGA
>CAZWVF010000050.1:0-4084 GCA_964637695.1 uncultured Gemmatimonadota bacterium | reverse complement strand
CTCGGTTACCTGCCCGAGGATACACCTCTATACAATTTCATGCCGGTCATGGAGTACATGCGGTTCGTAGCAGAGATGCGCGGCCTCTCTCCCGACCTGGGGAGAAAGCGGATCAATGAGATGATCGAGGTGTGCGGGCTGGGCGATGTGCTGCAGAAAGATATCGGCGAACTGTCGAGGGGATACAGGCAGAGGGTCGGGCTGGCACAGGCGCTGGTTCACGATCCCGATCTGGTGATTCTGGATGAACCGACGTCGGGACTCGATCCGAACCAGATAGCCGAGATCCGTTCCCTTATCCAGGAATTCGGTCACCAGAAGACACTGATTCTATCGACTCACATCCTCACGGAAGTTCAGGCCACCTGTGATCGGGTGATAATCATCAACCGTGGCAGGCTGGTGGCCGACGGCAGGCCCGATGAACTGGCCGGTCGCCTTCAGGGTGCGCAGAGGGTAAGGGTCGGATTCGCTGCCGATGGATTCAATGCCGACGAAGCCATCTCTGCACTCAACGCTGTCACCGGTGTATCGAAGGTGGAATCTGAAGGTGTCGAAGGAGGGCTCCATCTCTTCGCGCTGGAAGCGGAGAAGGATGCAGATCCCCGGCTCGAGCTCTTCAGAATGGCTTCCGAAAAGGGGATGCCGCTGGCCGAACTTCACATGGAGAAGAGCAGCCTCGAGGATATCTTCAGGGAATTGACGGTGGGCGCAGAAAACGTAGAGATCGGCTCACAAGGGGGGAGGGAATGATGGAAACCCGGATTAGAACAGTGACGGCCTGGAACGTGCGAGCACTCTATCGGAAGGAATTGAAGGCGTATTTCAATTCACCGATCGCCTATGTGGTGATGACTGTTTTCCTGCTGATGGCCGGATGGTTTTTCACCAGCGATCTCTTCCTGGTCGGTCAGGCCACACTGCGCACCTTCTTCGAAGTGAGCCGGCTGATCTTCGTTTTCTTCGTACCGGCCATCACCATGCGCCTGCTGGCCGAAGAGAAGGCAAGCGGTTCACTCGAACTTCTGGTGACCTATCCGGTTACCGATGTCGAGATCGTGCTCTCGAAGTGGCTGGCGGCCTGTACACTGCTGGCCATCACACTCGGCTTCACATTCATCTACTTCTTCACTCTGATCGTTCTGGGAAACCCTGATGAGGGAAGCGTGATAGGAGGTTATATCGGATTGCTGCTGATGGGAGGGGCAGGATGTGCTCTGGGATTATTCAGCAGCAGCCTGACGCGCAACCAGGTGGTGGCATTCGTCCTCGCCTTTGCGGTGCTCTTTGCACTCTTCATGCTCGACAATCTTCTCATCTTCATTCCCTCGAGCATTGGGGCGGTCGTCGAGTATATCTCCTTCGGGTATCATCTCGACAACCTTTCACGCGGGGTCATAGACAGCAGGGATCTCCTCTACTTCTTATCCTTGATCGCACTGGGGCTGGCGCTTGCATCGGACCGCCTGGCTGACCGGAAAGCCTAGGGGGTGGTGAAAATGAGCAGAACAGACATGAGCACGACAGTGCAGAAGGTGCGCCGCACGCGGCAGATCAACCTGGTCCTTCTGGCAGGCATCCTGATACTCATCAACCTGCTGGGTACCAACCAGTTCATCCGGTGGGACATGACGGGCAGGGGGATCTACAGCCTCAGTTCCGCCAGCAAGACGGTGATCAGGGATCTGGAGGATCAGCTGACTGTCAAGGCATTCTTCAGCGAGGACCTTCCCCCGCAGTACGCAAGCAATGCCCGGTTCGTCAAGGACAAGCTGAACGATTACAAGGCGTATGGCCGCAGGAAGGTACATTTCGAATTCATGGACCCGGGGGGGGAAGAGGAACTTCAGCAGGAAGCCCTGCAGTACGGGATCCAGCCGGTCACTGTAAGGGTGGTGGAGAGAGACCGGCTCGAGCTCAAGCAGATCTATATGGCTCTGGTCTTTCTCTATCAGGATCGGACCGAAACGATTCCTCTTGTCCAGTCCACCGCAGGGCTGGAGTACGATATTACAACGGCCATCCGCCGGGTGAGCCGGACCGAGATGCCTGTAGTAGGATTCCTCTCAGGTCATGGAATGGCCACACCCGACGATCAGCTGAGCAACTGGCGGCAGCCGCTGGAAAGGCACTACCAGGTAAGGACCATCAGCCTCGATGGCTTCGAGCTCGTTCCCCCCGATGTGGAGACCCTCTTCCTGGTCGGACCGACCGAGGGGCTGAACGAGTGGGAGAGGTACGCAGTTGACCAGTTCCTGATGAGGGGGGGCAAAAGTGCATGGCTGCTTGATATGATCGATGCCGACCTGCAGCAGTCGCAGGAGGGAATGGCACAGCCGCTTGAACTCGGCATGGATGCATGGCTGGCCCACTACGGGATCAGTGTGCGCCCGGCGCTGGTGATGGACCGCCTCAACCAGGAGATCATGGTCTCCCAGCGTCAGGGATTCTTCCAGGTCCGGCGCAACATACCCTATCCATTCTTCCCGCTCGTTCGGAACCTCGACACGGAAAATCCGATGGTAAAGGATCTGCCTGGATTCACTCTCTTCTACGCGAGCCCGATCGACACGGTGATAGCCCGCCCTGATTCCACTTCCATGGCCGGTACCGATACGATACACACCTGGCCGGCCTCTCCACTCGATGTGAGGATTGAACCGGTCGCGTTCTCGACGGAAGAATCGAGTCTGCAGGAGGGATTCTTCTTCATCCAGCCCAATCCGGCATTTGCAGCCTCCAATTTCACCGGTGGGCCCTACCCGCTGGTAGCCACCGTGACCGGCAATTTCTACAGCGCGTTCGACAATGCGCCGGTCGTGCCCGATACAGTCATCGTACCGACCCAGATCCGTGGTCCGGTGGAGAACCGGCTCGTGGTGGTGGGGGATGCCACATTCGCCAAGAATGAGTTTGTTGGAGTCGAGGGAAACGTACCGCTGTTGCTCAACATAGTGGACTGGCTCTTCCAGGATGAAGCGCTCATAGGAATCCGGGCGAAGGAGGTCGATTACCGTCCCCTGGCCGAGGTCTCCAACGCCGGGCGAATCATAATCAAATGGCTGAACGTCCTTCTGCCTCCGGCACTGGCGATCCTGGCAGGTTTGTTGTGGTGGAGATACCGGCGCCGTCCGCACAGGCAGCAGCTTCTCGCGTCTTCAAAATGGGAGGCTTGATAGATGGCTACTTCAACGCGCCGACTACTGATAGTGTTTATCTCCCTGCTGGTGGTCACCATCGTGTGGAATGGCCTTGAACGCCGGGGAACCACCAGCCGCGAACGCACCTTCGAAAAGGTGGATATCGAGAAAATCACCCAGATAGAAATGAGCGGCAAGGGGAACGATGTCACGTTGAATCTGCAGGGCGGGATCTGGATGGTGACAGATCCCATTGAATACCCGGCCAATGAATCGCTCGTTAAAGACCTGCTGACCCAGATTGAGGAACTGGCGGTTACCAACCTGGTATCGACCAGTCCCGCCAACCACGACCTGTACGAAGTGGGTCCCGATACCGGTGTTCTGGTACGGCTGCTGGGTGGCAGAGATGGCCAGAGGAGGCTCTCAGAGTTCTACATCGGTAAGATGACCAGCGACTTTGGTCATACATACATCAGGCGTTTCAGCGAAGATGATGTGTTCATGGCGAGCGGTCTGCTGCAGGGTTACTTCAACAAGACAGCGAGCACCTGGCGCGATAAAAATATTCTCAGGCTGCAGCAGGAGAACATCGAACAGGTCGAACTGAGCAGCGCCGACGACAGCTGGCTGGTGGCCCGAAGGGGGGTTTATCCCGAAGCGGTTGATGCCCCCTGGGTGATAAGAACCGATGACGGATTTGTGCCTGCAGATTCCACTGCTGTTGTTACGATTCTCCGCAGGTTGATCAACCTGTCGGCCTCAGACTTTCCCTCGCCTGCCGAACAACTGGAATTCGACTGGGATAATCCCGATTACCGGATCATGCTGGGTCTTACAGGAGATATCCCGGTCGGGATCAATGTCTGGTTGAGGGAGGACGACAACACACGTGTGTGGATTAAAAAGGATGGGGATGAGACGGTATTCATCATGTACAAGAG
>CAZWVF010000049.1:3749-19720 GCA_964637695.1 uncultured Gemmatimonadota bacterium | reverse complement strand
GGCCATTCCGCAGAAAGGAGGAATTCCTTTTCCCTCTCGATCTGCCTGACGGACGGCGAAGGCTGCATATCGAGATCGACCTTCATACCACTGGTCACTTCGCCCAGTCGCTGCCAGATCTCGCTTGTTACGAACGGCATGCAGGGATGAAGGAGCCTGAGAATGCCTTCGAGCAGATGCAGGAGAACCGCCCTTGCGGCTGCTGCATCATCTGAATCCCTGTCAGCCAGCCTCTCCTTGACGAACTCGAGGTACCAGTCGCAGAACTCGTTCCAGACGAAGGAGTAGAGCTCTTTCGCACAGTCGGAGTATTTCAATCCTTCCAGGTACTCTGTAACGTTGATTACACAACGCTGGAACCTGCTGAGGATCCACCGGTCCGCAAGATCGAGATCCACCGCGCCTCCGGCGATAGTACCACCCTCAACATTCATCATCACGAATCGGGAGGCATTCCAGAGTTTGTTGGCGAAGTTCCGGCCCATCTCGAACTTCGACTCGGCCAGCTTTATATCCTGACCCTCGGTAGTGAGGCTGCACAGGCTGTAACGGACCGCATCCGCTCCGTATTTCTCCAGCATCTCGATCGGATCGATGCCGTTGCCCAGGCTCTTGCTCATCGGCCGGCCTATTTCATCGAGGATCATGCCGTGGATATAGAGGGTCTCGAAGGGAACCCGGCCGGTGAATTCAAGACCAGCCATTACCATCCTGGCATCCCAGAAGAAGATTATGTCGTAACCGCTGACAAGCAGGGTTGTAGGATAGAAAGTCTTCAGGTCCTCTGTTTCGGCGGGCCAGCCCATCGTAGTGAAGGGCCACAACCACGAGGAGAACCACGTGTCGAGCACGTCCGGGTCCTGCCGCCACCCATTGCTGCCGCATTCGGCACAGGCATGATCAGGCCGGGTGGCAGAAACAACCTGGTGCGATTTCTCCTCATCGCCGCAGTACCAGACAGGTATCCTGTGCCCCCACCAGAGCTGGCGGCTTATGCACCAGTCCCGGATGTTCTCGAGCCAGTGACGGTATACCTTTTGCCAGCGGGCAGGTTGTATCTTTGGCTCGCCCTGCTCCAGTTTCTCGAGTGCCTTCGCCG
This sequence comes from uncultured Gemmatimonadota bacterium, assembly GCA_964637695.1. GTDB lineage: Bacteria > Blakebacterota > Blakebacteria > Blakebacterales > Blakebacteraceae > JAGLTZ01. Next base: position 18,621 of record CAZWVF010000049.1, on the reverse strand, counting down.
CCAGCGGCTTCATCTTCACGAACCACTGGTCGGAAAGCATCGGTTCAACTGAGGTATTGCACCTGTGACAGTGGCCCACCGCATGCTGGTAATCATCTACGCCTACAAGCAGGCCTTCCTTTTCCAGGTCGTCTACGACCGCCCTGCGGGCATCGAAACGGTCCATTCCCGCGTAAGGTCCGCCGACTTCAGTTATCACCGCCGTAGTGTCGATCGCGATGAGGGAGGGCAGGTCGTTGCGTCCGGCTATGTCGAAATCGTTCGGATCGTGAGCGGGCGTAACCTTGACGGCTCCGGTACCGAACTGACGGTCAACCGCCTCATCGGCTATAACCGGAATCTCCCTGTTCAACAGGGGCAGAATGACCGTTTTTCCTATCAGATCGGCATAGCGTTCATCCTCTGGATGAACAGCTACGGCGGTATCCCCGAGCATCGTTTCAGGCCGGGTTGTGGCGACGACAATACCCTCACCGCCATCTGAACCGGTGTAACGGATATGCCAGAGATGGCCATCCGTGTCTATATGCTTCACCTCTTCATTAGAAATAGCCGTATGGCAGCCTGGACACCAGTTGACAATGTAGTGTCCCCTGTAGATCAAGCCCTTTTCGTACAGATGTATGAATACGTTTGTGACAGCGTTGTAGAGACCTTCGTCCATCGTGAAGCGCTCACGGCTCCAGTCGACACTGTGGCCCATTCTGCGTATCTGCTGCGTGATCGTGCCGCCGTATTCTTCCCTCCACTGCCAGACCCTCCTTACAAATTCCTCACGTCCCAGCTCTTCTCTACTGGTTCCTTCCTCGACAAGAGCCCTTTCCACGACATTCTGTGTGGCAATACCGGCATGATCGGTCCCGGGAAGCCACAGTGTATTCTTTCCCATCATGCGTTGAAAACGGATAGGTATATCCTGCAGTGTCAGGTCGAGGGCGTGACCCATGTGCAGGATTCCGGTTACATTGGGCGGAGGGATCGTAATCGAATATGCCCGGCCGGAGCCGGAGGGTGCGAACACACCGGCGTCCTCCCACCGTTTGTACCAGAGCTCCTCAATGGCGCCCGGATTGTAAGCCTTCTCCATCTGCATTAGGATCGCTTCCGATTGTGATGTGATTTAGGAAGAAACGCTGATATGGAGCGGGTGTCAACGGGTGGGCGGCTCTCCCTTTCTCTTCATCTCCTCCCTCACCCGACCCGAAAGGGGAATTACGATCAGTTTTCCAGTCAGATCATTGGTATCCACGTAGACGTCTGTTTCGAATACTTCTGTCAAATTGGTGTAATTGAGCACCTCGTCGGTATCACCACTGGCCCTGATGCTTCCCTGAGAAAGCAGGTAGATGCGATCACAGTACTCTGCAGCCAGATTGAGATCATGAAGTGTCGTCAAAACCGCTATCCCCTCCTCTGCCGCAAGCGCCCTGACCAGATCGTAGAGCTCCACCTGGTAGCGGATATCCATGAAGCTTGTCGGTTCATCCAGCAGGAGGGCGCCCGGCTGCTGGGCAAGTGCCCTTGCGAAAACAACTCTCTGTCTCTCACCCGAAGAGAGCCGCTGGATATTGCGGATGCCCAGGTGGGAGGCTCCCGTTCTTGAGAGGGCATTCCGTGCAACTTCCAGGTCATCAGCCGTCTCGAAGGAGAGACCGCTCCGGCAGGCATGCCTTCCCATCAGGACCACTTCGAGAGCCGTGAAGGGGAGAGCAGATTGGGTCTCCTGTGGAACTACGGCGACCTTTCTAGCCAGCTGCGAGTGGGTCAGACCCCTGATATGCTCATCTCCAAACTTTATTGTGCCCGAATATCCTCTCAACACTCCTGAGAGAACCTTTATCAGAGTGGTCTTACCCGATCCATTCGGTCCGATCACACCAACGATTTCACCGGGATTCACCTCGAGGGAAAGCCCCCTGAGGATGGGGGACTCATTGTAGGAGAATCCGAGATCCTCGACCTTGATCCTGAAGCCGGTCACCTCCGGTTCCTTTCCGTTACCGATTCCATAATCAGTTGAATCCATAATCGGCGCCTTTCCTCCTGAGCAGCAGGAGGAAGAAGGGTCCTCCGACCAGAGCGGTTACCACCCCGACCGGGATCTCATTCGGGTATACCAGCACCCGTGCCATAAGATCTGCCATCACCAGGAACGAGGCGCCTCCCAGAAATCCGGCCGGAATCAGCAGGCGGTGATCTGAGCCGAGCAGAAGACGAAGCATGTGGGGAACAACGAGTCCCACGAAACCGATCAATCCGGCTATCGAGACCGCCATGCCGGTCAGGAGAGAACCGAATACGAAAGTCAGCCTTTTCGTGCGTTCCACTTCAACACCGACCTGCCGCGCCCCCTCCTCACCCAGACTCAACGCATTGTAATTCCTGGCCATCGCCAGTAGTGCCGCCGTTACTATCAATGCTGCGGTTGTTATACCGATAACTGTCGGATATCCATACTCATCGGGCACCTTGCCCATAAGGTAGAAAACAATGGCGTGAAGCTGCTCTAACGAGGCAACACTCTGGATGAAATAGATAAGAGCAGCACAGAAGGCGTTGAAGATCACTCCTGTCAGCAGGATCGTATGCACCGTGAATCGCCCGCCTATCGTAGCGATCCTCTCGATCAGTATGAGGGCGCCCAGCGCACCGAGGAACGCGAATCCAGGCACACCCAGTTCTCCGGCGAGACCACCGCCGACTCCGAATCCGATCAGAAGGGCCAGCACACCGCCGATGCTGGCACCCCCCGATACTCCCAGCACATAGGGATCGGCCAGAGGATTGCGCAGCAGAGCCTGAAAAACGACACCAGCCACCGTCAGCGAACCTCCCAGCACTGCTGCCAGCAGTACACGCGGCAGGCGTACCTCCAGAAGTATGGTCCTGTCAACTTCTGAAAGAGAAGCGGGTCTGAATATCAGCTGAAAGAGAGATACATCTCCCGCACCCAGATTTCCGGCTGCAGTTATGCAAAGGAGCAGGAGTATCCCCAGAACAGCGCTCCAGCCGATTACCCGGCCCTTTGTGAGGTGATCAGCGGGCATCGCCGCCAGGGGACTGCAGATCCCGGTCCGATACGGCTCCGAAGATCTCAGGGTGTATGAGTTTTGCCAGCAGCTCCGCCATCTCCGGCATTCGGGGTCCGGGAATTGCCAGTCTCAGCGGATCTATCCAGTAGACCCGGTTGTGGCTGACGGCCGGCAGAAAGTTCCACTGTCCCCAGAAACCGCTTTTCACACCTCTCATCGCACCCGGCCTGTTGTCCGAGACGTCGATGATGACTTCGGGCATCCTCTCGAGGGCCGCCTCCATCGAAACCAGCTGGTACGGACTCATGGCGTCTGCAAAGATATTCCTGCCCCCCGCTGCTTTAATCAACAGATCGATATGCGAGCCCGGGCCTGCAGCGTAAAGCGGTCGCTGTCCAACCACAAAGAGCACACTGCGTCTCACAGCTGTCGAAGAGCGTTCGCTTACCTTCTCGATTCTATCCCTGATATCTGAAACCAGCTTGCGGGCCTCACCCTCCCTTCCGACAAGCTCCCCGACGATCTCCATCGACTCCAGTACCCCTTCATAGGTGTCGGTATCCAGTTCCAGAACGGCAACACCCAGATCGCGCATCCGCTGGTTGGTATTCCGACCGGCATCGCTTCTGACGGTTATCATTAGATCGACCTCGAGTCTGAGTACAAGTTCGAGGTTCGGTTTGTCGTACGCTCCGATTCGCGGAAGTGTCGTTATCTGTAGAGGCCATTCAACAAAGTCCCCTATCGCAGCGATCAGGTCGATGGCATCGAGAGCGTCGAGAATCTCTGCAACGGCTGGTGCCATAACGGCAATCCGGGACGGCCCTGTCTTCTTCCGGTTGGAGTCCGCGGTCTCAGGAAGTTGAGCATCGGGCTGGCACCCGGGAAGAATCGTAACGGCTGCAGCCAGCAGCATTATCGTGGTCTTGATGTATCTCACAGACCGAAACTAGTGCACCGTTCCGCAATTACACTGGTATTCGATCGCCGATGCATTCCGGCCCACTGCGTTACTCGTCGTCGCAATAGTCACCACTATTCCTCCTCCTCGCGCCTTGCAGGCCGCACGCCCCGGCGCTCTCGATACATCACTGTAATTACGAAGTGATACACTAGCCATAGGCCAGAGCGGCCGTCAAGACAAAGGCCGGACAGATCAGTCGGGAGGCGGTATTCCTTTTGTCGACGCCAGTTCCAGTTCGTACAGATCCTGCTCCAGACGAGTAATCAGAGAGCTCATATTCGACCTTACCTGGTCGAAACCCGGCATATTGAACAACCTGTTGAATCCCTCAACCAGTTCATGCCATCGTGCTATCGCCGCAAGGTCGCCTGCAATGCGCATTTCCATGCCGCCGGCCTGTGCGCCGGGCATACCCGACCTGCGATCACCGACCATCAGGGTCACTTCAAGCTCGAGAGTATCCCTCATCACTTTGACCGGAACTGCGGTACCGGGAACTGATTTCAATACGAGTTCCCGCATGTGTACAGGATCTTCAAGCACTTCGCCGCCGTAATGGGTGATCGTATCTCCTCGCTGCAGTCCGGCAAGCTGTGCCGGACCACCCTCGTCGACGTTCAGCAGCGTTATTTTGTCACCGCTGCCGGGGTCCATTTCCGCTCCGAAGTAACCCCAGCGAACCCGACCGAATCGTTCCAGTTCGGTAGCTACGTGAGTCGCCAGATCTGCCGTTACGGCGACGGCATTGCCCTTGCCCGTCTGACCCGGTTCCGGGCTGCCTGAAAAAGCGATCACTCCCACAACCTCGCCATCCGGATTCAACAGGGGCGCTCCGCTCAGACCTCCGTAAACAGGAAGGGTTGTTACGATCAGTCCGGTGGGAAGCACCGTTTTCACTTCACCTCCGTGAAGGATCGTCCTTACACCCAGAGGATCGGCGAGCAGCACCACGTCACCGGCTGCACTGGGTTCGGTTGCAGGCTGAGGCGGTTGATTGCTGGTCAGAAGTTCGTTTACCGACAGAAGAGCCAGTCCGGTAAAGGGATCCACACCCATAAGGTCCGCAGGCACAACTCTGTTGCCCACCAGCACTTCTATCGAATCGGAACCGGCCACGATTGCCAGTGCAGTCAGAACCCGGTTGGATACGCCGAACCTGACACCCGATCCGATATTGAGTATGTTAATCTCTCGTCTGCCTTCCCTCCCGGTTCTCTTGGTCATACCGGGCATCTCTATCCTCATATGAGCCAGTACCCTGACGGCACTGGCCTGCCCTCTGGCCAGCAGTGCCTCAAACGGAATTGGTGCTCTGGTGGGATCTTGAGTCGGCAGCGGAGAGGATGCAAAAACTGGAATCGCGAGAAGAAACAGGGCAACAAACGACAGAAAGCCTGTGATCATCCTGCCGGGGTGTAGTTGAGAGTACATCTGATGGAGGAGAGTGCAGCTAAAAACGCACCGCACGAGCCCCCCTTATTCTCGAGGGCTCCCTTCTGTTCGAAGTGTCCTCGACAGCCGCCTGCTGCTCGAAGAGACCCGGGATGTTATCCTGCCCGACCTGCGCCGGCAGCACATACCGCTCGAACCGAGTGCTTTGGGCCGCCTGCAGATCAGCTGATTGCGAACCGGCCCGGTCGATCGAAGATTCTTCCATTCCCCCCTGAATGCTGACGATCACCAGCAGGGCTGCCGCAGTTGCCGCAGAGGCCAGGAAGGGGAATGGACGTAGAAGCGGTCTGTTCTCCTCCCTGCGGACGAGTCTGCGGACTTCACGCTTCACAGACCATGCCAGCTCGGGAGCAGCCTCTACTGTGTCCAGCTGCCTCAGATCGGCAATCAGGCTCTTCATCGATTCGAGTCTGTGAAAACACTCGGGACAATCATCGAGGTGCCTGGCTATATCCAACTCGACCGCTGCAGGCAGAGAACGGTCGAGGTAGGCCGAGAATGACTCGGTTACCAGATGGCATAGTGTGGATGACTTATTTGCCTTCATGCCACTTCCCCAGTTTCTCCTGCAGGATCAATCTTCCCCTGTTCAACCTCGATTTAACCGTTCCAACTGGAACCTGGACTATACCGGCAATCTCCTCGTAAGTCATCCCCTGGATATCCCGGAGGATGACAACTTCACGGTACCTGTCGGGAAGCTTCTGCACTTCCGCGGTCAGCTCATCGACCGCCATCCGGATTTCAACAATAGAATCGGGACCGATCCCATTATCGGCCAGTTCTATCTCAGGTTCCTCATCATCACGTGAAGGGCCGAGACGGATCATACGCCAGCGTTTGCGCCTGCGCCATTCACTGCGGGCCAGGTTGCCGGCGATCGTATAGATCCATGTTGAGAATGACGCTATGTTTCTGAATTCGGCACGATTCTTCCATACGCGGAGAAACGTTTCCTGAAGCAGGTCCTCAGCCATGTCTGAATCTTTCAGGAATCGAATCAGGTAACCGTAAAGGCGATCGTAATAGCGATCTACGAGCAGATCGAATGCAACGAGGTTCCCCTCCAGACTGCTGGAGAGAAGTGCCTCATCAGACATCCTCGGCAGATCAACCTGTTCGATTTCCTTTTTTGTCAAAACCTGCATACGGCCCTCACTTGCGTTCTTGTTCTTGGACCGCCCTTTCCCTTTTTGGTTCCCTGAAAACAAACAAACCTGCCACAGATACTAAAAGTGCTGTCAGAGGAAGCCAGTCACCCGTTTTCGCGAAAAAGGTGAATCCGCTTTCCGGCCACATACGACCGACGATTGCGTCCTTTGTAAAGAGCGATGTGGGCATGTGGACCTGACCCCACCTGTCTATAAATGCTGATACTCCGCTGTTCGCTGCCCTTATGACCGGCCTCCTGAATTCCACCGCACGCAGAGCCGCTGCTTTCGTATGCTGGTAAGGACCGGTCGTGCGGCCGAACCATGCGTCATTTGTTATGACGGCCAGTACCCGGGCACCGTCCACCACTTCGGGTCTTACAAGTCGTGAAAAAATACTTTCATAGCATATCAGCACGCCTATGGGAGGTACGCCGGGCGTATCCGGTGTGCCACCCATTAGTGGAGCACCCACGCCCATGCTGAAATCTGACCAGCCCATGCTCCAGTTGGCCATGAAGCCGAGCACCTGCTGATAGGGAACCCGCTCTCCGAAGGGTACCAGAAGCCTCTTGGCGTATATCCTGGTGCCCTGGTTCAGAAACCTGTCGGTGACCATGAAAGCGGCGTTGTAATAGAGGGATTCTCCATCCACCCGTGCGATCCCGAAGGCGCCGGTCAGAATCGGTGTTTCAATCTCCCCCTGCAGTGCATGGACGAACTGTCTTAACTGTCTGGTACGCCTCAGGTATTGAGGGACGGCAGTTTCAGGCCATACAACCAGTTCGAGATTACCACCTGTGGCGTTGACAGCGGCCCGCGTAAGTCTTCTGTACAGGTAGATGTTGTATGAGAGCAGCTGGGGAGCCAGCTTGACTTCCGGTCTGACGCTGCCCTGTATGGCGGCAACTCTCAGAGGATCGGTCCCCTCCTCGATCCATTCAGGGATATCCTGAGGATCATTGACATTCTGCAGCCTGGTAAATGCTTCTGACTGACCGGCACCTCCGGCAACCAGAACGATCCGACCGTAAAGCAGGACTGCAACTGCAAGCCCCACAGCCGGAGCGAAGACCCGTGCAAGCGAACCCAGTTTTATCTCAATGTGTTCTTTAGCTATTCTGTGTAATCCATTGTATATCAATGCGTTCACTGATGCCACCCAAAGATCAAGTCCCCACGCCCCGGTTATGGCTGCACCCTGAATTGCCGCCGGTGTATAGGTCTGCGTAAGGGCCAGTGAGAGCCACGGGAATCCCATCTCACCAAGACTCTTCACATAGAAAAAGCCGGTCCAGATGAACGGAAAGAAGAGTGCCCTGCGCTCCTGACGGACAGTACATAGCAGCCATGTGAATAATCCATCCAGCAGTCCCAGGTAAATCATCGCCCCGATAAAAGCACCTATATTGTTCGCCCCAATCCAGTAGAGTCCCAGAACATTGACGAAGAAACCCCACAGCACTCCATATCCGAATGCCCTCCTGCCCCTCAATCCTTCTATGCCCGTGAGGAATGGAACCAGAGCAGCGTATGCCAGCCATCCGGTAGGAAAAGGAGGCTGAGCGGCCGTCAGCAGTATTGCAGAGGCAAGCAGGTAACTGAATCTGGAGCGCTCTATCGATCTCATCGGATCCCGGGTCCAGATTTAAAGATTGTCGCCCCGAATGCGTTTTTCAGAGCTGCCGCTCTCGGCCGCTCTTCTGAAGTAACGAACGGTGCGTTTCAATCCCTCCTCAAGGGGAACCTGGAGCCTCCAGCCCCACGTTTCCCAGGCCTTCAGAGGATCTATTACAGACCGGGTCTGCTCGCCAGGTTTGGCCGGACCGTGATTCTCTTCACCCCCCCATCCGACTGCTTTCACCAGACCTTCATAGATATCGAGAACGGTGCTCTCCTTGCCCGAGCCGATATTGACCACAATAGTCTCCTGGCCGTCAAGTGCGGCAAGGTTGGCCGCCACCACATCACCAATATATATATAGTCCCGCGTCTGCAGGCCGTCCCCGTTGATTACCGGTTCCTTCTGCTGAAGCAGACAGTGGGTAAAGATCGCCACCACTCCAGCCTCACCGAAAGGATTCTGTCGCGGTCCGTAAACATTGGCGTATCTGAGCGCAGCAAAACCGATACCGTGCATCTCATGATAGGCCCGCAGGTATTTCTCAACCGAGATCTTGGCAACTCCGTAGGGGCTCACAGGATCTGCAGGGTGCAGTTCATCGGCGGGAAAACGCTCCTGCTCGCCGTATGCGGCCCCGCCGGTCGAGGCAAAGACAACACGTTTCGTATCATGCCTGACGCATGCGTCGAGCAGATTGAGTGTGCCGAGGATGTTTACTTCGGCATCGAAACGGGGATCTGTCACCGACCGTCTGACATCCATCTGTGCGGCATGGTGATTCAGTATCACGGGTTTGAACTCTCTGATTACCTTTTCGACGAACTTACTGTCCCTTATGTCACCCTCGAAAAAAGCAGCTTCGGGCGGCAGGAGTGCCCTGTCGCCGGTGCTCAGATCATCTATTATCGCCACCGCATTGCCCTGCCGTATATATGCATCGGCAACATGCGAACCGATGAATCCTGCCCCCCCTGTAACAAGTATCCGTCGCCTGTCACCTGCTTCCATCGATCTTCTCCTGAATAGATGCGATATACTCCCGGGCTTCTGAGCCGGTCATAAAGGTCCTGATCATTACATCAAGCTGCCGAATCAGCGTCTCCTTCGGTTCATTGGGATAAAAAACAGCTCCATCAAGCCACCAGAAACGACCGGTTTCCCGATCAATAAAACAGTAAGCAACCATCGGGCCACCAACGAATTCCTCGTCGTTCTCCCACATACCATCCAGGCGCATGGCCCATCGCCCCCCGAAATCCACAACGGTCCCCGTGGTCCGATTGCGGTTCACCTGATCGCCGTTGTAGTAACTGCGGCATATCTCATCCCTGTAATCCCACGATTGTTGAGCAAGACGCCTGATCTCCACCGGATCGGGATCGGCACCCTGATCTATCATCTCCCCGATACCATCGAGCCGTTCGATCCATCCCAGCTCCTGATCATCCAGCTCATCTATCGGAGTCCAGTAGGCAAAGAACCATCTTTCAGGACTGTATTTGATCATCCGCACAAAAGACTCCGACTCATAATCGGTATTCATCAGAAAGCCCCACGGTACCCGCATTGTAAACTGGTAATCGTTGTAGAGAGTATCTTCGAGGGCGTACTGCTCCTGGTAGTCTCTTTCAGTTCTGTATATGAGATCGGCGATCCGTTCGTTCAGTTTCTCCTCCATTACTTTGAAAAGAAGCTCCCGGTTCGACTGCAGATATTCGACAAGATGTTCTCTCGTATCGGCAGTAATGATCAGGAAGAGCTGTGTTGATGCGTATACGTCTTCCTGGACAACGTGGAGCCCCTTCTGGTTGTCGTAGACCAGCTGCCTGACTTCGGGAGAGAGCAGTGCCCTTATCCGGTCGGCGGTCGGAGTAAGATCTTCAAGGGGAGCGCATATCAGCAGGTTCTTGAAGCGGGGCAGAAATTTCCACGAATCGGGATTCAGATTGCGCAGAGTGAATACAAGTTCAGTCCGTGGAGTTTCCACCTCCCTTTCGAATATTGTGGAGAGCTGCGAACCGTACAGTTCCCAGTTCTGTTCATCGGAGTAGACCATGATCTGATTGCGGTCACCAATGGCTTCTTTCTGCCTGCGGTCGCAGCCTGTCAGAAAAACAGAGAGCAGGAGTGCCGCAGCGACAGCGCCGGTAACGGCAGGGCTGTGCCCACCGATTTTTCGAAGCAGTTCACTCATCCTCTTTCTCCCTTCCAATCATCTATTGTCACCGACAGGGATGGAAGCAGCCGCCTCTCTGCCGGCAGCAACATCAAGCGTTCGCAGGAGCAGCCAGCCTGCAATAAAAAAGACACTGACAGAGAGTACCGCCAGCCGCTGGCTGCCGGTAATCAACGTAACAAGACCAAACAGCAGTGGCCCGATGATCGCCGAGAACTTGCCGCAGAGCCCGTAGAATCCGTAAAACTCCGCCTCCCTGCTGGACGGGGTCAATTCCGCCATCAGTACCCTGCTGGCGGCCTGGCTCGATCCCATCGCCACCCCCGCCAGAACTCCTACCAGATAAAAGGTGAAGGCATTCCTGGACAGGAAGGCCCCAATCGTCATTATCGTCCAGAGCAGAAGTGTGAGCTCGACCGTCCGCCTGGCTCCCCACCTGTCTGTGAGCAGACCGAGGCTCCACGCTCCTGCTATTGCTGCGATCTGGAGCACGGCAAAGAAGACTATCACCTGCAGGGCAGTAAAACCGAGTGTCACCGAAGCATAGATCCCCCCGAAGGTGATCACCGTGTTGATACCGTCACTATAGATGAAATAGGCGAGCAGGAATCTTCCCGTGTGGCGGTAGTGATTCAGATGTGAGAGTGTGTTACTGATCCTGAGCCAGCCCTCTCTCCAGGCACTGTCGGCCATCCTCATCAAGGGGGGACGCTCTCTGACGAAAAGAAAGAAAGGCACCGAAAAGATGAGAAAGAATATCGCTGAGATCAGAAAAGTCGGCGCAAGGGCACTGTTGCTGCCCAGATCGGTTGCCCTGCCGGCAAACGGCAGAGCTATCGTCAGGGTTATCAGCGCACCCACATAGCCCCATGCAAAGCCCATACCGGAAACATACCCCATTCGCCCGGGCGGACTGATCTGAGGCAGGAAGGCGTTGTAGAAGACCAGCCCGCCCTGGAACCCGATGTTACCGAGCACAAAGAGGAACAACCCCCACCATATCTGCCCCGGGCCGACCGTTATCATCAATGCCGTCGGTACGATGCAGACGACCGTGAAGAGTCCTGTGAACAGTTTCTTGCGGGAAGTAGCGTCGGAGATCGCTCCCAGATAGGGACTGATTATGCCGACAAGAAGCATTGAGACGGCATTCCCGAGGCCCCACAGCACATCACCCACCTCACGTTCGCCCCAGGGGAAAAGTATCGAGAGATCACCAACCACGTATTCTCGGAAGTAGATGGCGTAGGCGACCGTCACGACCATCACCGTGAAGCTGGTATTGGCGAAATCGAAAAGGTACCAGCCCCACAGCTCTCTGCGATCTTCCAGCATTACGGTTCCACTCCCTCAATCCTCGTCATTTCGGGAGGAGCTCCCGTCCTGTCAACTACACCGACCAGGTCGAATCTCAACCTGCGTTCCTTGTATTCAGAACCACTCTCTCGCAGGTAGGCCGCCGCGGCAGCTCTCCAGCGCCGGCGTTGAGCATCACTCAGCCATTCGAGGGGTGAACCGGCCATTTGACTCCTGGCGGCCTTTACCTCCACCATTACAATTTCATCCCTGCTGAGACAGACCATATCCAGCTCACCTCCTCCTCCCCTCCATCTACGATCGGCCACATGATACCCTCTCGAGGAATAATCTGCGGCCACCATCTTCTCCGCCCTGACCCCCCACTCCTGGGAGCTTTCATCCATCTCCAGGACATCGAGGGTGAGCTGATCGCCCTTCTTCAGGAAGGTGCGTCTGTGCACCGGCGACGGGCCGAGCTCTTCCAGCGCCCTGTAGTGCCCTGCGGTTGCATAACCCTTATGTGACGCAAATCCATATCCGGGGTATTGAAGATCAAGATCGGCCATTATCGCGTCCCGTTCCACTTTGGCCACAACACTGGCGGCTGCTATCACCCTGCACCTTCCATCACCTCCCACGATCGCCCTGTGCGGTACCGGACACGATGCAAGCGGTCGTCCGTCCACCAGGGCGAAAAGAGGTGATGGTTCAAGAGATTTCAGGGCCCTGTTTACCGCCAGATGAAAGGCACCGAGGATATTGTGTCGGTCTATCTCCTCAACAGAAGCCACGCCTGTCCTCCAACCGATGGCCGCTTTCTTTATCTCTTCATATGCTATCTGACGCGCCGTTGCAGTCATCCGTTTGGAATCATCCAGAGGATGGTGAACGAACAGGGGGGGAAGGATCACTGCAGCAGCCACAACCGGACCGGCAAGTGGGCCGCGGCCGGCCTCATCCACCCCGGCGACCAGATTGTAGCCTTTTTCCTGAAGCTGCAGTTCAGGATCACAAAAAGCCCGCCAGCGCGATTCCTGCTGACGGGCTTTCTCCGTTTCTCTCCTGGCTTTTGCGGCCAGCTGCCCTGCCCCTTTGCGTGGATCTTCCTCCAGCTTTCTGAGCAGTTCCTCACGCTCGCTTTCAACGTAAGCAGCCAGAAGCATCTCCTCGAGCTGGCGCAGGCTGTGGCTCTCGATATTCACATCGGCTTCAGGAAGCTTCCATCTCCTCCTCACCCGATTCCTCTGCGTCTCCTGCATCCATGGTGGCTGCCCTCTGCTGAGTGTGGCGGCGCTCCTGCACTCTGGCCCGCTTGCCGACACGCTTCCGAAGATAGTTGAGCTTGGCCCGACGCACCTTGCCGCGACGGGTTATCTCGATCGAACTGATCATGGGACTGTTGAACGGGAAGATCCTCTCAACACCTATGCCGCCAGATACTTTCCGGACGGTAAAGGAACGGCTGTTGCCGGAACCCTTTATCCCTATTACCACTCCCTCAAAGATCTGTATCCTCTCTTTTTCACCCTCCACTACACGGAGGTGTACTTTTATCGTGTCGCCAGGTTTGAAGTCGGGCAGGTCTGTCCGCTTCTCACTCATGGCTACAGCATCAAAACGCTTCATCTTGCTTCTCCTCTAAAATCGATCCGTCCGCAATAGTATCAAGGTATTTCCTGTCCTCATCGCTCAAAGGAATGTTAACCAGAAGATCGGGCCTTCTCTCTCTGGTCCTTTTCAGAGCTTCTTTCCGTCTCCAGGTATCAACTTCACCATGGTTGCCGGAGAGGAGCACTTCGGGCACCTCCATTTCTCGATATACAGAAGGCCTCGTATAGTGCGGGTGATCAAGAAGTCCCTGACTGAATGAATCACATGCGGCGGATCCCGGATCACCCATCGAGCCGGGCAGCAGCCTGACTACAGATTCTACGATAACCAGCGCAGCCGCCTCGCCTCCGTTCAGAATCACATCACCTATGCTGAACTCATTTGTAACGAGAGCTTCACTAACCCGTTCATCAATTCCACGGTATCTTCCGCAGAGGATGGTGAACTGTGAACACCCGGATAGCTCCATTGCCGCCTTCCGGTCAAACATCCTGCCCTGAGGCGTCGTCAGCAACACAGGAGCCCCTCGATCAAGCCCCTCCTCCAGAAGCTGATCGTACGCCTCAAAGAAGGGTTCCGGTTTTAAAACCATTCCAGGGCCTCCGCCGAAGGGATTATCATCGGCGGTGCCGTGCACATCGTGCGTCCAATCCCTCAGATTATGAACCTGCAGGTTCACCAGCTTCTTATCGATCGCCTTGCCAAGAAGACCCGCTTCGAGAGGACTCTTAAAGTAATCGGGGAAGAGTGATACGATATGGATATCCATCGTATTACCGCTCCTCGAGCAGTGGCAGGGTAATCACTATTCTGCCGCCAGCCGGATCGACTTCATGTACGAACGTGGGGACTGCAGGAACCATGACATCGCCATCTGAAGTGGCGATCAGGAAGATATCCTGGGCCGCTCCCTGAATCACTTTCTTCAGGGTTCCCAGCTTTCCACCTTCACAGTCCTCAGCCTCCAGACCGATCAGATCGTATATGTAGTACTCATCTTCCGAAAGTGGAGCCCTGTCACTCTCCGGTACGGCAATTTCGAGGTTTCTTAAACACTCCGCCTCCTCCGGAGTATTGATTCCTTCGAATTTAACAGCAGCAGCCTCGTTGAGATGCTTGATCCACTCTATCGTATAAAAAAGCGGGTTCGATTCCCCGTTATGCAGATAGACGCCTTCCAGACCGTCTATCCGATCGGGAATATCTGAGGTGAGGTGGATCTTGACCTCTCCCTTGATTCCCCAGGGCCTTGCCACATGGCCTATTTCAATCAGCTCGTCCAACTGCATCGGGGCGATACCTCATGCTTCCGTTTCATCCCCGGGCTCATCATCCACCTTTTCAGAAGCCGATGCCTCCTCCGTGGTTTCCTCCGGATCTTCTTCGGCAGCCTCTCCCACCTCTTCCACTTCCGTTTCAGCCACCTCTTCCACCACTTCTTCCACAGCCTCTTCAGCGACAATCCCGGCCGCATCTTCCGGAACCTCAGCCGCCACTTCCTCCACAGCCTCTTCAGCGACATCCTCTGTCACCTCTTCCGGAACCTCAGCCGCCACTTCCTCC
>CAZWVF010000049.1:0-3649 GCA_964637695.1 uncultured Gemmatimonadota bacterium | reverse complement strand
CTCTTCAGCGACATCCTCTGTCACCTCTTCCGGAACCTCAGCCGCCACTTCCTCCACAGCCTCTTCAGCGACATCCTCTGTCACCTCTTCCGGAACCTCAGCCGCCACTTCCTCCTCCACTACCTCCTCGACAACCGGCTTCCTGCTTTCCATGACAGCCTTGCTCTTCTTCTGCGGTCGCTTCAGCACTGCATGTCCCGGCATCTCCTCGGCAAGCCTGGCGAGTATGCCCTCCTTGCTCAGAAGGCTCCTGACAGTATCGGTTGGCCTTGCTCCGTTTTTAAGCCAGTAGAGAGTTCTTCCCTCGTCTATTTCTATCCGGGGCGGATTGCTGTTCGGGTTATAGTTACCAAGAATTTCGATGAACCGCCCGTCACGCGGACTCCGGGAATCGGCCACAACTACCCTGTAATAGGCCTGCTTCTTCTTGCCTGTGCGACGTAGCCGAATGCGTGTTGCCACTCAATTTCTCCTTTACATTATTATCGATGAATGATCGCGTTACCGTGATTCCAACATCCGATTCCAGCAATGCATGGCGCACTTCACGCAGCGCCTCAGATATGTTCCCCTCATTGAGAACACAGCGTCCCCGCAGGTGTTCGATTACCGGCGTTAATCATGCGGTCAGGGCTTCGAACATAGATAAATCTCTAAAGGCGACAGACCTAATAAAGTAGGCAGAAAACAGTCGTTTCCAAGGTGCTTTTTATTAAATATTTCGCAACTGGCTGATGACGTGGGAGGGGTCTGGAGCATGAAACACCGCTGAACCTGCCACCAGAATATCCGCACCGGCTTCAACTACCAGGATTGCGGTATCCAGATTTACTCCCCCGTCCACCCCGATGGTAATCTCAGTGCCCAGCCTCCCGGCCTCCTCCTTCAGCAGTGCGATCTTGTCCAGACACTCTGCAATGAACTCCTGGCCTCCAAAACCGGGATAAACCGTCATGATAAGGACGTTTTCGAGCTGCCCCAGATAAGGATAGATCCATTCTGCAGGAGTATCCGGATTTACGGCTATTCCGCGGGCGACACCGGCATCTTCAAGACGGTTTAGAATTGCTGTCGCACGCTCATGACGGTTGGAGGGTTCGAAAGCCTCCAGATGGGAATAAATTGTATCGGCTCCTGCATCGATGAAATTGTCCAGATATTTATCCGGATCGGTGATCATCAGATGCGTTTCGAGCGGCAGAACGGTAAGGCTTCTGATTGCTTTGACGATTATCGGCCCGAAAGTGAGATTGGGGACGAAATGACCATCCATGACGTCCAGATGCAGCAATTCGGCACCGGCACCAGCCGCCATTTCCACTTCTTCTGCCAGCTTACCGAAATCTGCCGACAGAACGCTCGGAGCTACCTTTACACTCATTACTTTAGGGCCGGAGGAATCTGTGGAAGCCGGAGCCGCCTTATGAATGGAGGCGGAGCCCCTATCCCGGCGGTATCAGGTGGAGAGGGTGTAAAACCGGTCCTGATAGCCACTTTAAGATCGAAAATCGGTTGACCCTCCACTTCCCTGCCCGGTTCGGGACTCTGTTCTATGACAGTCATCATTACACTGTCATCGTCTTCGACCCACTCTATCCAGACGAGCCCCTCCAGCATACGTATTGTTGAAAGCGCCCGTTCGAGGCCTTCGTTGATCAGCAGAGGTATCCTTATGCTCATACGGGCAGGGCCTGAACTGACCACCAGGTCAACCCTTCTGTTACGCAGGGAGCGGACATTGGCCACCGGTCTCTGATCGATCACCGTTCCCTCAGGTGCGTTATCTGGACGGCTGGTTACGCTGCCCAGCAGCAGTCCGAATTCCCTCAGCTTTTTCCGTGCCTGATCTTCACTCAGGCGTGTCACGTCGGGAATAAATATCTCCTCCGGTCCCCTGCTGACTACAACACCGACTGTCCGGCCCTTCTTGACTTTCGTGAAAGGAGGAGGAATCTGCTCGATAATGTGGTCCTCATCGTAAACGGGTGAAAACTCCTCGTCTATTTTTTCAAGTTCGAGTCCCAGTTCAATCAGAGCCCTCTTCGCGGCGTAGAAGTCTTCATCCACGATATCGGGCAGCTCCACTTCAGAACCCACCCTGGTGAGGCCCGGCATGACAACCCTGTCCACCAGGATCATCCCGCCCAGGAAGAAGATCGCGATGATAACCAGCAGAACAATGAGCAGCCCGACCGTCTTGATCAGCATAATCAGGTCGCCGCTTCCGGTCTGACTTTTCAGAGAAGCTCTCATGGCCGGTTATCCTGTCGTATCAGTCTGGCCGCAAAGGCGCCGTCAATGCCGTGCTTCCAGGGAAGCTGTGAATGTGCAGGTGCTGTAAACCAGTACGCCTCCCGGTCTGACCAGTTCCGCCCCTTTCTCTTCGGACCCCCCTGGTGGTAGTGTATCTGAATTATGTGCCCGTTGGGGACAACATGAATTCCTGGACTAGCCACGTCCTTGATCCTCACCTACAATAATGGATGGCTGTCGAAGGTTTGGCTTTCCCAACCGGTGCTTCCGCATGATTCCAGATAAGCAAAGTGCAATCCCCCAGGAGGAACAAAATGAGTGAGCTTATATACGACAAGCAGAAAAGGAAAGATCTGCTGAAGCATATGATAAAGCAATTGCACGCGGGTGAAGCACCCGATGCGGTGCGCAAGCAGCTGGTGAGAATGCTGGGTCAGGTGCCGTACAACGAGGTTGTGGAGGTCGAACAGGAACTTATCTCCGAGGGACTGCCGTCGGAGGAGGTTCTCGAGATGTGTGACGTCCACACCGAGGCGTTGCGCGGAGCGATAGACACAAGCGCCGCCCCGGACGTTCCTCCCGGGCACCCGGTTGACACATTTGGGCAGGAGAACAAGGCGTTGGAGTGGGAACTGGCGAGTCTTAAAAAACTGTATGCTCAGGCGGAGGAATTGGGAGCGGCGGATAACGCTACTGAACTGCTGCTGGAGATACGCGGACATTTTAACTCCCTGATGGACGTCGAAAAGCATTATCAGCGCAAGGAGAACCTCCTGTTTCCATTCCTTGAGAAACATGACATCACTGGCCCTCCAACGGTCATGTGGGGCAAGCATGACGAGACGCGCGAACTGTTGAAGGCTGCAATTGCATCGCTCGAAGCCGGAGCCGGCGCCGAAGTCAGCGGCGAGGATGCCCAGGGGCTGGTCGATATCGTACTGAAACCCGCCTCCGACGCAGTGGAGGGAATGATAGATAAAGAGACTCAGATATTGCTCCCGATGTGTCTCGACACACTGGACGATGGCGAGTGGTATCAGGTATACAAGGGCGGTAACGAGATTGGATACTGTCTCTTCGTTCCGGAGCAGGAGTGGCGGCCCGCGGGAGTGGAGTTGGAACCGGAGGCAGAGGCTGACTTGAGGCGCGTGCAGCTGCCGACGGGCAGTTTCAGCGTGAATGAACTCGAGGCCGTTTTGAACACAATCCCCTTCGACATAACTTTCGTTGACGCGGATGACACGGTTCGTTTCTTCAGCTTTGGCAGGGAGCGCATCTTCGCTCGATCGAAGGCCATCATAGGCCGCAAGGTACAATTCTGCCATCCGCCCAAGAGTGTAGATACCGTTCAGAGGATCCTCGACGATTTCCATTCCGGCAGAGAAAGCCACGCCCA
>CAZWVF010000048.1:0-19721 GCA_964637695.1 uncultured Gemmatimonadota bacterium | reverse complement strand
CGCCAGAGTGCTTGAGGTAGTAGAGGCCTTAACACCAGCCGGTTGAGCTGCGGCTGAACTCTATTGACGAATCCCGCATCATCCCTGTAACATGGGCCGGGAATATGATGGGTCCGGTGCTTGTATCTGCACCTGGACTTTCAGTATCGGTCGTATTGGGCTTCAACCGGATCTTCCCTGCGGCTGCCGCCGTCCATCTGCCGGCGGCCAGCATAAGTATCAGACTCGAGCACCTTTGCCGGAGAGAACAGGACCTCAATCAAAAGGTGAAATCCGATGGAACACGAGAATCATCGTGATGATCATATAAAAGAGCATGGACACCCGGCGCACCATGACCACGAACATGCAGATCATAACCATACCCCCCCTGACACACACGATCATTCAGCTGACGCCCATGATCATGCAGAGCATGATCATTCCGGCCATCAAACTCATGATTCCGCAGAGCATCGAGATCATGTAGGTTTTGAACACAGCGGTGATCATGGAAACCACGGAACCCATGAAGAGCATGGTGGCCATGACGAACATGCCGGCCATTCCTCCCATCACGAGCATATGGTTGCTGACTTCAGGAAGCGGTTCTGGATATCCCTGATACTTACAGTACCAGTTCTTCTTCTCTCCCCGATGATACAGGGCCTGCTGGGTCTTGGGGACTCCATCAGGTTCCCCGGAGACAGCTACCTCCTCTTCGCTCTCTCCTCGATCGTCTATTTCTACGGGGGCTACCCATTTCTGAAAGGCCTTTTCAACGAGCTCAAATCCGCCAGACCCGGGATGATGGTCCTCATCTCAATCGCCATTACAACTGCTTATGTCTACAGCAGCACCGTGGTATTCGGCCTGCCGGGAAAGATCTTCTTCTGGGAACTGGTGACTCTGATCGATGTAATGCTGGTAGGGCACTGGATAGAGATGAGGTCTGTGATGGGGGCCTCGAGAGCCCTCGAGGAACTCGCCCGCCTCATGCCCTCCGAGGCACACCGAATCATGCCCGATGGAACCGTGGAGGACGTCCCGCTCAGCGACCTTGAGAGTGGGGATCGTGTGCTGGTCAAACCTGGTGAGAAGATCCCTGCTGACGGCGAAGTGATCGAAGGCCGCACCTCGGTAAACGAATCGATGCTGACAGGGGAATCGGTGCCGGTGCCTAAACAATCGGGAGACGAGGTCATCGGCGGATCGATCAATGGAGAAGGTTCTCTGACCCTTACTGTAGGCAGAACCGGGGAAGAGAGTTTCCTGTCACAGGTTATAGACCTGGTCCGGAAGGCGCAGGAGAGTAAATCACGGACGCAGGACCTTGCCAGCCGCGCTGCGCTCTGGCTTACGATTGTAGCCATCGGAGGCGGAGCCGTCACGCTTTTCATCTGGCTCGCCATCATGAACATGGATTTCGCATTCGCTCTGGAACGGACCGTGACAGTAATGGTAATCGCCTGTCCTCATGCACTCGGTCTTGCCGTACCACTTGTCGTAGCCGTTTCGACATCCCTGGCAGCCGGACGCGGACTTCTCATCCGGGACCGTACCGCGTTTGAAGCCGCACGGAACATTCAGGCTATTATTTTCGACAAAACCGGAACCCTGACCGAAGGACGGTTCGGTGTCACAGACACACTTGTGCTTTCTGATGACTTCGGAGAGGAAGAAGTCCTGCGATTTGCCGCAGCCGTTGAATCCCATTCAGAGCATCCAATTGCACAGGGAATCGTCGGTTCGGTGAAGAATCCGCCTCAGGTTGATGGATTCATGGCCATTCCCGGCAAGGGTGCGGAAGGCAGGGTGGAAGGCAGACTCGTCCAGGTGGTCAGTCCCGGCTTCCTGAGAGAACACGATCTTGCCGTTGAGGATGACCGGGTGGATACCCTGTCAGAACAGGGTAAAACAGTCGTATTCCTGATAGTGGATGGTGATGTCAAGGGTGCGGTCGCCCTTGCCGATATCATCCGGCCGGAATCGAAAGAGGCCGTCTCGACACTCCGTGAGATGGGTATTACTACCATGATGCTGACCGGCGACAACGGTAGAGTCGCAAAGTGGGTCGCTGATGAAGTTGGCCTGGATGAATTCTTCGCAGAGGTCCTGCCGGAAGAGAAGGCCATGAAGGTGAAAGAGGTGCAATCGAGGGGATTGACTGTCGCCATGACAGGAGATGGTGTCAACGATGCACCTGCACTGGCTCAGGCTGACGTGGGCATCGCGATAGGCGCGGGGACAGATGTGGCAGTGGAAACAGCAGACATAGTTCTGGTCCGCAGCAATCCGCTCGATGCAATTGACATACTCAGACTCTCACGCACAACCTATAGAAAGATGACTCAGAACCTCTGGTGGGCTGCCGGCTATAATATAATTACAATCCCGATAGCAGCAGGAGTCCTGTATTCGGCAGGTATCCTGCTGAGCCCTGCAATGGGAGCGGTTTTTATGTCCCTGAGCACCGTCATCGTTGCCATAAACGCGAGGCTCCTGAAGATCGAACGCTGACGCCCTGAATCATAAATCCGTTGCGTTGTAATTCATCCTCTGCTGCATCGGCCCCTGCGGCGTTGCGCCTGCCCGGCATTGCATTAAGAACGATTAATCCTTGCTTCACCTCCCATTTACCCCCTCTATCCTACCATATCAGGACACCGGACGGGTCTCGGGAGAGAGGAGGATGAAAGTGGTCAGAATAAGAGATGCAGTGATCATCGGAGGCGGACCGGGGGGTACCAGCGCTGCATATGAACTTGCTTCAGCCGGGGCTGATGTAACTCTTCTGGAGAAAATGACCTACCCGCGCCCCAAAGTATGCGGTGGTGCTCTTTCGTCCCGGATCACAGAATTCACAGGCAGTGGATTCCTGCACCTTACACGACACATCGTTACGAGAGCCCGGCTCACGTACGGGGGCAGCAGGAGTATCACTTTCGAATCGGACGAACCGGTCGCATATCTTGTCATGCGGGAAGAATTCGATACCTGGATGGCTGACAGAGCCAGCAATGCAGGAGCTGAAATACGCGACGGTGTCAAGGTACAGGATGTTGAGACAACCGGTGATCGCGTACGGGTGCGAGCAGGCAGGGATATCACGGAAGCCCGCTACATTATCGCAGCGGATGGAGCCAACAGCATGACCGCTCGAAAATATGGTCTTGGCCCCGACCTCCCCTGGGCAGTCGGTCTCGAAAGTGAGATTACCCGGCAGGAAACTGCAGAGGCATACGACGAGATAATGACGATCGATATCGGAGTCTCAGCGGGCGGATACGGCTGGATTTTTCCAAAGGGTGATCATCTGAATGTAGGTGTGGCTGGAATCAGGAACAGTGTTCCAGGACCCAGACAGTTATTCCGGCAATTCCTTTCGGATACATTGCCGTTTGCAGACCTGCAGCATTCTGCGCCCGCAGGACACCTCATACCCGTTTACAGGAATCCCCCCCCCAGGATAGCAGGTGACAGAATCCTCGCGATTGGTGATGCAGGCGGATTAATCGATCCCTTTCTGGGTGAAGGTATCTATTATGCCGTCTGGTCGGGTGTACTGGCGGCCGAGGCGATTACTTCAACCGGCGCTGGTGATAACAGCCCGGCAGAACATTATGCAGGAAGCGTGAGCAGACATATATTCCCGGAGCTCGAATCCGCCGGCAAAATAGCAAATATCATATACAGATACCCCTCCGTGGCTGTACGCTTCCTCCAAAAAAGACCCGGCCTGGTAAGTTCCCTGTTCCGCATACTCCAGGGAGAATATTCCTACCAGGAATTCTGGCCGGCTCTCCGTCGCTCAGTTACACTGGACTTCTTCCGTACCAGGTTCAATCTGTTCCCGAGAAGTGCCTGATCTCAGACAACTGCCGTTAATATCCACATTTACTTTGAAGAACTGATATCCGTTCTCCGGAGTCTGTTGGCATTGCCCACAACAGTAGTTGAACTTGTCGCCATGGCTATTTCTGCCAGCACAGGATGCATCCAGCCGATCATCGCCAGAGGAATCATGGCAACGTTATAGAAGAAGGCCCAGAAGAGGTTCTGCTTGATTTTGCGGAATGTCGCTCTGCTCAGATTAATGGCCTCGACAATGCCCGTAAGCTCACCCCTCACAAGCGTTACGTCACTCGCCTCTATTGCGATATCAGTGCCGGTTCCAATGGCTATACCGACATTGGCCTGAGTCAGAGCCGGAGCATCATTGATTCCGTCACCAACGAACGTCACAAGCCCGAATTCCCGCTGTAATTTCTGAACCTCTGCAACTTTTCCTTCGGGCAGTACTTCTGCGAGGACGTAGTTGATGCCTGCCTGCCGGGCGATCGCTTCAGCCGTACGACGGTTATCACCGGTTATCATGGCCGTCTTCAGACCCATTCTATGGAGCTCGGCGATCGCATCGACGGTATCTTCCTTAAGTGTATCCGCCACAGCGATAACACCAAGAATATCCTGATCGGCTGATACGAGCATCGCTGTCCTGGCTTCGGACTCCAACGCCTGCATGGCATCTTCCATCGGACTCGGATCTATGTCATGATCCAGCATCAGGTTACGTGACCCCACCAGAATCCGCCGATCACCGACACGGGCGATAACACCCTTCCCACGAACAGCTTTGAAGCTGTCCGTCTTCTCCAGCTCAAGCCCTCTTTCTTCCGCTGCAATGATGATGGCCCGACTGAGGGGATGTTCGCTTCCCCACTCCGCGGTTCCAGCCATACTGAGGACTTCATTCTCCCCTATGCCTTCCACACCGATCACATCTGTGACCTCGGGCCGGCCTCTGGTCATTGTTCCTGTCTTGTCCATGACTACTACATCGACATTTTTCAACGTCTGGATAGCCTCACCAGACCGTATCAATATGCCGTTTTCTGCTCCCTTGCCGCTTCCGACCATTAGAGCGGTCGGTGTGGCGAGTCCAAGGGCACAAGGGCATGCGATGACAAGAACGGCGACTGTTGATATTATGGCGAGAGTGAGCACTCCAAGGTCTGGATTCACCCAGGGCAGGAAAGTTCCGGCCTTCAGCAGAGAAGCAAGGGGTGTGGAAAAGACCAGCCAGCCGCCGAAAGTCAGCACAGCTATACCGATGACAACCGGTACGAATATGCCGGTGACCCTGTCTGCAAACTCCTGTATCGGTACCTTGGAACCCTGGCATTCCTCAACGAGTTTTATTACCTGGGACAGGAAAGTTTCCTTGCCGACCCTTGTAGCTTCTACCTTCAGCAGTCCTTCCTGATTCACCGTTCCACCGATGACTTCTTCACCATTGAGCTTGTTGACAGGCATTGATTCTCCCGTCGCCATCGATTCGTCAACGGTGCTTTCGCCTTCAACAACCATGCCGTCGGTCGGAATTTTCTCACCGGGTCTGATAATCATCAGATCACCGGTAACGACCTGCTCAATCGATACTTCGACTTCCTGATCGTCACGGATGATACGGGCTGTCTTGGCCCCGATTTCCAGAAGTTTCCTTATCGCCTGTGAAGCCCTTCCTTTCGCAGTTTCCTCCACAAACCGGCCGGTCAGATGAAATGCCATGATCATCGCTGAGACACCGGCATAGTTGGCCACGGGGAAAAAGAACGACATCGGGCCGGTGAGAAGTGAAACTCCCGTTCCCAGAGCGATAAGCGTATCCATATTGGCATGCCCATGCCTGACTGCCGACATGCCTGCTGTGTAGGTCCGGCCGCCCAGCCAGAACAGTACGGGAATTGAGAGGACGATCATACCCAGATTGAAAACGGTGGCGCTCGGCCACATTATGCCGAAGAACATTTCCACAAACATCCATATGATTATGGGAAGGGTAAAAGCCCATGACATCCACATGCGGAACCTGGATTTTTTCATTTTAAGCTCAACCAGATCTGCAGGATCGGATTCCGCCAGGGAGTCGATATCCACGACTTTATATCCCGACTCTTCAACAGCCTGTTTGAGTGCTTCAGGACTCACGACACCGGGAATGTAGGATACCGTCGCCCGTTCTGTCGCCAGGTTAACCGAAGCATTCATGACTCCTTCCACTTCACCCAGCGCATGCTCGACATGTGAGGCACACGAGGCACAGGTCATGCCGCTGATGGGCAAAATCACCTGCTCATCCATTATTTTCCTGCCTCGACATCAAGGGGAAAAAGCAGCTGCGAAGATTGTCTTTCTTACTCATCACTCTCCTCCTTGTCGCTGTTTTCGCTTTCCTTCTGAACTTCGTATGGGAATTCATGGAAGATAGACATCATCGCTTTCACAGCCCTCGGTGCTCTATCAGCAATAATAATCGGATTGACTCCTCTTCTACAATAGACATTGCTGCCCCTGCTTATCGTCTGGTTCGTCAAACGACAGCTTACCTGAGCGATTCGGTAATCCGGTTGCCGCCCATGTTCATCCCGTGCTCTTCATAATTGATTGAGACAAGGTCCAACCCTCAATCACTGCAAACAGCAGCAAGTCCGGTCCTGGTAAAGATGTCAACCATATCAATGATTTCTGAGATGAAGATAAATCCGTCTCCCTGCTCTCCGAGGCGGGCTGAGTCAGCAATTGCCTCAACGATCCTCTCTGAGCGATCTGCCGGACAGACCAGTTCCAGTTTGGCCAGATTCGAGTATTTGTCTGCCAGCTTGATGGAATACTTGTAATCCGCCGTATCCACTCCACCGGCAAGTGCCTGTACTTCCACGATCGTCATCTGGCAGACACCAAGTCCATCCAGGGCGTGAACAACTGCATCCAGCCGTTCTGTACGGATATATGCTTTGATCTCCCTAAGTGTTTTATCTGCATTCATTGTCCCTCTCCTTATTTTACGGGGACCTGCGTGTTATGCAGATGGATTATATGGAATGGAGAATTAAGCCGGCATGAAGGATCCCCAAAGAATCGATAAAGGTCCTGCCGGTTATGCCGGCTGCATGTTAAATCCGTCTGATCAGAACCTCATCGTCACGGAATTGTACTTCGAACGGAGGAAGGGGGCGCGGAGGGGGGCCCTGTATATTCTTCCCGGTCAGGTCGAAATGACCATCATGGCATGCGCACCAGATATGACTGATGTCTGGACGGTATTGCACTGTACAGGCAAGGTGCGTGCACGTTGCCGAAAAGGCACGGAATTCACCCTGAGGAGTGTGGATCAGTATGACGGGCTCGCCTCCGAATGAAAACAATCGGCCGGAATTCAGTGGAAATTCATCGATAGTACCGACGCTGAGCGATTCTTCTGCTACCCGGATCGTACGTGGGGGGAAAATGAACCGCCAGACCGGATATACAATGGAACCTGCAAGGCTTAATATACTCCCGCCCAGGATAACCTGGAGGAAATTCCGGCGACCGCTTATCGGCTTGTTATCCGATTTTCTCTCCATCGTCTTCCGTGACATCATGAGTATCCGATCCCCTGTTCTTCAGTCGACTCCACCATCGACTGCCTGGATGGCCTCAGCCAGCTATCGACCAATTTATCAAACCGGAATATAGATGATGAGTCTGATGATTATGTTAAGGACATGTGAAGACTTATGATTCAATGACAATCAATTCAGACGTATTAACTTCCCGGTTGCTCTATTGTACCCTGCAACCAGTTCGTATAGATACACTCCGGATGGGACCTGGTTCCCATCCAGACTGATCCCGAACCAGGTCTCGACATGCCTGCCTGCCGATCGCGATACTCCCTCCAGTACAGTGGCCACCAGCCGCCCTCTTACATCGAAAATTCTGAGAGTCACCGCGGCCGGTTCCATCAGATCGTATACGAACCTGACCGGTCCGCTGCTCGGATTGGGTCGGGGGAGATATGATGCAAACACATCGGGAGTCACCGTACCGGTGGAAACCACAGTGAGAGCCGAGAGGGCATTCAAACGGCCATATCCGTGATAGATATCGAATCCGGCAATATCTTCTGCTGGTCGGCCCACCTGATCATCCGCAGTCTGCTGCAGGATCGTTACGATTTCCCGGGGAGTCAGTGTCACATCGATCTGGATCATCAGAGCCGCAACACCACTTACCAGGGGTGCCGACTGGGAAGTTCCCGCATAGCGGGCATAACTACCGTTCAGGAAAGTTGAGATCAGACCATTTCCGGGCGCTACCAGGTCGATGTGGTCACCGTATGAGGACCCTTTACCCCAGGTGAAAGGATCCGCTCTCTGGTCCTGACGATCTGTAGCTCCCACAGCAACAGTTTCTGAGTATGCCGCGGGATAGTAGGGCACATCACTGTTCTCGTTCATCATGGCCACACAGATAACTATTCCCCTGTCATAGGCATACAGAACTGCCGCATTCAGCGCCTCTGAATGGTTCTCCCCTCCGGCCGACAGGTTGATGACCCTGACTCCCAGATTTGCGGCATAGTAGAATCCGGACGCCCACCAGCTGTAGTAACCGAACTGATTCTGGTCGAGGACTTTTACCGGAACGATCAGGGTTTCGAACGCCACTCCTGCGATACCCAGCCCGTTGCCCCCTGTCGCTCCGATCAAACCGGCAACATTGCTGCCATGTCCTTCATCATCCTCGGGGTTGGAATCATCATTCACAAAATCCCATCCGGGGAGAAGTGCTGCGGCCAGATCGGGATGATCGAGGTCGGCACCGGTATCCAGAACTGCCACAGGTACGGCCGACGCTGACCGTTGGATATCCCACGCTTCGGGCATATCGATGTCTGCATCATCGATATTGTCCAGGTACCACTGGTCGCTGAAACGCGGATCGTTGGGCGTGAATCCCGGAAGGGAATTGTCAGTGGTTCTGACTCCTGCTCCTCTACCCCGATAATCGGGCTCGACAATCTCTACAAGCAGGTGGCCACGAAGCCGATTGATCGCTCCAGTGACCGTTTCCCCGCCGGCGAGTTCCAGCACGATCCACCGGTCGAGACCGAACCGGCTGCGGCGGATCCGGATGGCATCTTCAGATTCAGCCGGCAGGAGCAATGCATTCGAAGACCTGATTCGCTGAAGCTGAACAACTGCCGGACCATTCAGCGGGAAGAGAGGTCGAGCCGAGGCAACTGCCAGCTGCGAAGCTATGGTTTCGCCAAGTTCGGAAGTGAACTGTTCCTGCTGAACGCGGGCAGCCAGCGGTGATGGACCGAGATGCACAACCACGCGACCAGGAGCATAATCCTGCAGACCGGTTGTCACAGGTTGATCCTGAGACAGGACGCTTCCGCTGGAGAAGGATAAAAGAGTATAAAGGAGGAGCGCAGTTCGAGCCTTCAAAGGGAACGTGAGCAGATGTGACCCGATGGAGTGCATGGCGCGTAGTTTAGGTACGGCCGTACCATGCAACAACGCCATTTTGTCACTTTCTATCCCATTTCCCGACTCGCACTGGAAATCATATTTTAATGAAAGCAGAAATCGGTCTGCGATGAATGTGTGTACATTAAATTACATTATTGTAACTGAATAACCTGCATATCGTACTTGTAGAACAAATATGTTACAAATATTTGATTATCAATGTGGAATTCCTTTATTAATAATTGCATACAGAGACAGGCATATTTCTTTATCTCCATGTCTTACAATATTTTACGGTATTCAGGGGATACCAATAAAAAATTATCTACCGGATGGCACATGTTTTGCGATATTAATTCGGTGGATAACTGTATCCTGTATGTTGAGAACGCCTTCGGGATGCATGAAATCAGACGCTGAGCCACCCTTCATCTGGACTCGTCGTAAGGGCTTGTACCTTTGGAGGAAACTGCATAGGCTGAAAACAGTACCTGATCGGCAGTGATGATCGCCGCAAGTATCGACCTGCTGAACGCAGGCATGGTACTTCAGGAGGTCTGGAGATGAATCACAGATTCGGCATATTTATATCGCTGGCAGGAGCGATCCTGCTCGTGGGAAGCTGCGAGTGGATGTCCTCCCCTACCCGCCCCACACGCGGCAGTTCGACCGACAAAGGATTTTTCGGACAAATTGCAGGGGTAAGTCCTTATCAATTCGAGCTGGGGGAACCTGCCACGAACTGGAGTGTAAACTGGCTCGATGAGTACTTCTCCAACGGGGACTGGATAGGCGGAGCAGAGACAATAGCTCAAACAACACAGCTTGTTGAAGGTATATGGACATTCTCCTCGACCCAGAGCCTGGCATGGGATTGGACCGGGTACACCGAAGCCGCACCCGACGGCGTTCTGCTTACTTCATATCCACATGCATTCTCGAGTGCGGCGCGCACTGCAACCGGAATAATAACCGTCGACGTATCGCAAGTTGGTGAGTCGGGAACCATGACAGGTGCGGTTACCGGTGGAATCATCGAAGAGATCATTACCCCTCACCCGGGACCTTACATAGCGGACGTTGTAACCGGTCTCAGCGGACCAAACGGTATCGCGGTCGATGAAATCAACAGGATGCTGTACTGGGTTGATGCTACCACAGATTCCGTCCATCGAAGCAGCATATATGGTTACAGCAGTGAAAGCCTGGTCGCCACGGGACGCAGACCCCGAAGTATCGCACTGGATGTTTCCGGGGGCAAGATGTACTGGACTGATGACAGGGAAGACCATATCCAGCGTGCCGACCTGGATGGTACCGGTGCCGAAGTGATCATATCAGGCCTCAACAATCCGATGGGTATTGCACTGGATGTCTCTGGAGGCAAGGTCTACTGGAGCAGTGACGGGGATAACAGGATCTACCGTGCCAACCTGGACGGCACAACAATAGAGAGCCTGGTAACCGGACTCAATATTCCGCTGGGGATCGCATTGGATACCTCGGGAGGGAAGATTTACTGGACAGACGATGGGAATAATCATATCCGGAGGTCGAACCTGGATGGATCGGGTGTAGAAACGCTCGTTACCGGACTGAACAGACCAAGACACATAAGCCTCGACGCTGCCGGGGGCAAGATGTACTGGATCGATAACGGCACAGACATGATCCACCGGGCCAATCTGGACGGCTCCGTCGTGGAGGACCGGATCACCGGGCTTTCCATTCCATACGGACTGGCCGTTGACGCCACGAACGGCAAGATGTACTGGACCGACAGGGGAACCCTGAAGATCTCCTTTGCCAACCTCGATCTGGGCAACGACGGATTCTATGCCAGGCGGATATACGCCACATTCGACATTACCGGGGGGACCGGGGCTATGTCGGGTTACACCGGCAATGGAACCTTCGAATATATTCTCGACTACAACACATCATCCATGGTTCAGAACACAATCATCATAGATCTCCCGATTATTATCGTCTCGAAGATGTTCTGGACCGATCAGAACAGGAATGAAAAGAACATCAAATGGGCCAACACCAGTGGCTCGGGTATTGAGATCCTCGTCTCCGGGCTCAACAAACCGACAGGTATAGACCTGGACATCGCCGGGAAGATGATCTACTGGGCCGATGACGGGACCAATGCCATCCATCGCTCCAACTACGATGGTACCGGTATCCAAACCCTGGTCACGGGGCTGAAGATTCCACTGGGACTTGCTCTGGATGTTGCCGGGGGTAAGATGTACTGGACCGATGACGGGAGGAGACGTAACAAGATCCAGCGTGCCAACCTTGACGGCTCGGGCGTCGAAGACCTGGTCACCGGACTCAGGAAGCCGCGGCACATAGCCCTGGATGTCGCCGCCGGCAAGATGTACTGGGTCGATGACGGGAACAACGCAATACAGCGGGCTAACCTGGATGGTTCAGTTGTTGAAAATCTGGTAACAGGGATCGCAGCACCATACGGCATCGCCCTGGATACCGCCGGTGGCAAGATATACTGGACTGAGGATGCAAATAATGTGATCCAGCGTTCCAATCTTGACGGCTCAGGCGTCGAAACCCTGGTTACCGGACTCAACAAGCCGAGGGGAATCGCCCTGGATCTCACGAACAACCAGATGTACTGGATCGATGACGGGAATAACGTAATACAGCGGGCCAATCTGGATGGCTCGGGTGCAGAAGTCCTGGTCACGGGTCTCAAAGTACCACTGGATATCGCTCTGGATATCGGGAGCTGAATATCCAGCCGGCTTTGGACTATTACGGCAGATGGATCCTGGCTGACAGGCCCGCATGATCGGAGGGCCACAATCCCGAGAGAGTGCGGTCTTCCGGATCTGCACCTGCCAGGGTGATATTCAGAACTTCATATCCACTTCCTCTGCTGAGCAGAATGTAGTCTATGCGCCTGTCCAGCATGGAGGCCGTGTTGGTTAGATCTGAGAGCTGGCAGCATGTGAAGCCTGCTCCCTTCCCATCCATTTCCAGCCAGGCATCCACGAATCCCGCCGCCAGCAGATTGCCGTACACAGGTGTTGTACTCCCGTCTGCGTCAGAGTTGAAGTCACCCATCAGGACAATGGGCTGCTGGACCGTACTCAATGCCTCAATGAGTTCGGCCGCCTGTGAATCCTGGACGGCCGCGGAGTTCTCTGACGTTTCGAGATGGGCTGAGACAACGTAGATCTCATTACCCTTGATCATCACACTGGCAGAAACCCACCCCCTCTGGACGATCACAATGGAGTCACCTATCGACACTTCAAGATTGGCTTCGAAATAGTTCTCTTCGGTATTGCCTACCTGTACACCATCTCTTGCAAGCAGCACGTCGTGATCCTGAATGCGGATGTCATCGTACCACAGGCTGTCCGGTTCCACGAGCATGGGTAATTCAATATTGAAACCGTCCGTGATGGCAACGGTGTTGTATCCGGCACCCTGTTCCTGAAGCTCACTGCGGAGCAGGTCGAGGAAGTTGAGTACCTCTTCATCAGCTTCATCGAGATTGCCGGTCAGGTAATCACCCGGGCTCTGAATCGAGATGGTGGATATTTCCTGCAGACCTACCAGATGCGGGCGTTCCCGGACAATCTCAGAGGCCAGAGCCCGGGCTCGTGCGGCGAAATTCGTGTTCTGGACCGCAGCCCAGGCTTCAGCAACGCGGACGGGGATCAGGGTGGGATCGGTTTCTTCGAGTATGGCATTGATATCTGCACCTACATAGACATTCCAGGTCATCACCCGGATTCCAGGCTCTTCCTTTTCCTTTCCGCAGCCGGTGATACCTGTCAGCAGCAGGATCGCCGCCATCGACAGGATCGATCGTCCAATGCACCGATTCTTCATCTCCATTACCTTTCAGAAATGCCCGGTATCTCCAAAGAGAATAAACGTGCTGCTAACGACGAACAACATCCACCTGCCACGGTCCCCTTACCCTTCCCTCTATCCTCAGTCCGGCCTGAAGACGCAGCGGTCCCTGATCCAGTTTGATGTCAGAGCAGGTTACCTCTGCGGTTCCCGCCTCAAAGAAGCGAGTGATCTCCCGGCCGCCCGTCATCAGCCGGACCTCTCCATCGGCTTCTGCAGCCGGAAAGCGCACCCTGATATCGAATGTGCCCGATTGAGGTGCATAGAGTTCCCAGTAGCCATTCGAATCGGCCGCCCAGACCCGACCCCGGGTATGGCGCCAGTCCTGGCGGGTCAGAACGGTTGGATTCTCATGAGGTGTTCCTATATAGATCCACGGCGGGGCATAATTGTCGGATCTGGTGCTGCTTACGTCGAGGAACCACTGCTCGTAATCCCCCCGCATGTTCCGGACGATATCGGGGCGTCTGGCTGCGATGTTATTCCTCTCCAGCGGATCGAACTCCATGTCGTACAGCTCGAACTCCGGCTCGCCCGTCATGTTCTCACTGTGGAATCCGCTCGGATGCACCAGCTTCCATTTCTGGTTCCGTGCAGCGAAGTTATGGTACATGACCGGCCGGTCGCCACGGTGGGCCTGGATATAAAGCGTTCGATCGGGCCATCCTGCTCCTTCAGCCCCTTCACCGGTAAGCAGTGGAAGAAAGCTCCTTCCATCCAGCTGAAGGTCGTCCGGGGCCTTGACGCCACAGGCATCGAGGATTACAGGAAGCACATCTATATGTGCCGCAATCCGGTCTGAGGAGCGGCCGGCCTCCAGCCTTGCGGGCCAGTGGATGAAGAGGGGCGAGCGTATTCCTCCCTCATACACTTCAGTCTTGATTCCGCGCATTCCGGCATTATACCGCCGGCCATTCGGTCCGTTGTCGGTCATGAACATGACCAGTGTGCTGTCAGCGATCCGGAGACGATCGAGCCTGTCGAAGAGGCGGCCGACATTCTGATCTATGTTGGTGATCATGGAGAATATACGTGCGCGCCTGTCTGTATCGGCCTCATCGGGGAGTTTGTGTCCCCTCTCCTGAGGGAACTGGCTGTTTTCGAGGTTCAGCCCCCTGTAATAATCGTAGAGATCGAGGGGTACGTCGTGGAAAGGAGCGTGGGGGGCATTGGTCGAGATGCAGGCGAGGAAGTTCCGTCCGGACCGCAGGCTGCTCTCGATCCAGTTCATGGCGGCATCGAAATAGACATCGGTGCAGTAACCCTGTGTTTCGACCTGCCTGCCGTTATGAAAGAGAACGGGATCTGTGTATTTGCCCTCCCCGCCGGGAGGATCGGACGGCTGGCCGATACCTCCTCCCCTGTGTACGAGTGACTCCTGGAAACCCTGGTCCATCGCCCGCATCGGGTAGTTGTCACCCAGGTGCCATTTTCCGAAGATTCCAGTGGCGTACCCCGCATCGGCAAGGATCTCGGCCATCGTCACCTCCTCCGGGTCCATCATCGATCTGCCGACCAGGGTATCTATGCAGCGGGTTCTGTAGTTATATCGACCTGTCATCAGGCAGGCACGCGTGGGCGAACAGACGGGGCTTACGTAGAAGTTATCAAGCCGCGCGCTGCGACCGGCCATCTGATCTATGTTGGGAGTCTGGATTATTGGATTGCCGGTCACGCCGAGATCACCGTATCCCTGATCGTCGGTCATGATCAGGATTACATTCGGTCCTGCATATGATCTGGATTGAGGGACAGTAATCGATAAGGGCAGAGCCATTGCAGCTGCACCGGCACCCAGTCCCTTCAGAAAATCCCTCCGGTCGGGTGCGCCCTTATTCAAGTTGCTGCAACTCATTCAGCTGAGCAAGATCCTCTTCACTGTCAATGTCGATGCCCGCTTCAGGGCAATCGACACGCAGCGCATTATCAATGTTCTGCAAGATCACCTGCTTGGCACCCTGGTCACCTTCGAGACCTTCCAGATGGTTGAAGAGCGACTGATCGAAGAGTGCGGGGATGCCAACCGTTTCGTTGTACGAGCATGCAACAATCAGGGAATGCCGTCTCTCATATAATTCAACCAGATCATCCAGCATCTTCGAGGTCACCAGAGGCTGGTCGATAGCCGTGAACAGAACCGCATCCAATCTGTCACCCAGCTCTCCTACCTTTCTCAGACCGGTTCTTATCGAACTGCTTACACCGCTCTCCCAATCCTGATTTATCGCAATGATTACAGGGAGATCCTCAACCAGTTTCTCGAACTGATCCGCTCCGGCACCCAGAACAATACAGATCGGTTCGCATACCGACCCGACTGCAACTTCGACCGAATGTTTCAGCAGTTCTCTGCCACGAAAGAGGAGCAGCTGTTTCGGTTCCCTCGATCGTGTGGAACCACCGGCAGCAAGCACAACAGCTGCTGTCTTCCTGCCCGCTGGACTACTCAAGCACCGTGCATCCCTTCTGCTGCTCAGTCATGAATCGGTTTGTTGCGTTCACGCAGGAATCCGCCATTCCGGCCGGAAAATACGGCAACGATCTCGGCTGCCACGGAAAGTGCGATCTCTTCGGGGCTATCTCCACCGATGTCGAGTCCCACCGGAGCGTGAAGTCTGTCCCCCAGGCTCGCCCGCGTTTGCGGGGAGAGGTCCGAGATCAGTGAATCCCTGCGGGATGAAGCTCCCAGAAGTCCTATGTACCGCGCATCGGTATGTGCCAGCAGTTCCAGCAGTGCCCTGTCACGCTGGTAGAGGTGACTCATCATTACCACCGCTGTCCGGCTGTCTATTCCCAGATCATCGAACACGGATACAGGCTCTTCTGCAATTCTGTCGGCCGAATCGGGGTATCGGCGGGTCCCATCGTCACCGGCCCCCGGGTCCACAACTGCTGCCGCCCAGTTCATCCCGGATGCAATCCTGAGAAGAGCTGCGGCATCTTTCCCCGATCCGAAAACGAGCAGTTTCAGTGGCGGCTGCAGGTACTCCGCCAGGATCATGATGGCAGCCGGTCCATCGGATACTTTTTCTACAACCGACTTTCCTGAAGCGAAGGTCTTCCGGCCGATCTGAATGATGGCGGGAACAACAGGATCATCGACGGAGAGACCTTCCAGGGTGTTGTCAGACCGTATCACCCACCTCATACCAGGCAGGTGCGAGGATCCCTCTTCGGATTCGAAGACTGTTATCGCAACTGCAGGTTCCTCAAACTGTGCCCATTCGCCAAGCCGATCGGCCAGACCTTCTTCCATGCATTCGATAAAGACCACTATCTTACCGGGACATCCGATGCCCAGACCCCAGGCCAGGTCACCGGATTCGGAGAGATCGTAGGTAACCGTCTTTGGTCGATCTCCCTCCAGCACCAGCTTTGAATGTTCTGCAAGGTCACCCTCGAGACACCCCCCACCGATAAAACCGGTACTTCTCCCCTCCTCATCCACGATCATTCTGGCACCCGGCCTGCGACAGGAGGATCCGACGACATCGACCAGAGTCAGCAGAACCGATTGTCTGCCTTCAGCAGTGAATGATTTATAGGCCTCAACTATTTCTCTGAGCTCATTCATATCTGACTGATGGATTTCAAGGACGCTCCCATTCCCGAAATCGATCTCCCGATTATCACCCGATTTCCACAATTCGAATCGGCAGCCTTCGAATCCTCCTGCCCGTAGCTGCATATATCGCGTTCACAACCGCCGGCGCCAGAGGCGGAACCGGAGGTTCGCCGACACCACCCAGCGGCGGCCCGCCTTCAACAATATGAGTGGTCACTTCCGGTGCTTCCGCCATGGTCACGAGTGGATATTCGGCAAAAGTCTCCTGGACCACTCTGCCCCTGTCGATGGTTATCTCGCCGTGAAGTGCGGCAGACAGGGCAAAAATCACACCCCCCTCCACCTGCGATCTCACCAGATCGGGATTGACCGCCCACCCGCAATCAATGCCGCTGTGCACGTAGAGGATATTCACCAGACCCCGACTGTTGACTTCGACCTCAACAGCATGCGCTACTCTGCCTCCGAAGCAGTAGCTGCAGGCGATCCCAAGTCCCCTCCCCTCCGGCCTCTCTCTACCCCATTCGATCCCCTCGGCCGCAGCCTTCAGTACGGCCTGCATGCGCGGGTCCTCATCCAGCAGTTCCAGTCTGAATTCGAGTGGATCGCGACCGGCTTCGGCAGCCACCTCATCCAGAAAAGCCTCGGTTGCGAAGAATCCCTGAGAGGAGTAGACGGATCTCCATGGACCGACAGGTACCGGTGTGACCGCCATCTTCCATTCGATCAGAGCGCTCGGCCAGCCGTAGGAGAGGTTGGCGGCCCCGGCCATGGCACCGCTGTCAATGCGAGCGGCCATCCGTTCCGGATTCCTCGACCCCGACATCGAATGGGCGATGACCCGGTGCCTCCACGCCGTGAAGGTACCCGATTCGTCGAATGCCGCTTCCATCTGATGATGACTGACCGGTCTGTAAAAGTCGTGCTGCGTATCTTCAGCCCGGGTCCAGAATATCTGAACGGGCCTGCCGATCGCCCGCGACACTTCGACCGCATCTACCACAAACTCGTTGGTCAGCCTGCGTCCGAACCCCCCGCCGGTCATCACCGTATGCACTCTAACCTTCTCAGTAGGCATGTTGAGAGCCCTTGCAGCCCTGTTCTGTACATCCTGCGGGGACTGGGTCGGCAGCCAGATATCGCAGCTGTCTGTACCCACATAGGCCGTGGCGTTCATCGGCTCCATAGGCGAATGGGAGAGGTATGGTACTTCATATAAAGCAGAGATTTTCTTCGATGCTGCAGCGAAAGCCGCCTGGGCATTACCGCTCTTCTCGGCAATCATCGCCTCTTCCCGGCCCAGCTGCTGGAGCTGCCGCTGGATCTGGTCGGAAGAGAGGTTCGCATCGGGTCCTTCATCCCAGTCGATCTTCAGGACATCCATCCCTTTCATCGCAGTCCATGTGTTATCTGCAACTACCGCTACACCGGCTGAAATCTCTACTACCTGCTCGACGCCATTGACCTTCAGAGTCTCCGAGTCATCGAATCCCTTCAATCTGCCGCCGAAAACCGGAGAGCGGCGGATGTTGGCGAACTTCATGCCGGGGATACGGACATCGAATCCGAATTCAGCCTCACCGTTGACCTTCCGGGGAATATCGAGACGGGGAATCGGCTTCCCGATATACTCGTACATGCTCTCATGCTTCCTGGCCGGTTCTTCCGGTACAGGCAGTCGAGCCGCGTCCTCGACCAGATCGCCGTAATCCAGCTTCTGATCAGCAGTCTGGATGTGTACCGCATGATTCTTGGCGACACAGGCTGATGCGGGCACTCCCCACCTGGCGGCTGCCGCTGCGACCAGCATCTCCCTGGCGGCAGCTCCGGCGTCACCCATGGGACCCCAGAAGCTGCGGATGCTCGAGGAGCCACCGGCCGACATGCTGCCCCATACTTCTCTGGGACCGGCCAGAGCCTGGACGATCCTGATCCTGTCCCAGTCAGCCTCCAGCTCATCGGCCACGATCTGTGTCAGTCCAGTTCTGGAACCCTGCCCCATTTCGGGCCTGGGTATCCAGATCGTGACGATGCCTTCCGAATCCACCTGAACGAATACATTCGGCTTCAACTCTTCAGCACCGTCCGGTTCTGCCGTTTCACCAAAGGAGACGTGGACACCCAGTACAAGTCCACCGGTCGCAGTCACCGAAACCTTCAGGAAGTCCCGCCTGTTCACCTTAACGACGCGTGACATCGTCCACCTCCCCTGCTGCACGGTGAATTGCCCGGCGGATCCGCTGGTAGGTTCCGCACCGGCAGAGATAATCGGACATCGTTTCATCGATGTCGGCGTCGGAGGGCAAGGGATTGCTCTCCAGGAGGGCGAAAGCCCCCATGATCTGACCCGACTGGCAGTAGCCGCACTGGGGTACCTGCCCGTCGATCCAGGCACTCTGGAGCAGGCGGCCCATCTCATGCTGTGACATACCTTCGATAGTCATCACGTCTGCTCCATCAACCTGGCTGATCGCCAGCGTACACGACCTTTCAACGGCACCGTTAACGAGCACAGTGCAGGATCCGCAGACACCGACACCACAGCTGTATTTGGTCCCTTTGTAATCGAGTGGGTCTCTCAACACCCACAGCAATGGAGTATCGGCATCCACGTCCACACTGTGCTGCTGTCCGTTCACAGTGAAACTGTAGGCAGGCATACATTTTCCTCCAGGAAGACAGAGGGAATCAATAATTCGACGTTATGTCCGGGCCAGAGTATAGCAGGATTGACTTTCAGGAGTAAATAATTCGCACTACCTCACCAACAATCTACTTTAAACGCCATCAAAGTCTTCTATGAGAAGGCTACAGGTAGGTTGCCGAGCCTATTTATTAATGCCCTGGTGGAGGGGGCGGCTAGTGTCATGTCAGGTGACAAACATCGGCACCGAGAGTGATGCCGGGCCCGGCCTGCAAAGCGCGGCGACGAGGCATAGCGGTGGCTATGGCGAGGAGGCGGAACGCAGCCGGTC
>CAZWVF010000047.1:19164-21599 GCA_964637695.1 uncultured Gemmatimonadota bacterium | reverse complement strand
CCGTAATTACGAAGCTGTGCCCTTAGCAGCTGGAAAGTGATAAATGACCGAACGGCAGAGCAGCGGAAGGCGCCTTAGCCAGAGATGGAGTCTTGCGGAAGAATCACCCTCAACGGGACTCGCTGACGCACTGGAAACTCTCTATCTGAGCGCCGACCTCAGTGTCATCTCACCCGATCCGCTGCAGCTCGTCCTCAAGTTTGAAGCTCCGGAAGACCGGGAGGTGACAGGTTTGCTCGCCGCCTGCTGGGCTTACGGAAGGGCGGATCTGATCGTGAAGAATGCCGGAAAGGGACTCGAACTGATGGGCAGTTCACCAGCGAGATTCGTGGACGCCATAGGATCATCAAGTCCGGATGCACTGCGGATATTCAGAGATTTGAGATATCGGTTCCACCGGGGTGGAGACTGGGCATCGCTCTGCTGGTTCGCATCTGATCTGCGGGCACGAAAGGGCAGTCTGGGAGGGGCGGTCAGCGAACTGTGGCACAGGTCGGAGGGAGATCTTCAGCAGACTCTCAGTTCTTTCCACAGGGCTTACAGAGAAGGCAGATATCCCGAGCGACTGAAGGGGGCCGGGATCGGGCTGGAATGCGGCGACCAGAAACATCTGCTGCCTGATGCAGCGCAGGGGAGTGCCTGCAAGAGATTGAACCTGTGGCTGAGGTGGATGGTGCGAAAAGATGGTGTAGATCCCGGGCCGTGGGGGGATCTTGCGCCTGACGGGCCACAACCCTCCGATCTGATCATCCCGCTCGATACACATGTAGCAAGACTCGGAAGGTACCTGGGCCTTACGGATTACGCTTCTCCGGGCTGGAAGATGGCTTCCGAGATCACCGCTTCGCTCGCCGGATTCGATCCGGACGATCCGGTCAAATACGATTTCGCACTCTGCAGACTCGGTATCCTCGATCTCTGTCCTAAACGGAAGGAAATAAAGCGGTGTGAGAAATGCCCGATTTTTAAATGGTGCAGACTGTAATCTACACCCAGGAGCCTGTCGGAGAAACGCTCCGGCGCCAGCGAAATCCTCGCTATCGTCGGTTTCTCCGACAGACTCCTGGAATGGGTCCATATTCTTATTATGTGCAACCTTGTAGAGAAATTCTCCGTAACACATGAACACCGAATGGCATTATATGCCAACCAGTTCATAAAACGTGTAGAATGAAAATTAAGGTTAAATAGTGAGTCGCCGTGGATATCCCTAGAGAACCAAAAGGGAAAAAAGGTCGTTACCTGTGGGGCGCAGCGGGCGTTCTGGCAATTATCGCCATTACGCTCTTCCTGCGACGGCTGGAGCCGGCAGCCCCGACCGTTGATGGTGCGATTGTCTGGACCGATACGGTCAAGCGGGGGGACATGCTCCGCAGGGTTAGAGGTACCGGGTATTTGCGGCCGGAAAATATCGTCTACATATCGGCTGAAACAGCCGGACGGATTACAGAGGTCATTGCGGAACCGGGCATGGAGACAGAACTGGAAACCCTGCTCCTGAGACTCAGTAATCCGCAGGTCGAACTGGACGTTCTCGAACAGCACCGACAGCTCTCCGTTGCAGAAGGGGAACTCGTAGATCTGACAAACTCCCTGCAGACAGACGTTCTGAACCAGCAGATCACAGTCAACCGCGTGCGGAACCAGTACCGTGACGCGGTCCGCCGGCTGGAAGCCTTCAACGACGTTAAAGAAGAAGTATCGAGACTGGATCTGGAACGGACTCAGGATGAAGTGATGGAGCTGAAGGATCGTCTAGAAATCGAAGAGCGCACGCTCAGGGTGAGAACAGAGGGAATCGATCGACGGCTGGCCGCCAAACAGAGCCAGATAGATCGGCTCAGAGAGCTGGACGAGTTTCAGACCCGGCGGCTCGAATCGATGAACGTCAGAGCCGGGACCACCGGCGTGGTAAGAGAACTCAGTCTGGAAGTGGGGCAGTGGGTCTCTGCCGGGCAGGTTCTCGGTGTTATCATCAAGCCGGGCAATCTGATGGCAGTTGTGAGGATTCAGGAGACTCAGGCCGGTGAAGTCATTCTGGGTCAGGAAGCCGAAATTGATACCAGGTATGCGAAAGTGAAGGGGCACGTATCGCGTATCGATCCTTCCGCTTCCGGCGGCCTTGTTACAGTTGATCTGGAAATTGATGAAGAGCTTCCGTCAAGTGCCAGACCCGACCAGAGTGTTCAAGGGGTTATCACAATTGCACGACTGAGCAACGTGCTTAACATGGGACGTCCGACCGTCGGTCAGGCCAATAGCCGTGTCGGCATGTTCAAAATGGTGGAAGAGGGACGTTACGCAATCCGAGTTCCAGTACAGATTGGTCAAACTTCGGTCGATCGCATAGAAATAATCCAGGGCCTGCAGGAAGGCGACGTGGTGATCCTGTCTGATATGTCGCGCTGGGATGCCTTTGACCGTGTGAGAATCAG
>CAZWVF010000047.1:0-19064 GCA_964637695.1 uncultured Gemmatimonadota bacterium | reverse complement strand
GCCTGCGGGCACAGTCGCTTCTGCTGATCGGGGGCGATATAACATGAGAAGGAAGTGAAATGGATACTGCTTCAAAACAGCCGTTGATTCAACTGGAGGGGATGAGCAAGGTTTTCTACACCGAGGAGGTGGAAACCCATGCACTCCACGGCGTGAATCTCGAGATCCAGTCTGGTGAGTATATTGCTGTCTCTGGACCTTCCGGGTGCGGCAAAACGACACTGCTTTCGATTCTGGGTCTGCTCGACACCCCCACCGAGGGAACATACCTGCTTGACGGGGATCCGGTTCAGAATCTCACTCTGGCTCAGCGGGCCAGGATCCGGAACCAGGCAATCGGCTTCATATTCCAGGCCTACAATCTGATCGGAGACCTGACGGTATTCGAAAATGTCGAACTGCCGCTGACCTATCGGGGCATGCCCTCCTCTGATCGGAAGGCCAGAGTCCAGGAATCACTGGAGCGTGTCGGAATGGCTCACCGTCTGAAGCATTACCCGTCGCAACTCTCAGGTGGTCAGCAGCAGCGTGTTGCAGTTGCCCGTGCGATTGCAGGCAAGCCGCTGATTCTGCTGGCAG
Organism: uncultured Gemmatimonadota bacterium; assembly: GCA_964637695.1. GTDB lineage: Bacteria > Blakebacterota > Blakebacteria > Blakebacterales > Blakebacteraceae > JAGLTZ01. The sequence goes on along the minus strand of CAZWVF010000047.1, from coordinate 18,485 downwards.
ACGAGCCGACAGGTAACCTCGACTCTACAAATGGTGAAGCTGTAATGCAGCTTCTCGATGAGCTGCACGCCGATGGAGCTACTATCTGCATGGTAACTCACGACCCGCGCTATGCTCACCATGCCAAGCAGGCGATCAACCTGTTCGACGGTCAGATAGTGGAGCAGAAGAACGGTGAGAAAGCACAGCAGCTGGCAGAGAGCGGCTTCGACGTTTAGCAGCACCGGCTGAGAGCAATCAAGCCAGGAAGCACAGGCTGAGGCATATGATCAACGTTAGAGATCTTGAAAAGTATTTCCAGACCGGCCCCATGAAAACGTTTGTTCTCCGGAGTATCGACCTGGATGTAGCGGAGGGTGAATTCGTCACGGTCATGGGGCCCTCCGGGTCGGGAAAGACGACTCTGCTGAGCATTCTTGGCATGCTTGACGGCGAGTGGAGCGGGGAATTCGACTTTCTCGGCAACAAGGTCCACGCGATGAAGCCCAAAGAGCGGATCAACCTGAACAAGCTCTATATCGGTTTTGTCTTTCAGCAGTACCACCTGCTCGACAGCCTGACAATATACGAGAATCTCGAGATTCCGCTTTCCTACAGGAACATCAAGCACTCGAAGCGCATGGGCATGGTGGCAGATATGCTTGATCGTTTCCAGATAGTGGGGAAGAAAGATCTTTATCCGAGCCAGCTCTCCGGCGGACAGCAGCAGCTTGTGGCAGTAGCCAGAGCGGTGATCGCAAATCCGAAGCTGATTCTGGCTGACGAGCCCACCGGCAACCTCCATTCAAGCCAGGGCAAAGAGGTAATGGATCTGCTGAAGAAGTTGAACGATGAGGGAACGACCATAATCCAGGTGACCCACAACGAGAAGTGGGTCGGTTATGGCAACAGGATCATCAATCTCTTCGATGGGTGGATCGTCAGGGAACCGCATGAGTAGCGTGGCAGGCCGGAGTGCATCGGCGATCGAATACCAGCGTAATTACGGAACGGTGCACTGGAGTACCGCTCTGTAATTACGGAACGATGCACTAATAATACCCACCCACCCTCACAACAGGAAATCGGTAACCCGTACAATCGATGGGGGAATCCCAGATGATTAATTCACGAGTTGAAAGCAATTTGAAGCGGTTCGGTGTTCTGCCGCTGACACTTGCTACTGCACAGATCGCAGCCCTTCTCATTATCCGACCCGTCATCGCACAGGCTGGATCTGATTTCACGTACGAGATTCACGATTCCGGTCAGCAGGAGGCGGTTGCAGCGATCTTTACGCGAGAGGATGCCAATCTGGTGCTGACTCTTCAGGAGGCCATCGATCTGGCCCTTGAAAGTTCATTCACCGTGTATGCTCTGAAACAGCAGTTCCTCCAGACATCGTATCTGGTTGAGAATGCCAAGAGGCAGCTCCGTACGCGCGTTGATTTTTATTCGACACTGCCGGGCATCAACCAGCAGATCAGCCCCGAATTGCTCAGTACGGGTGGAGGCCAGCAGGAACTGGTTTTCCTCAGAGACAGCCAGAAGTGGGTGAGTGGGCAGATCAATGTGGTGCAGCCTCTGATAACGAATGGCCGATTTGTTCTGAGCGGAGGGCTGGTGGGGTTTGATGCCGATCGCAAACTTCCCCAACAGGGGGAAGTGCTGGCACGATCCGTTCAACCTTCTATCGGAGTGCAGTTCAACCAGCCCCTCTTTCAATACAATCAGGTCAAGGGAACGCTAAGGAGTGCCGAGCTGGCCCTTGAAGGATTGAGCCTGAGTTACACAGAGGATGAACTACAGCGGATCAATCAGGTTTCCCGGCAGTTCTACAATCTCTTCGCTCAACAGTCGAACCTCGATCTGGTCGATCAGCGTTACAGGCAGAGTGATCGCAATTACCAGTCGGGTGTGAGGCGATTCAATGCCGGTCTGATTGCTGAAACAGACGTCATGAGGCTCGATGTTGCGAGAATGAACGACCTCGACGCTCTCGAGAGCGCCCGGAATTTCCTCGAACAGCAGCAGTTCGCCTTCAACAGGCTGGTCGGCCTCCCACTCGACCGGAAGGTATGGGCAGAGGCCAGCCTTGAATATGAACCGATTGAAGTTGATCTGGAGAGAGCGCTCGAACTTGCTTTTGAAAAGCGTTCAGATCTTCGCCGGGCAGATATAGAAAGGGAACAGCTCCAGCTAAATCTGAGGCAGACGGTAAGCCAGGGGCGTCCCGACCTGCAGCTCAATGTCGGTTACGACGTGACGGGGAATTCCAGCCTTTCCGCCACCCCACAATCGGACTGGCAGACCCACTTTCAGGAGTCTTTCAACAGCGAGAACCGCAGTCCCAACACCAATGTGACTTTGACGCTTCAGGTTCCGATATTCGACTGGGGCCGGAACGCATCGCTGGTTGAAAGATTCGCGTCGCAGATCCAGGTTCAGGATCGGCAGATCGATGAAGTCCGGCAGGATCTGATCAGAACGGTCACAGACAGGGTGAGAGCCGTCGAGAGTGCGATGCGGCGATTGAGTATCCAGGAGAAGAATATCGAGGTGGCAGAGACCTCCTGGAATTTCACCCAGAGGAAATTCGACAGGGGAGAGATAACCGTAACCGAGCTGGCTCAGGCGCAGGACCAGTACAATCAGACTCAGGCAAATTACCTGACTGCTCTTATCCAGTATGAACTAGCCAAGGCTGATCTGAAGGAGATCACTCTGTGGGACTGGGTGACCAACCAGCCGGTACGACAGCGAACCCGGCCGCCCGGTCCTTTCGAAAGAAAGAGGTAAAGATAACAGATCGTTGCCCGCTCTCTCTTATATCGCTATGGTCTTATCCATAAGCTGACTGTTTGGGTCAGTACAGGATGGAATAGTGATATGGCCAGGTTGAGGAAGAAATTCAAAGCGGAAGAAGGCAGCGGATTACCTGTGCGCGAGGGTCGTCTCAACGAAGCTCTGGCGGGAGCCCACGAGTGGTTCCGAAATACCAGATATAAGGGTTCCACCAAATTGATCGGTCGGGTCAGATTGTTGGTTATGATGGTAACCGACTACAGGGATGGTACTTATAGAAGGATTCCTGCCTTTTCGATCTGGATGATTATATTTGCTCTCCTCTACGTGGCCGGACCTTTCGATCTTATCCCGGAATTCATTCCCGGCATGGGCTGGCTCGACGATGCATTTGTCGTGGGTCTGGTGTTCGGAACCGTCGGTCACGACCTGAGGAAGTACTGTAAAGCAACCGACCTGGACCCCAAACTCTTCGGTTTGTAATATCTCACCCGCATAACCAGATGCGCGATTCCATGGTAGATAAAACGTCAATTTGCATGAAAAGATCGGGCAGGGATTTCGTATCACGCAACGTGGATAGAAGAAAGCATGTTTGATGAGGTCGAAAGGGAACTTCTGCGTAAGTGCCGCGCAGGAGACTGGAAAGCCTACGAGCCGATTGTCAGGGCTTATGAAGGAAGACTTTTCGGTACTGCTGTGGGGCTGGTGCACAACGTCGAGGATGCGCGTGACCTTGTTCAGGATACTTTCGTCCGGGCTTTCAAGTCGATGGAGCTCTACGATCCCGAACGGCCTTTCATCGGGTGGATCCTGCGTGTATGCAGGAACATCTGCATAGACTTCCTGCGGCGTCGCAAATTCGTACGCAGCCTTGACGATGAGAGAGATGAAAAGCCCCTTCAGATGGCCGATCCCGGTGCAGAAACCGACCGGTCCCTGCTCGACAAGGAAACGCGTTCACTGATATGGGAGGCTCTGGCATCTCTAAGTGATGAACACAGGGAAGTTCTCGTGCTGAAGGACATGCAGGACCTGGAATACGGGGAGATTGCTGAAATTCTAAACATACCTCAAGGGACCGTGGCCAGCCGGGTTTATTACGCACGGCAGGCATTGAAACAGGCCCTCGAAAACATGGGAGTGGAATACCCGTGACGCCATCACATCATGACCCCGGCACCACCCCTTTGGGTGGTAATAACGGTGATTGTTATGATTTCAGGGCGAATCTGGCCTCCTATGTGGATGGGGAACTTCATGGGGCCGATCTGGAGAGGTTTGAATCTCATCTGGCTGAATGCACCGAATGCATGCGTGATATAACCATCTTCCGTTCGCTGAAAGGAGAGCTTCAGGAAATGGGCATTGAAAAACAGGAGGTTCCCGGCGGTACCGTCTGGGGTGGTGTGAACAAACGCATCACCAGGCCTACCGGTTGGATTTTTCTGGCCATCGGGGTCTTGATGTACCTGGCATATGCAGTGTACACCTTCATCCAGTCGCCAATGAACCTTTTCGAGAAGCTCGCCACGGGATTTGTAGTGATCGGCTTCGTTGTTCTGCTGGCATCGGTAGCATATGAGCGGATTCGCAGTTATAAGACCGATCCATATAAGGGAGTCGAGAAATGATCGTCATTACATCTGATACCATATCCGGCAAGAAGGTCACCAAATCCCTCGGCCTGGTCAGGGGCAATACGATCCGTGCCCGGCATCTGGGCAAGGATATCCTTGCAATGTTCAGGATGATGGTTGGAGGTGAGGTGCACGAATATACGAAGATGATGGCAGAGGCACGCGAGCAGGCAATCGACAGAATGATAGAGGAAGCTCACACACTGGGGGCTAATGCTGTTGTAACGGTCAGGTTCATGACAAGCATGGTTGCCACCGGAGCGGCGGAGATTCTCTGCTACGGGACGGCTGTAATGATGGAGGACGAGTAACTTTCAGCCTGGAAACTGCTCAAGATCCCATCCAACTTTTCCAGTGAGTTTACTGATCGAACAGTTTCAGGAGGAATTCAGGTAATCTTCGCTCTCGCGGGCGAGAAATGGACCGGCTTCCCTTTCGAGGAGGTATTTACCCAGTTCGAGAGGTTGGGTGAGAAATGCCCTGGCAGTAAGGATCCCCGCCTCTCTGTCCAGTATCGCCACCATTCCAGGATTTTCAGCCCAATGCTCGAATGGATCTATCCCGAATGGAGGGCGCACTCTCTGGGCAAGGGCCCAGAGCAGGTCCTCAACCTCGCGGCGTTCAACCGGCCTCAATCGTCTCCTGGCATCAGGAGTCAGGATCAGATTCCATGATGGTCCGTTGGGACCCAGTGGAAGGTCATCCCTTTCCAGAAGATCATTTATTTCATCTTTGAACTCTGATGGTGATAAAGGAATCATCGGTTCAAAGAAGGGACTGTGATCGAGGTTTGACTCAACAGCCTCAGAATCAGAGACCATGTAGCGTATCTCTCCGCCATCGGCGGCCATCGGAAACGAGCCCGCCCGGATCTCCCGATCTTCAAGAGGGAGAAGTGCTTCAAGCGCAGCTCGAAGGAGCAGATCTCCCCTGGCCTTCAACAGACGGGCCATCATGCCTCCAGCGGCACGGTTTTCAGAATCGGCTGGAAACATGGGGGCGAGTATCCTGTAGGCAGCATCGTAATTGCATCCGTCAGGCAGTACGGGAATCACAAGAGGTCTGTGGGTTGGATATGTGAAGTTGTCGATCTTAACGAACCTGCAGATCACGATATCAGTAGGCTCGGTATCGGCGGGCAGGAAAATTCGCGGAAGACGGATCGACAGGTCCATGGTGGGTGGCAACCTCAACTCACACCATCCAGGTTCATCGTATGGTGAGAGATATTCTATCTCGAATATTCCTTCAAATGATCTGAGGAGGGCCTGAAGTGTCCTGCGACCTCCCGGAATCCTCTCGCCATTCCGAATGGAGTTGAGCAGTAATTCAGGTATAGGTGGGAGATTATCCAGGGTGAAACCGTCCAGTACGATTCCTTCCATCCACAGGTAGGAGACCCATTCATCCCACTCCTCATATTCCTGAGCCATGTCTCCCTGCTCCTCCTCTCGATACTGTTCTTCCCAGAGGAGATCGCTGTACGTCTGAAAGACATTGGTGTAGTCGTCCAATTCACGCCACTTCTCGAGGTACCCTGCCGTCCGGTTCAGGCTGGTCAGCTTCGGGCTGCAGCAATCCTTATACAATCGGTCACTGCCGCAGATGCATTTTGCACCGGCAGGTACGTCAGGCAATGGGATGAAAGGACCTTTCGTTGTCATGGGAGTTTTAAAATGCAGCCATCCCCGGAAAGCGCAGACAGCTGTTTGACTTTAGTTGTCAATCCTGAGGGAATACGAACCGGTCCCTCCCTGAATCTGTCCAGATAAAGATGTTTCAGTTCCGCCTGCCCCTCCCAGGTCAATGCGTATACATCGAGCATTCCCTTGTCGAGAGGAGCGCCGAACATGTCGAATGGACAGCAGGTGCCTATCCTCTCGTAAAAGATAATCTCGCCCTCAGGCCCCCAGAGAGAATTGAGGTACTGCTGCTGTCGGCCGAGGCCCGTCTCTCCGGGAATTTCTGAGTCGTACCCTCCGAGACCTACCGGTTTCCCGGCAGTCCACCCGTATTCTTCTTCCCGTGCAATCTCCTTAATATGTATCACTGAGCCTCTACCGCTCTCTCCGAAAGGCCACCCTCTGCCGCTCCTGGAGGCCTCGACAAGCAGGTGGGGAGGATTCCCCGGTTTCGAAGAAGCTGCACAACCGGGAATGATAAGAGCAGGTATGAAACCGATTGCCACAACCCGGGTAATGCGGCGTAAAATTATTTTATGATCGTTTCGTTTCATTTATGAGTCTCTGATATCTTCAATAAATTCAGAATTTTATCTGATGCTACCTGCTACTTTCCATTATTTAGCGTCGGTAGAGAGTGGTATGCTAGTGTCATGTCAGGTGATAAACGTCAGCATCGAGAGTGATGCTGGGCCCGGCCTGCAAGGCGCGGCGACGAGGCATAGCGGTGGCTATGGCGAGGAGGCGAAACGCAGCCGGTCGGGATTCGGCGCCGCTCGAATGCGACGGTTGTTGCGTGACAGGGCACTAGTGTTTTGAGTCGAAGGTCCGCTGCATAATCGAGGATTCCGCTGCGCCGCTCCGGCAAGGCGCAGCGACGAGGCATAGCGGTGGCTGTGGCGAGGAGGCGCAACGCCGGTGGTGCGGTTGCAGCGGAGGACGAATTTCAGCGGATTTTTGATTCAGAACACTGACATTGTCGCAGAGAATCATCTCCTTTCAACAGGGAGTCTGATCCATGAATCAATCCGCTTCCTCCGATATGCCTCAAGGGGCCCCTCAGACTGAAAGCGAAGGAATTCCAATAAGTGCAGCACTGCGCATTCTGATGAGTGTTGGATTCCTTGCCGTTGGATTGTTTCAGGGAGTTGGAGCATTTACCGGCGAAGCAGGCAGTGATGTTACCTTCGTGATCGAAGGTGTCGGTTTCTTCCTTCTTGCCGGCACAGGGATCACGATGTTGATGAACCGCTTCTATTCTCTTTACCTTCTTCTTCTCTGGGCGATTCTTGGAGTGGTCGCATCCTTTATTGGTGGTGGAGAACTGGCACTTCCTGCACTATTTGCCCGCATAATGGTGGGACTGGTCGCTCTGGCGGCGATAGGTCAGAAGCGGGCGCGACCTTCGATATGAGAGCCACAGCCCAGATAATTATCGACAACGGATGGAATTGGTGGTTAAGTTGAGTACAGGTGCCGGAAGGAGATGATAAATCGGCATAGCCGGTTCAGATTCTGGCTTCTCATGACGGGTCGGGCTCGCCGCACTCATTATCCGGGCTGCGGCGACCGTTGGAGCAAGCCCAGTTACCTCCGGCACCATCTTTTGTTTGAGGGGGCCACTGCCGGAACCGGCTGTGGCCCTTTTATCAGTAATTCAATGTGAGGCTGTATCTTCTTCAGGTAAATCGATGCAATTCTGCGTTTTTCTTATGAAATCGGAACCGCCTCCCACAAACCCGAGACGGACGAACCTGTACGGCCATTCACATAGAAAACGTGAATATCGTCCATGGGATCTTTCACCATTCTGAAGATCCTCATCCGGTTCGTTGCTCCAACCCGTGACAGACCCTCAACAACAGGTATGGTTGACCACCCATAGGCTGCGGCAGGATCACGCATGGCCAGATATACACCGAAAGTGGAAGCACTCTCCCAGACTGCAAAGGCAACATATGGCTGGGCATCCGAGTCGATACATATGTCGAAGTTTCCCACGTAAAGTTCATGTTCAAGCAGAGAGAGTGTTTCAGAAACCCAGAAGACTCCCTGTTCGTCGGAATCGAAAAGCTGCCAGATCAGAAGATTGTTCTGATAGTCGACCGATCCGGCGACAAATGGGAAACCATCCGTAGAAACGGTCAATGCAAGGTTGGAACCTGAATTTGCAATCTCGAGTGTTATTGTGGAATCGATGTCGGAGCGACTGTACTGTCCGACATCTGTCTCGTATCGATGATAGAGGATGTGTTCACGTCCCTTGGAGTCTCTGGCGAAATCATCGAGGATGGAATAGAGACCGGTCTCCGCTATCCGGCTGTGAGTCCATCCGGTATCTGCAAGTGCCGCTCTAATCAATCCCTGTCCTCCGGCACGCATTATGGTTATCGGTCTTCCCTGATTGTCTGAAACTACGGCACATTGACTGGTCGAATCCCAGGCGACGGTGTTGTAGGGAGGTATGACCAGAGTGGAATCTCCTGCGCCTCCTATGCGGTACAGTTTCATACCGGTGTCACTGTTAGAGGCAAGCACCCACCAGGCGCCGGCAGGCCCGGGTGCGATGCTCAGATAGGATGGGTGGAGTCCTCCGCCGGATATGGTGGAGATCGTGCTCCAGGTTCCCGCACTGCTTTCCAATATCTTCATTTCCCGGTAATCGGTCGCAATGACAGCGGCAATTTTGCCGTCGGGTGCCGAGGCCACCGCAAGCTGCCAGATCGATTCCCCTTCCAGAACGGGAGTAAAACTGAAATAGCCTTCATTCCTGGATTCGGCTGCATTCGGATCATACGGGTTACGTGTACAGGCAGATGCCAGGGCTGTTGCAGCGAGGGCTGGAAGAAGCAGAAAGAAGATCTGCTTTCGATGTGTCACTCTAAGGTGAGGCATGGAATCTCCCCGTTATACTGGAATATGTACACTGTTCTGTAATTACTGAGCGGTGCACTATGTACACCATTCCGCAATTATGGAGCGGTGTACCAGGGCAGGTGTAATGAAAAGACGATCTGAACAGTCGTGACGTCTACATCTTTTCATGTATGTTGAAACAGTTATGTCTCTCTTCACATTCAAAACTGGAATATTTTAGTGTAACTTGCAAGCCTGCAGGTGCAATTCTAACATGGATATGTCCCGTCTGGCGAATAGAGAGCAGCTATAAGGGTAGTTATAAGGGGCAGGTAATGGCTGAATCGGATGCAGATAAGGTCACAATAGAAGAGAGCAGCGCCGTTCCGAATGCTCTCGAAGCGTTGGAACCTGTGATTCGCAGGTTGCTCTCTTCCCTGCGTGGAGCCTCTGCAGCCTCAGAGGCGCTGCTGATGTTCGGAGATCCTGTCGATGAGCAGAGTGTACGCTTTCTGCGCGATGCTGTTGCGTCTAATAGTGATAACACTGCTGCCGCTGACATGACATTTCCGACACTGAGTGAGCTGAGCAGAGATTTCCCTCAAGATGCTTTCGCTGTGGTCACATTAAACGATAAGTATGCTGGACTCTGGTCTGGTCCGGATTTTCAGCGGCCGGAGGAAGTACACTGGGTGCCCATTCTCCATGAAGGTCAGTTCTATGGAGGGATTCTGCTGTCGGGCGGAAGTGTGACCGAACAGTTATCCCCTGCAGCCACTGTTGAAGTTAATACCGCCTCAGAACATCTGGGGAGCCTTCTGAGCCATGTTGTACGGCTGGAACGGGAACATAAGAAACTGACTCAATTGATTCAGATGCTGCAGATGACCAGGACTCTGATGAGGGAAGCCGAAGCCGGTCATCTGCTCAATATGGTTCTCAACACGCTCTCCAGGATAGTGGGCAACAACAGACTTGCTCTCTTTCCAACAACAGTGCTGGGTGAACATCGGACATTCATAAGGCATGTTGATTTCAATGAATCCGGGAACCTGCACGATCTGGTACTCAAACATCTCGATCCAAGAGCCGATTTGAAGGTACAGGGACGGCAGGCATGCACTGATATCGCGGAAGTGTATCCCGATCAGGAGTTCTCTTCCTTCACCAGAGCTACTCCGTGGGTGCTTCGGGATGCCGGCAGAACCTACCTCGGTATGCTCTACCTGTTTGATAATGATCCTGCCCAGGAGGATACATTAAGCCATGCTGTTATCCGAACGATCGTCGTTGAGCTGGAGCATACTCTGCGAAGGTATCTACTGGAGGATGCTACAGTTCACGCCATCAGCGAACTTCCCTACCGCATCTGGTCGAGGGAATACTGGCTGCGTCGTTTCGAAGAGGAGATCAACCTTACCGGGCGCAGGGGAACCAGGGTTACCTGCGGAATCCTGGCGGTGGTCAATTACGATGAGCTGCTGGAAGAGATGGATGACCTGATATTGAAAGAGAGCATTCTCACCTTCATACAGGTGATCAAAGCGAGTGTCAGGGAGACCGACCTGATCTGCAGGCTCGACAGGAGTCACTTCGGCGTCCTCTTCCTCGATGCCGCCAAATCGAAGGTCATACCGGCCCTGGAGCGGATTTCAACTCAGATCCAGCGCGTTGTGGGCGGTTCGGCTCTGGCGCCCAGAATAAATTTCGTTGCAGGACTGGCCGAATTTCCCTGGGACGGCGAAGCGGTTACGACCCTGCTGCGCAAGACCTGGACCGCCGCTGCAATGGCGCGTTCAAAAGGTGCATATGTGCTGCAGCCTTATGATCACGACGAAGCTCAGGCATTCCTCAAGAGGCACGAGGAGGTGAGGGAAGAGATCTCGGTTCATCTGGAACTGCTGGGAGGACTGGAACTTGCCGATGTTTCCATCACCCCCTCTCCATCTCCACCGGAGGAGAGATAACCTCCGACATGCAGTTCCGCTTTCCCTGCCGGGCTCGATTCCTTAACTTGGATATAATTGGTCGTATATTATGGCCGGAGGCTCAGTGCGCCGCTCCGTAATTACGGTGACGTATAGAGAGCGCCGAGGCGTCCGGCCAGCAAGGCGCGAGGAGGAGGAATAGTGGTGACTATTGCAGGCCGGAATGCATCGACGTTTGAATGCCAGCGTAATTGCGGAACGGTGTACTCAGAGGATAGATGAAAAACGCATTCGATCCCTATTCCCTGCGGAAGGATTTTCCCATCCTCTCGCGCACCATCAATGGTAAGCCTCTGGTATATCTGGATAATGCCGCTACCAGCCAGAAACCTGAAGCAGTGCTGAAGCGTCTCGATGATTATTACCGGACCCACAATGCCAATGTACACCGGGCGCTGCATATCCTGAGTCAGGAGGCAACCCGGGCTTACGAAGAGGCCCGGATTACCCTCAGCCGATTCATAGGGGCCCCCGATCCGCGAACCTGCATTTTCACCAGGAATGCCACCGAGGGTCTGAACCTTGTCGCCCATTCATGGGGAAGGGGTAACCTCTCAGCCGGTGATGAAATCCTTATTACTGAGATGGAGCATCATTCGAACATAGTTCCGTGGCAGATCATCGCCGCCGAAACCGGAGCAAAGGTCAGATATATTCCGATCACAGATGAAGGCACTCTCGATATGGAGGCTTTCGAGGAGCTTCTGACACCTTCAACCCGGATCGTAAGTGTCATCCATGTCAGCAATGTCCTGGGCACAATCAATCCTGTTGCCGATCTGGCAGGGAAGGCCCATGAAGCCGGAGCAATCGTGATTCTGGATGCTGCACAGAGCGTCCCTCACATGCCCGTCAATGTGATCGATCTGGGTATAGACTTCATGGCGATCAGCTCTCACAAGATGTGCGGTCCGACCGGTGCCGGTCTGCTCTGGGGTCGCAGGGATCTGCTGGAGGGAATGCAGCCCTTCCTGGCCGGGGGTGAAATGATCGAATTCGTTTCAAAAGAGAGGACCACATTCAACAAGATCCCCTACAAGTTCGAGGCGGGCACGCCGAATATCGCAGGAGCGGTTGGAATGGCCGCAGCTGCTGACTACCTGCTGGGAATTGGAATGGCAGAAATCCATGCGTATGAGAGCGGCCTTGTTAGTTATGCCATGGAACAACTCGACAAACTGGAGGGAATACGGATCTTCGGACCCCGGGACGAGAGATCGGCTCTGGTCACCTTCAGCCTCGAAGGGATTCACCCGCACGATATCTCGATGATGCTGGATGAGGATTTCGTTGCAGTACGAGCTGGTCATCACTGCACCCAGATACTTCATGCGGTGCTCGATGTGCCCTCTACGACCAGAGCTTCATTTGCCTTCTATAACACCCGTGAAGAGGTCGACCTGCTGGTGGAGAGTCTGCAGAAAACTGTGAAGTTCTTCAGAAGGTAAGATAATTCGCTCCGATGCAGGATTAATTGCTCTGATGCAGTATTAATCGCTCTGGTGCAGGATTAATCACTAAGATGCAGGATAATTCACTCAGTTGAGATCGTTTCTACACTCTCCTGCAGGGCGGCCAGCAGTGCATGCCAACCCAGAGTCGCGCATTTGACTCTGACCGGAAATTCGCGCACACCAGCCATTACCGCCAGTTTACCCATATCTGGAGGGATTTCAGCCTTCTGACTTGGATCTCCCGTAACCATACCATGAAAGCTGTCGAATATGGACCTTATCTCTTCGATCTGCTTTCCCTTCAGCATCTCAGACATCAGTGAAGCTGAAGATGTGGAAATGGCACACCCTGAGCCTTCGAATGAGATGTTTTCAACCATGTCACCATCCAACTTCAGATATATCGTGATATCGTCTCCACAGAGAGGATTGTGTCCCCTGGCTTCGTGAGTAGGATTGTTCAGCCTGCCGTAGTTGCGGGGATTCCGGCTATGGTCCAGTATCACTTCCTGATACAGTTCACGCAGATCGGACATGGATCCTCACATTGCCCGCCGGACGATATCGCTCCGGGGAAGATGGCTGAGAAGCAGTTCCCTCAGATCTTTCCTGACCGGTTTGAAATCGACCATTTCGATGCACTCACTGGCAAAAGCATATATAAGCAGACTGCGTGCGGCCTCCTCATCAATGCCTCGCGACCTGAGATAGAAGAGAGCCTCTTCGTCCAGCTGCCCGGTCGTGGAACCGTGAGAACACTTGACGTCGTCTGCGAATATCTCGAGCTGGGGATTGGAATTGACCTGTGCCCTGTCCGAGAGCAGGAGGTTGTGATTGGTCTGCTGTGCGTCTGTCTGCTGTGCGTCGGGATGAACATGGATCTTCCCGTTGAACACCGCTCTTGAATGATCTTCAAGAATGCCTTTGTAGAGTTCGCGGCTCGTGCACCCAGGCTTTACATGCTCCACATTCAGGTGGTTGTCGATGTGCTGACGTCCCTTTACCAGGTAGAGCCCGTTCATATTGCACTCGGCACCCTCACCGTTCAGAACAGCTCCAAGGTTGTTCCGAACAAGACCGCCACCGAAGGAAATCGACTGGCTTGATACTCTGCTGTCTGCTGCCAGATATATCTGCTGAGTAGCCATGTGGAATGCATCGAGGTTCTCCTGCTGCAGCTTGTAGTGCTCGATCTTTGATCCTTCGCCGGCCACGATCTCTGTGACTGCGTTTGTGAGATAGGAGCCGTGTCCGGTACCTGCATAACTTTCGATGATCGTGGCTTCACTGCCCTCTTCGGCGATGATCAGATTCCGCGGATACGATACTGTCGGCTCGCCATTGACAGTAGAGAGGTAGAGCAGATGGATCGGTTTGCTGACAACACTGTTGCGGGGGAGGTAGATGAAGGCTCCCTCCCTGAGAAATGCCGTGTTGAGAGCGACGAAGGGATTCTTCTCGAATGATGCATACCTTCCCAGATGTGCCTGAACCTTCTCCGGATGTGTTCTCAGGGCATCGGCCAGATTGCACATGACGGCGTCTTCCGGCAGGTCGCAGGGGGAGGAGAAGGAGGGAGAGAAACGGCCATTTATAAAAACGAGTTCGCCGCAGACCATGTATGAGAAGGGAACCATCTGCACCGGGCTGATCCCGCTCTCGTTACCGCCAGGTCTTCTGAATACGGTACGAGCTATCGGACCGACATCGGTGAATCTCCACTCCTCCTGAGAGGTTTTCGGGAATCCCAGGTCCTCGAACCTGCCGATTGCACTTTGGCGCAGCTGTGCCAGAGCGGAAGGTTCATCTGCAGGCAGTCTGGAGGAAAACTTCGCGTAATCCTCCAGCCAGCTTCTTCTCTCAGACGCACCTATGAAATCGTGAAGTCCCATCCGGTCTGCCTCAGTAATTACCTTCCTCACCGCTATTCGGAGGCTGTTTCTTGAGCCAGGTGTAGCCCTTCTCCTCAAGTCTTTCAGCCAGTTCCTTTCCGCCGGATTGAACTATCTGACCATCGACCAGCACGTGCACGAAATCGGGGACTATATAGTTGAGCAGCCGCTGATAGTGGGTGATTACAAGGAATGCGCGATCCTCGTCCCTCATCGAGTTGATGCCATCGGCCACGATCTTCATTGCATCTATGTCGAGGCCCGAATCGGTCTCGTCCAGAATGGCCAGTTTCGGTTCAAGAACAGCCATATGGAAGATCTCGTTCCTCTTCTTTTCTCCCCCGGAAAATCCCACGTTAACAGGCCGCTTGAGCATTACCTCATCCATCTTGACGAGGGTCATCTTCTCCCGGGCCAGTTCCAGAAAATCGAAGGCATCCATTGCCGATTCGCCCCTGTGCTTCCTGATGGCATTGAGAGCTGCTTTCAGGAAGTAGGCATTCGTGATACCGGGAATCTCGACCGGGTACTGGAAGGCCATGAAGATGCCTTCGCGCGCCCTCTCTTCCGGCTGCAGTTCAAGCAGATTCTCCCCGTTGTAGAGAACTTCACCTTCCGTGACCATGTAACTGTCACGTCCGGCAAGCACCTGGCTGAAGGTGCTCTTGCCCGAGCCGTTGGGGCCCATAATCGCGTGGACCTCCCCCGGGTTGATGGTAAGGCTCAATCCTTTCAGGATTTCCCTGCCTTCTATGCGGGCGTGCAGATTCTTGACTTCCAGCATTTCATCTGATCTCGCTTTTCTCTTAACCCACGCTGCCTTCCAGAGTGATCTGGAGCAGACTGGATGCCTCTACTGCGAATTCCATCGGAAGTTGGTCGAATACCTCTTTGCAGAAACCGTTGACTATCATCGAAAGAGCGTCATCGGCGCCGATACCCCTTGCAGCACAGTAGAAGAGCTGGTCCTCTCCCACCTTTGAGGTTGAGGCTTCGTGTTCAGTTATAGCCGTTGGATTGCGCACGTCAACATAGGGGAATGTATGGGCGCCGCATTTGTCCCCTATCAGCATCGAGTCGCACTGGGAGAAATTGCGGGCATTCTCTGCCCCCTTGCCGATTCTGACCAGTCCACGGTAGGTGTTCTGTCCGTGGCCGGCTGAAATCCCCTTCGAGATAATAGTACTCTTCGTGTTCCGGCCGATATGGATCATCTTTGTTCCAGTATCGGCCTGCTGGTACATGCTTGAAACAGCTACCGAGTAGAACTCTCCGATCGAGTTGTCTCCCTTGAGGATGCAGGAGGGGTACTTCCAGGTGATTGCAGATCCGGTTTCCACCTGACTCCACGAGATCTTCGAGTTCTCCCCGTCACAGATCCCGCGCTTTGTAACGAAATTGTAAATTCCCCCTTTGCCCTGTTCGTCTCCCGGATACCAGTTCTGTACCGTCGAGTACTTGATCTCGGCGTCCCTGAGGGCAAAGAGTTCTACCACGGCCGCGTGTAGCTGGTTCTCGTCGCGCATCGGTGCGGTACAGCCCTCCAGGTAGCTGACGTAGCTGGCCTCTTCGGCGATGATCAGAGTCCGCTCGAACTGTCCGGTATTTGCAGCATTGATCCGGAAGTAGGTCGAGAGCTCCATCGGACAGCGGACACCCCTGGGCACGAACACGAATGAACCGTCGCTGAAGACGGCCGCATTCAGGGCCGCGAAGTAGTTGTCTGTGTAAGGAACGACCGATCCCAGGTATTGGCGTACCAGATCCGGGTGTTTATGCACCGCTTCTGAAAAGGAGCAGAATATGATTCCCTCTTCGGCCAGTTTCTCCTTGAATGTGGTGGCTACCGAAACGCTGTCAAAAATTGCATCAACGGCCACGCCGGCCAGTTTTTTCTGTTCCAGAAGGGGAATACCCAGTTTGTCGTATGTCTGCAGGATCTCCGGATCGACATCCTCCAGGCTCTTCGGCCCTTCGTTCAGTGAAGTGGGAGCGGAGTAGTAACTGATCTTCTGGTAATTAATTGGAGGATAGGAGATATTAGCCCAGTCGGGATCGGTCATAGTGAGCCAGTGCCGGTAAGCCTTCAGACGCCACTCCAGAAGCCATTCAGGCTCATCCTTCCTGGCAGAGATAAAGCGGATTACATCCTCGTCAAGTCCAGGAGCGACTGTATCCTGCTCGATCTCGGTAACGAAGCCGTTCTTGTATTTCCGATCCTCAAGATGCTTCAGCACATCAGCAGTTGTTTCAGATACGGAATTCTTCCGGCTCTCTGTATTATCCGCTTGTGATCTGGTTTCGGGCATAAAGCTTCTCTTGTAGAAAAAATACGACCAATTTTGTCGCGTTTATTAATATTGTATGATATGTTGAGTCATCAACTTGTCAACCACCGTTCGATCTCGAAGACTTTCCAGGACAATTCCGGCGTGCGTTCCTCGGCCGACATCGGAATCTCAGGAACGTATACTCCCGGCAGGCTGATCCGGGTGCGGGTGATGATGAGCAACGGGAACGGTTTCAAATCGAAAGATGACGATGCAGACGAACCATGGGCTCATTACGGGAAGTGATGGATCGGGATTCTGGGGATTTGCCAGGTACAAGATGGCGGATTCTCCTTTTGGTTTCCTCGTGCGCTACGACAGCTGGGATGCAGAGAATACGTTTCTGCTGACCTTCTACTGGAGGTGGTGATCGATCAGATCTTTAACAAATAACAGGATCTCGTCTCTCACCGATCGATAGACTGCAGTGATCTCCGCCCCGGTTCCCGCTGCTTTCCGTGGGTCGGTGAATGGACAATGGATCTTGCGGGTTCCGGAAGGCAGAATGGGGCAGTTCCGGTCGGCGTCACTGCAGAGGGTTATTACCAGGTCGGCCCATTCCAGCATTTCGTCCGAGAGAATGGAAGATTCCTGCCCTGATATATCCACCCCGATTTCAGCCATGACCTTGACTGCCCGCGGATCGACGCCGTGCGATTCGATACCCGCCGACCCGACTTCTATCTGCGCCGACGCAAGGTGGCGGGCGATACCCTCGGCCATCTGGGAACGACAAGAGTTGCCGGTACATACAAAAAGAACTGTTATCGGTTTGCTCATTTTGTCTGAATTGATCCCGGTTGATACTTCACAGTTGAATAGACCATAAGTCACAATAATTGATAATTGCCCTTAAGGCAGTATTCTAAATACTGATCTGATATATCTAGCAGTCAGGAGAATCTCATGGAATACATGAACCTGGGGCGTACGGGATTGAAGGTCAGCAGGATCTGTCTCGGATGCATGTCGTTCGGTGACAAGAAGTGGAGGAAGTGGGTTCTGGACGAAGATGAATCCAGACCGATCGTCAGGGCGGCCCTCGAAGCAGGCATCAATTTCTTCGATACGGCGAACATGTATTCGATGGGAGTCAGTGAAGAGATCACAGGGCGCCTGCTGGCTGAATACTCCAGTCGTGATCAGGTTGTCATTGCAACCAAGCTGTGGTTTCCAATGGGGGAGGGTCCTAACGATGGCGGCCTGTCGCGTAAGCACATAATGGACCAGGCAGAGGCCTCCCTGCGCAGGCTCGGCACCGACTACATCGACCTCTACCAGATACACCGCTGGGATTACGCAACTCCTGTCCAGGAGACTCTCAGGGCCCTGAACGATCTGGTCAGCCAGGGCAGGGTGCGATACATAGGTGCCTCCAGCATGTGGGCATGGCAGTTTGCCGAAGCTCTGCATTGTTCAGAGATGAATGGCTGGGTACGGTTCGATTCGATGCAGAATCACTACAACCTGATTTACAGGGAAGAGGAACGGGAGATGAATCCCCTCTGTGCGGATAAGGGAGTTGGCCTGATTCCATGGAGTCCGCTTGCGCGGGGCCTGCTGACCGGAACCCGGACCAGGGAGAACATCGAACCTACTCTGCGAGCCCGGGAGGACGAGTACACCAGAGAGATATACCGTCCCGAAGCCGATTTCGATGTGATTGACCGTCTTATCGAAGTATCAGCAGAAAGGGGGGATGATCCGACTTCGGTAGCACTGGCCTGGATGCTGCAGAAACCTGTGGTGGTGGCCCCCATCATCGGGACCACAAAGATGGAACATCTGGATGCTGCTCTGGCGGCGGTGGATGTAAAGCTCTCCCAGGAGGAAATCAAGCGCCTGGAAGAGCTTTACGT
>CAZWVF010000046.1:18702-22253 GCA_964637695.1 uncultured Gemmatimonadota bacterium | reverse complement strand
CCAGTGCTGATACTGTTAAAACTGCTCAATATCGTCCTGCCGCTCGGATATCTTCTGGTATTCTTGAACTACCTGTTCTATTTCGTGCAAAAGCATGAGTGGAGCAGGCGTAGTATTACCAATCTGGCCCGATCTGTTGTTACCCTTCATGCGATCTATCTCGTGCTTTCGATAGTCGTATTCAGGCACGTACCGCTGGCTAATGTATGGGAGGCTTTCTCGTTCATCGCCTTCGCCCTGGCCCTGGTATATCTCTTTCTGGAATGGTGGATGAAAGACAAGGCCACCGGAGTATTCCTGCTGGCTCCCCCCCTCTTCTTTCAGATCGTCTCCAGCGCATTCATTACCCACAGCTCCCATGTGCCCGACATCCTCCGTTCTCCCCTTTTCGGATTCCACGTCATGTCGGCTCTTCTCGGATATGCTGCGTTCGCCATTGCCGCTGTATATGGAGGGCTCTACCTGCTGCAGTACAGAGAACTGAAGGGAACCAGCGTCGGGCTGATATTCCAGCGACTGCCGAACCTGGAGATCATGTCGAAACTCATCCTGGGGGCACTGATATTCGGATGGTGCATGCTCACCCTTGCCATTGTCGTGGGTACTGAATGGTCTCTTCAGCTGCTCGCTTCAGGACTGATAGAAGATCTATTCATCGATCCCAAATTTCTGAGCACTGTCCTGATATGGTTAATCTACGGGATCTGTATAGGCGGCCGATATGTTCTGAACTGGCCCAGTCGCATTCTGGCCATGATCTCACTTCTGGCTTTCCTTATGATGGTTGCCTCCACTTTCGTCGTAAACCTGTTCATCTCTTCGTTCCACAGCTTCGGTTGATGCCATGGACCTGCTTCTCATAGGTGTCAGTCACAAGACCGCCCCGCTCGAGGTGCGGGATGAACTGGTCATGGATCCCGATGAACTCAGCACCTTCCTTCCTCAACTGCGAACTGGAAAGAATGCTGTTGAAGAGGTCGTGATACTCTCCACCTGCAACAGGACAGAACTGTACGGAGTCGTTGAAGACAGGGAAAGGGAAAGAGAAGAGAAATTCCTGCGAAACGCGGTGAACGAATACAAGGGAATCACCCACCTCAATAACGGCGATTACACCTACTCGAGGACTGGACGATCTGCGGCCGTTCACCTCTTCAGGGTGGCATCGGGCCTTGAGTCGATGATGGTAGGCGAACCGCAGATCCTGGGGCAGGTCCGTGAATCGATCGAAACAGCACGCAGCGGGGGCACCGCCGGAGTCCTGACCACAAGATTGTTCAATGCGGCTGTCACCAGCGGCAAAAGGGCCAGAAGCGAAACCGCCATCGGTGAGGGGGCTGTATCTGTTGCGTATGCAGCCGTTCGGCGGACGAAGAAAGTCTTTGACGATCTCTCCAGGCACAAGGTGCTTATCGTCGGTGCAGGCGACACCGGCACGCTGGCGGCCAGACATTTCAACGAAGAAGGTTCGGGAGGGCTCATCGTGATAAACCGAACCCTCGAGAAGGCTGAAGAGCTGGCAGAAGAGCTGGGAGGTACCGCGGTTGCCTGGGAGGAGCTGGAGAGCGCGCTCGTCGAAGCAGATGTCGTCGTCAGCGCCACCGCTTCACCGGAACCGGTGATCTCACTCGAACAGATGAAGCGGGTCAGAAAGGAAAGGGGCAGACGTCCTCAGGTCATCATTGATATCGCAGCTCCGAGGGATGTGGAATCGGAGATAGCAGCGCTCGACAACATCTTCCTCTACGACATGGATGCTCTGCAGAGCATCGTCGAACAGAATCTGAAGCGCCGCCGGAAAGAGATCCCGAAGGTTGAATCGATCATCGAGGAAGAAGTTGATCGCTTCTTCGAATGGTACGATTCGCTGGCGGTCACCCCTTTGATAAAAGCACTGCGCGCCGCATTCGACGAGATAGGAACAATACAGGTGAAAAAGCAGGGAAGGCACTTCGGAGCCTCCCAACGTGATGAACTGGAAATATATACACGATCACTGATCAACAAACTCCTGCACAATCCCACGCTTAAGATCAAAGGCCTCGATCCGACTTCTCATGCCGGTTTCACACGACTCGCGGCAATTCAGGAACTGTTCAACCTCGATCTTGCGAACTCTGCCGACAATGGCGATACAACCGGGGGGGAGGACTGACCGTGGCCGGCAGTGACGGTGTACTCAGGATAGGGACTCGCGGATCTGATCTGGCACGCTGGCAGGCTGCAATTGTCATCGATGCCATAAGAAGATTGCCGGGTTCACCGGTGGCTGAAGAGGTGATCATCAAGACAGAGGGCGACCGGATCACAGACGTTCCCCTGTCAAAGATTGAGGGAAAGGCATTCTTCACCAAAGAGATAGAAGAGGCTCTGCTGGCCGGCGATGTGGATCTGGCCGTGCACAGCCTGAAGGATCTTGCCACAGAGATGCCTTCCGGTCTGATAATAGGCGCGGTGCTCGAGCGGGAAGATCCGCGGGATGTGCTCATCAGCGTTGACGGTTCCGATCTCGATCAACTGCCATCTGGTGCCGGAATTGGAACGAGCAGCCTGCGCCGAAGGGCAATGATCGCGCGGTGGAGGAGTGACCTGGAGTTGCAGGAGCTGAGGGGGAATATCCCTACCCGGATCAGGAAGGTCGAGGAGGGTGAGTACGATGCGATCATACTCGCTGCAGCCGGTGTGAAGCGGCTCGGCATGGAAGACCGCATTTCCGCCTATCTGCCGCTGGAGAGATTCCTGCCGGCTGTTTCACAGGGTGCCATGGCGGTGCAGGTTCGTGAAGTGGATGAGAATACGTTGAACTGGGTCCGTCATCTCGATCACCAGGCTTCGAGAATGGCCACCGACGCTGAACGGGCGCTGCTGAGACGGATCGAGGGAGGATGCCAGGTTCCGGTCGGAGCTCTGGCCACCGTTGAGGAAGGCATACTGAATCTGACCGCAACCGTGTGCTCCATCGATGGACTGAAAGCGATCGACAGAGAATGCACCGGACCGGCTGACATGGCCGGAGAACTGGGCAACAAACTGGCTGAGGAGATGCTCCAGGACGGCGCCGAAGAGATCCTGGAAGAGATCCGGAAATCAGCAGGGAGGGGACAGAAGTGAGCGGCAGAAATAGGAATAAAAACACCCGGCAGGTCATTCTGGACGCTGCGGCAGATCTTTTCAGCCGTGAGGAGTTCCGCGCTGTCACGATGGATGACATGGCCCGGCATGCCGGGGTGGCCAAGGGAACACTTTACAATTATTTCGGTTCGAAAGAGGCTCTCTTTCTGGTACTGGCCAGCGAGAAGGCCGACCGGCTTCTCAGTCAACTTGAGAGTGTAGTCTCAGAACAGAGTTCTGCTGAAATCATTCTCCGGAAGCTGACGATCCACACGTTCATGTTCTTCATCAAATACCCTCATTTCTACATGCTGTGGGAGAAGAGCCTGGCCCAGGATCCATGCGACCGGACAGAACCGATCCTGAAGTTGCGGAAACGTCTGCACAAACTCTTCGAAATGGCCATTTGCCGGGGAATGACCGACGGCGTGCTCCGCCCG
>CAZWVF010000046.1:0-18602 GCA_964637695.1 uncultured Gemmatimonadota bacterium | reverse complement strand
TTTTCTATTGAGCCGCCGGAGGATCTGGACTCGATCAGCGAATCGCTGAGCGACCTGGCCGACTACAACTGGATAGTATTTGCCAGCCCCAGAGCGGTGGAGGCGGTTGCAGCGATCATACAGCCTCTTTTGCCCGAGGCGTCAGCCGGGCCACGAATTGCCGCGATAGGCAGATCTACCGCCCGTGCCCTCGAGGAGAATGGATGGCCCGTTCATTTCATCCCGGAGAGCTACACGGGGGAGGCTCTGGTGAGGGAATTCGGCGAAAGGGACTGGGCCCGAGATGCAAAGATCCTCTTTCCGGCGGGATCGATCGCCCTCGAAACGATCCCGGAGGGCCTCCGCCAGCTTGGGGCCCACCTGGACCAGGTAACGGTATACGTCAATAAGCCCGCTGCACTCGACCGGCAGCTCTGCCTGCAGCAGATCGAAAATGGTGCAATCGATGTGGTTACGTTTGCAAGTACATCGGCTGTGGAGAGTCTGCAGCTCTCACTGGAGGAGAGAGGCTTCTCCCTGTTGAAGAGAACGTCGGAAGCCGCAGCCATAGGGCCTACAACGGCTGAAGCTCTCGAGGAAACAGGCTGGCCCCCAGCTGCAACCGCCGATCCGAGCACACTTGAAGGACTGGCAGAAGCAGCAGTAATCGCGCTAGCCAGTGTTCATCCGGAAACTCCGGATGGACACTAGCGAAGTTCCCTATATGGAAACGAGCAATTTTCCGCAAGATCAAGGAAGTCAACAGGTGACGAGGAGACGTACTTACTGTACGTCGCACAAGGGACCTGGCAGACTGACGCCGAGATCGCGGAAAAGGGCCGTTTCCAGACGGGAACTAACCAGAAGAGGATAAAACCATCATGTCATTCCCCGATCAGAGACCGCGTCGGCTGCGCCGCAGTGAGGCATGGCGCAGGCTGGTGAGAGAGATAGTCGTGAGTGTTGACGATTTCGTCTATCCCCTCTTTGTCGTACCCGGTGAGAATATCAGAAATCCCGTTATAAGCATGCCGGGTGTGTTTCAGTTCTCGGTCGATACCATTGTCAGGGAGGCGGTGGAGGTCCACGAGCTGGGAATCCCGGCGATCATACTTTTCGGGGTGCCCGAAGAGAAAGACGCTGAGGGCACTTCCGGCTACGATCCCGATGGTATCGTTCCGAGTGCGATCAGGGCGATCAGAGCCGAGGTGCCCGAACTGCTCATCTGGGCCGATGTATGCCTGTGCGAATACACTGACCACGGACACTGCGGCCTGCTGACCGAGGAGGGTGAGGTTGATAACGACGCCACCCTCCCCCTTCTGGCCCGGGCGGCCCTGGTCTATGCACAGGCAGGAGCCGACGCAGTGGCCCCGAGCGATATGATGGACGGACGAGTGAGTGTAATCAGATCGATCCTCGACGAGAACGATTTTACAGGTATCCCCATAGTCTCATATGCCGCAAAATATGCTTCCGCCTACTACGGACCCTTCAGGGATGCCGCATACTCCGCCCCCGCCTTCGGCGACCGCCGTGCATACCAGATGAATCCTCCCAACTCCGACGAAGCCCTCAATGAAGTGGCGCTCGATCTGGAGGAGGGTGCAGACATCATCATGGTCAAGCCTGCCGGACCCTATCAGGACATTATCCACAGAGTTAAGGAAACCTTCGGTGTTCCCACTGCCGCATATCAGGTTTCAGGTGAATACAGCCTGATAAAGGCTGCAGGGATCAATGGCTGGATCGATGAGCGCAGGATCGCCATGGAAAGCCTGACAGGGATAAAGAGAGCGGGAGCCGATATCATCCTGACCTACTTTGCAAAAGAGGCAGCCCGCTGGCTGAAGGAGGATTGAGAGATTGAACAGGACCTTCAGCGAATCGGCACGCCTTTTCGAAAGAGCCCGCCGGCACATACCGGGGGGTGTGAACAGTCCGGTGAGAGCCTTCAAGAGCGTCGGAGGAGAGCCCCTCTTCATAGAAAGGGCCAGTGGAGCGACTGTCTGGGATGCCGACGGCAATGCATATCTCGACTATGTCGGTTCGTGGGGTCCGATGATACTGGGGCACGATCATCCGGCCATCCGTGAAGCGGTAGCAAAGGCACTCGAAAAGGGCACATCCTTCGGTGCACCTACCGCGGCAGAGGTGGAACTGGCCGACCTGATAGTAGAAATGGTTCCTTCGGTAGAAGTCGTACGACTGGTCAATTCCGGTACGGAAGCAACGATGAGCGCGGTGAGGCTGGCCAGGGCCTATACCGGAAAACCTAATGTCATCAAGTTCAAGGGGGGATACCACGGACACGCCGACACATTCCTCGTAGAAGCCGGTTCAGGAGCAGCCACCCTCGGAGTTCCCTCCAGTCCGGGCGTAACGGCCGGAACAGCTGTCGATACTCTTAACGCCGACTACAACAGTCTCCAATCCGTTGAGAAACTTGTCGAGGCAAATACCGGAGATATCGCATGCATTATCGTCGAGCCGGTGGCGGGTAATATGGGCTGTATTCCGCCCGCGGAGGGCTTTCTGAAGGGCCTCAGGTCATTGTGCGATACAGAAGGCAGCCTGCTCATCTTCGATGAAGTGATGACTGGTTTCCGACTGGCCCCCGGGGGAGCACAGGAACGGTTCGGTGTATCGCCGGATCTTACCACCCTGGGCAAGATCCTCGGTGGCGGCCTGCCGGCAGGGGCGTACGGAGGCCGTGAGGATATCATGAGAGAGATAGCTCCCGACGGCCCTGTATACCAGGCGGGTACACTTTCGGGGAATCCCCTTGCCACCGCAGCAGGCCTGGCTGCGATCGGGTACCTGCAGTCCCACAGTGATACATACGACTACCTGGAAAAGCTGAGTGACAGGCTTGCGGGAGGGTTCGAGAAGATAATCGCTGACGCAGGTTACTCCCTGACCTGGAACAGGGTCGGCTCGATGGGTTCCCTCTTCTTCTCGGCCGGACCGGTCACCGACTGGGAGACGGCCTCGGCCTGCGACAGCGAACTCTTCACCAGCTATTTCCGGCAGATGCTGATTGATGGCATTTACCTGGCTCCCAGCCCATACGAAGCGGGATTCCTCTCCATCGCGCACAGTGAGGAGGATATCGACAGGACATTGACGGCAGCAGCTTCAGCCCTGCAGCAGATCTTCGAGGAAAGTACCTGATGAACTCACCCGAATCAGCACAGCTTCCACCATTCCTGGCTGCCTGCCGGCGCCGGCCGATACCCCACACTCCGGTCTGGATCATGCGGCAGGCGGGACGCTACCTGCCCGAATACAGGAAAGTCCGGGAGGGAGTCGATTTTCTGACGATGTGCAGGACTCCGGAACTTGCCGCCGAGGTGACCCTTCAACCCCTGCACAGATTCGAACTCGATGCGGCCATACTTTTCTCCGACATCATGATAGGCGTTCAAGGATTGGGCATCGAAATTGAATTCAGTCCCGGACCCGTTGTTGCATCCCCGGTTCGAAGCG
This sequence comes from uncultured Gemmatimonadota bacterium, assembly GCA_964637695.1. Lineage (GTDB taxonomy): Bacteria > Blakebacterota > Blakebacteria > Blakebacterales > Blakebacteraceae > JAGLTZ01. The sequence goes on along the minus strand of CAZWVF010000046.1, from coordinate 15,134 downwards.
CAGAAGCAGTCGCAGCGCTCCAGTCGAAGGATCCGGCAGAGTTCGCTCCCTACGTTATGGAAACGATCCAGATACTCAGAAAGGAACTGCCTGCTTCGGTGCCGCTTATCGGTTTCGCAGGCGCCCCCTTCACCCTCTTCTGCTATCTGGTCGAGGGAGGCGGTTCGAAGACCTTTATCGAGGCCAGGTCCTTCCTCACCTCACAACCTGAAGCGACCCGGCTCCTTCTCGACAAGGTGGCTGATGCACAGATCGCATATCTGACCGCTCAGGCCGAGGCGGGAGCGCAGGCTCTGATGCTCTTCGATTCGTGGATCGGCCTGCTGGGGCCTCTGCAGTTCCGGACCTTTGCCCAACCTGCAGTTGTCAAGATCATGAAGGCCCTCCTCCCTCTCGGTCTGCCCCTGATCTATTTCCCCAATCAGGGCTCCACACTGCTGGAGGATGTGGCGGATATTCCCGCCGATGTTATCGGAATAGACTGGCGCCTTCCCCTTTCGCGAGCGAGGAGGATCCTCGGTTCAGAGAAAGCCGTACAGGGGAACCTCGATCCTGCAGCACTATTTGCTACCGCCGAAGAGTTGAAGATGGAGATCGACATGGTCCTCAGAGAAGCAGGTCCGGGTCCAGGCCACATATTCAATCTGGGACACGGGATCGAAAGGAAGACCGATCCCGATGCAGTGAAGATCCTTATCGACCACGTTCACCTGAGAACCGCCGGTATATGAAGATGAAAGGCGGGAGCATATCGATAAATGTAGAAACCCTGCGCCGCTTCGACAAACCTGGTCCCAGGTATACATCGTACCCTACCGCTGTTGAATTCCATGAAGGGGTCGACTCAAAGGTCTATTATCAGAAATTGACCCTTGCCGACACTTTCGAAGATGAAGCTCCGCTCAGTCTGTACACGCACCTGCCGTTCTGCGAACACCGTTGCCTCTTCTGCGGCTGTCACGTCGTAATAACACAGAAGATGGATATCGCCGAAGAGTACCTCGATCACGTCGAAAGGGAGATCGATCTGCTGGCCGAAAGGCTTCCGAACAGACGAGAGGTGGCACAGTTCCACTGGGGAGGCGGCACTCCCACCTTCCATGATCCAGCACAGCTGGAAAGACTCTTCAAAGCCTTCGGCAGGCATTTCACTCTGCTGAAGGACGCCGAGGTAGCGGTCGAAGTGGATCCCCACACGACAACGCACGACCATCTGGAACTGCTGGCCGAACTCGGCTTCAACCGGTTGAGCCTTGGTGTGCAGGACTTCACATCCGAAGTCCAGGAGGCCATCGACCGCAAGCAGACTTTCGAGGAAACGGAATCGCTGATCGAAAAAGCCCGGCAGACCGGATTCACGGAGGGGATAAATATCGATCTGATCTACGGCCTGCCACTGCAGGAAGTCGAGACTTTTAACAGCAACCTCGATCAGGTGCTGAGCCTGAGGCCCGAGAGGGTCGCGGTCTATTCCTTCGCATATGTGCCCTGGCTCAAAGGGCACCAGAAGAAACTGGACGACAGCACTCTCCCCTCCCCCGAGACCAAACTCAATCTCTACCTTACCGCAATGAACCGGTTCCTCGAGGCCGGTTACGATCCGATCGGAATGGACCATTTCGCCCTCCCCGATGACGAGCTGGCCGTAGCGGCCCGCAAAAGGACCCTCCACCGCAACTTCATGGGCTACACGGTCAAGCCGGCAACGGACATGGTAGCATTCGGTATCTCCGGCATCGGAGACATCCAGGGGGCGTTCGTGCAGAACGAAAAGAAGCTCTCCCGATACTACGAGGCGATAGACAGCGGAGAATTACCCATCCAGAGAGGATACGTCCTCGATGACGATGATTTGATCCGTCGCCATGTTATCACCCAGCTGATGTGCAATTTCAGGATTCTGAAGGTCGACGTCACCGAACGATTCCAGATCGATTTCGACAGTTATTTCAAGGATTCGATCGCACTCCTGGCCGAGCCGATGGAGGCCGGATTCATCGAAATCGACGATGATGGAATCACTGTGAATGATCGTGGCCGCCTGTTCGTTCGCAACGTCTGTATGGCTTTCGACAGCTACCTCGACACCAAATCACCTGAGAAACGGGTTTTCTCACGGACCGTGTGAGGCGTGACATTTCGTCTGGTATGGCAATGGCTTCAAATGGTCCGGAGAACGCCGAAACGGGTGTTCTGTTACTGAATATGGGCGGTCCCGACTCGATAGAGGCGGTCAAACCATTCCTCAGAAACATCTTTTCCGACTCAACCATCATCGATCTGCCTGGAGGTAAAATCGGACAGTTCCTTCTGGGCAGGCTGATCGTCAATCGAAGACTTCCCGGAGTTAGAGAGAACTACCTCAAGATCGGCGGTCATTCTCCCATCCTCGACTGGACGAAGGTACAGATGGAGGGTGTGCAGGAACTCCTCTCCGGTAGAATGGAACAAAGTGTCAAAGTCGGCATGGCGATGCGATACTGGCATCCATTTGCCGATGAGGCTCTCAGGAAACTGGCGGCTTCGGGCGTCAGGCACGTGATAGGCCTTACTCTCTATCCCCACTTCAGCAGGGCCACAACTGGCAGCAGTGAAACAGATCTTTTGAAAGCCCGTGACCGGCTGGGACTCGACCTGCCGATCTCCTTCATCAGCCACTGGTACGATGACCCCGCTTTCCTCGATCTGTGGGCCGGGAAGATCAAAACAGCTCTGGAGGAAATGCAGCCGGAAGTCAGAAAAAGGGTGCACCTGGTGGTCTCGGCTCACGGCCTGCCCCGGAAGTTCGTCGATGAAGGTGATCCATACGTGGAGCACATCGAGGCCACCATGGAGGGAGTATTAAAGAGGCTGACCGATCCTCCACCGGCACACCTCTGTTTCCAGAGCCGGTCGGGCCCGGTGGAATGGACAGGCCCCCCAACCGGCGAGGTGATAAGATCGCTGGCAGCAGAGCGTCACGATGCCCTGTTGATCTGGCCCATCTCTTTCGTCTCAGACCATGTGGAGACCCTTTACGAACTGGATATCGAGTACAGGCAGGCAGCCGCACGGACAGGGATCGAAGAGTACCACATGGTCCCTTCACTGAATGACGATCCCGATTTCTTCGCTGTGCTGGCCGACCTGGTGGAAACCCATATGAAGAATCTGGATGAGGTCCCGGCCCTGTGACCGGGACAATTCGACATTCACTGAGAGGTTTAAGACTTTGAAACGCATTGTGATAGTCGGAGGAGGTATTTCAGGCCTCTCAACCGCCGTCAACCTGATCGACCTGGCTGCGCAGCGGGGGGAGGAAGTAGAGGTCCGGGTTCTTGAATCGGGGAGCACGATCGGAGGTAACATCAGAACCGATCGGATTGACGGTTATACAATCGAGTGGGGTCCGAACGGCTATCTCGATAACGTTCCTACAACACCGGAGTTGGTGGATCGTCTGGGTCTGAATGAGAGAATCCAGAAATCTGATGAGAGTGCGGCCGAAAGATATCTCTACCGCCATGGTCGGCTTCACCTGCTTCCCTCAGGTCCGGTCGGATTCCTCAAGAGCGCAGTATTGAGCCCGGGTGGCAGACTCAGGGTAATGCTCGAACCATTCGCAGGTGCCGGGCCGGAGGGCAGAGACGAGACGATAGCCGGATTCGTCAGCCGCAGGATCGGCAGGGAAGCCGCTGAAGTCCTGATCGATGCCATGGTTTCCGGCGTCTTCGCCGGCAATATCCACGAACTGAGCATGGCCAGTTCCTTCCCGAAGATGGCAGCGATGGAGGAGGAGTACGGCAGCCTGGTAAAGGCGATGATCGGCCGCATGAAGGAGAGAAAGAGGGCGAAGAAGAGAGTCGAGAATATGAGAGCGAGGGGTGAGCCGATCGAGGAACTGGTCAAACCGGGAGGCCCTGCCGGCCCGGGAGGTACCCTCACCTCTTTCGATGATGGTCTTGACATCTGGATGGATGGATTCCGGAACATACTGGGAGATTCAATAATACTCGATTCGGAAGTCACCAGCATCAGACCGGCAGACTCCGTTGAATCGAATTGGCTCATAGAGACAGGCAGCGGACATTCCTTCCCAGCCAAATCAGTGGTTGTAACGGTACCATCTCCTGTCGCAGCTCCAATTCTCAGAGAGATCGATGCAGAACTGGGAGCCACAGTCGCCGAGATACGAACAGCGAACCTGGCGGTAGTTGCCCTCGGATATGACGAAAAGGATACTGAAGGTCCTCTGAACGGATTCGGTTTCCTCGTTCCCAGGCTCGAGGGAATCCGCAGTCTGGGATGCCTGTGGGATTCGAGCATTTTCCCAGGGAGGGCACCTGAGGGCAAGGTTCTTCTGCGAGTAATGATCGGTGGTGCCCACGATCCCGAAGCGGTGGAGCTTGATGATGACACCCTGCTGGAAATCGTCAGAAAAGATCTGGTAACAACCATGGAATTGACGGCCGAGCCGGAACTGATCAGGATATATCGCCATCCGCTTGGTATAGGACAGTACACACCCGGCCACCAGACCCGTCTGGACACCATCGAGTCGATAACAAAGCGACTTCCGGGACTATGGCTGGCCGGCAGCTCCTACTACGGCATATCGATGAACGCCTGCATTGAAAAAGCATCCGAACAGGCCAAAGATATCTTATCCTGACCTGGAGGAATCAATAATGGCTCATCGGGTATGTCCATGGTGGCTCGGTTACTTTCTGGCACATCCCTGGAGGAAGCATTTCCAGGATCCGGCGGAGATACTTGAACCTCATATCAAGCCTGGAATGACTGTGGCCGATATCGGCTGCGGTATGGGTTTCTTCAGCCTCGATATGGCCAGGATGGCCGGTGACGAGGGCAGGGTCATCTGTGTGGACCTCCAGCCCAGGATGATAAAGTCTCTGGTCAAGAGGGCCCGGAAAGCGGGAGTTGCCGGTCGCATCGAGGAACGTCTCTGCTCAGACACAACCCTGGGCCTGGACGATTTGAAGGAGTCGGTCGATTTCGTGCTGGCCTTTGCAGTTGTTCACGAAGTACCGAATCAGAAAAAGCTCTTCTCCGAGTTATGCTCCATAATCAAACCTGGTGGCATCCTCCTTCTTGCAGAACCAACCGGACACATTCCGGATTTCGAATTCCAGAGGACTCTTGACGTGGCTTTCGGCTCCGGGTTTGAGCAATTCCCGGTGCCCGGGATCTGGAAAAGTCATACCGCGCTGCTGAAAAAGTTATAAAGCAAAGGACCGTCCCCCCGATCGGAATACAGGGAACGGCCCTTCAATAAAGCCTGGATCGGCCGGTGTACAGCCGGTTATTACTGTGTACCGGCGTGAATGGTCACTGCCTTGGCTGAAAGTTCAGCGAGAGTCTTGGCACTGCCGCTTCCTCCAACACCATTCGAATCCTTGTGACAGCCGTAACAGGCAAAATCAAGCGTAACAAAGCCATTTGCCTTGCCACCACTGCTATACCACATGAGCGAATCCTTGCCTGCTGCAGCTGTGTTTATCGCAAATATATGCGTTTTCAGATCTCCGTTGTAGATGTTCTCAGCTACCGCCGATTTGGATGCTTCAGGCATATGGCATACCGTGCAGGTAGTGACGGCGTGATTCACCGTGGCAGCCTGGGTAGCATGGCAGCTGGAACATTCCACCTTGATAGCACCCATACCCGCCGTACCCACAGCACTCTTGTGAGGATCGTGGCAGGTGATACACTCCAGACCGCGGTGTCCGGCCGCCAGCATCTCGTCGTACTGCTCGTGGTGTCTTATGAATCCACCTTTTGCATCGATAAGATGGTTGGCATTGCGGTAGTGACATTCACCGCAAAGACTGGAGTGGGTATCGATTGAGATATCATCGGCCGACTGGGTTTCTACGTGGCGGGATCCTTTTCCGTGACATCGCTCACAGCGGACCCCAGGTTCTGAAAATGCACCTGCCATGCCCGGAAGGTTGTCCTGCCGTACTCCACCATCAGCGTAGGAGACCCATCCGGTAGTGTGGCAGCGACCGCAGTCGTACTGCTTCGTACCGGGTGCTTCAGTAGAGTGGTATCCGGTCCAGGCATCGGTCTCGATGTTGTACTGAACCGCCGTACCGGTGATTATGTAGCCATTTGAGTCGATAAAGCGGGCCTTCCAGTGGAACCCGCCGATGACATATGAGATATCATTCCAGGTGTATCCTTCTGGCGGAACCGGAGAGGACCAACCTGCAAGGGTTGGAGCCTGTCCACCTACTACCTTGTTAAGTTTCCAGGGATGCCCGGATGATTCAACATAGCCAACAATCGTAGAGTGACATTCCGCACATGCCTGCATGCCGACAAAGGCAAGTTCTGGGATCACTTCGGTAGGGCCATCTTCCTCACACCCGGTGACCAGAATACCTGCTGCCAGAACGAGACACAGAGCAACAAGTCTATGCCATCGATGATTCATTGAGTTCTCCGATCGGACATTTGCTCGTGTGTTATGGGTTTGAATTGACCACAGACAAATCGTCAATCGATATAGTGATATAAATCACTTGTGAATTCAAGTGTAAAAACGACTCTGAACTCTTAAATCTTACATCCCGCAACTTCCAGGTACAAGTCAGGTGAATCAACCTGTTGTTCAACCACATTATTCAGGGCAGTTCCTTCACATAGATGTTCCTGAACTGGATGGAGGTATTCCAGTCGTGGTTCTGCAGGCCGATATAACCTTCCTCTGCAAAGTCAGCGATCTTGCCCCGTGGTTCAGCGTTCCACTGCACCACTGACTGTCCGTTCAGCTCCACTTCGATATGATCACCGACGAATGAGATCTTCATGTGATTCCACTCCCCGGTCGGTTTGCTGGCATTGGTCGTGGGAGCCTCGGCATCGTAGACGGCTCCCGACATATGGATGCCCTCACCGTTGTCGGCGATCTGTATCTCGAATGAGTGATAGATGTACTCGTCGCTGAAAGGCACTTCAGGGACTCGCAGAAATATTCCGGAATTCGTAAAGGGATCGGAACATCTGTAGTCGAGTTCAAGTATGAAATTCCTGTACTTCTTTCCGTACCAGAACAGGCCCATGCCGCCACGGCCGGTCAGGACTCCCGTCTCTCGATCGAGTTCAAAGATACCGGGTCCGTAGTGGTTCCAGCCGCCCTTCCAGAACAGCCTGCCCTTCTTTCCCAGTATCTGCTCGTAACCTTCCCGGTACGTGATGCCCTGTATGTATTCCAGGCCCTTCAGGATGGCAGGTTCGGGGTTCTCAACTTCATCGGGGTGCTCGTATTCGATCGTCAGGTACCCCTGATAATCCTGCAGAGTCAGTTCGGCCAGTATGTCATGAACGTTGGCCAGTCCCGATCCGTAGGGTACGTCGAGCGCCCGCTTCTGACCAAAGGTGTCCAGATCCTTGAGGTGAACGTCTATTATCCGCCCCTTCAACATCCGCAGCGCCTCAACCGGGTTTACGCCACTGCGCATCCAGTGGCCGATATCGGCGCAGGAACCGAGCCTGGGATCACGTCCCTCAACACGCTCAAGAACAGTTTCGGGACGTGCGTAGGTGGAGGGGGAGGGATGGTTGTGAACCGCTATCGGAATACCGTATTCCCTTACCAGCGTTTCGAGCAGGGAGAAATCCTCGGTATCCGGTTCGGTGACTATGGTCCTGATGCGCATGCGGCGGGCGAAATCGAAGACCTTGCGTGCACTCTCCTCATCGTTCTCGAAATTGACCACTCCATAGGCGATAAGAGTGATCCCGGCATCCCGCAGCTTCTGCCGGACCATTCTCATCTGCTCATCATCCAGGTTGTGGTCGAACCGCAGGTCGCCTGTTTCTTTGCTCAATCTCTGGCCGGGATAAGGCTGCAGATTGCTGATGCCCAGCGCCTTTACCTTATCGATGGTCTCGAAGAAGGTGAAGGCCCTGTAGGTCCAGCATTGAACCGCGATGGGGAATTTGGCGATCCTCACATCGGAATACTGAAGTTCAGCCCGATTTGAAGAAGAGGTATAGGTCGGAACTGAACTGCGAGCGGTGCCGACGGCAACTGCAATCATCACCAGACCGACTATTGTGAACAGCCATACTCTCCGTTTCATGATCTCTCCCAATCAATTCTTTTCTTTAGGATTCCATTTACCCTGTGCTACTGCCGGGATGAAGGTGTCGAGGTCGGAGGGCGGGAATTCGACCGACCTGCCCTGCTCGGCGCTCATGTATGCAGTCATCAGCAGTTCGGTGACATTGACCCCGTCGCTGAAATTCTCATCCGGACGGTTTCCCGCCAGGAAAGCTTCCACCATGTGGCGGTTCTCACCTGTGTAGCCGTACTCGCCCTCTTCGTCTGCAATGACCGGCATCAGGCCCATCTCGGCATTCTGCTTCTCCACCAGGTCCTCTCCTGTCTCTCCGTGAACGTTCCTGCTGAAGAATACCTTAGGCCCCGCATCGAGCGAATTGATCGACATGGAGTACTCAGGCCCCAACAGCTCCATGGAAAGGCGCAATCCCGCACCTACGAAACACCACGATGTGGTTACTTCAACAATCAGAGGATTACCATCATTATCCCGGTATTCGATCAGACCCCTGGCAAAGTCCTCGGCAGGACGATTTGCATAGTCGAGTTTTCCATCGCTTATCTGCTTCAACTGCTCGACGTAGTGTGGATCCTGCCACTTCAGACAGGAAGTGTGTGCCGTGACCTTCACCGGTGTCAGACTCTCTCTCGGTACACCTGGTTCGGTCAGCAGGTATCTGGCCACTTCGACCGAATGGCACATCATGTCGTTCAGGACTCCACCTCCCTGCAGTTCACCCTCCCAGAACCAGGGCATGTGAGGTCCCGAATGCTCCTCGGCCGAGCGGGCCAGGAAAGGCCGGCCGGTCAGTGCCGCACCCCGGGCCCAGACGATCGACTTGCCGCGTTGAACAGAAGTGGAGAAGAGCTGGTCCTCCAGATAGCCGTCGAGCAGAGAGGCCTTCTGTGCCAGCTCCAGCATCTTCTTTGCCTCAGCCACGTTCCTGCCCAGCGGTTTCTCACAGCAGACGCCGATCAATTCACCCTTGCCCGATACAACCGCATCAGCGATCTCCTCCATCACCTCGATGCGTGTGAAGTTCGGAGTACCTATCCATAGAGCGTCAATGTTCGGGTCGGCCACCATGTCGGTGATCGAACCGTGAATTGTCGGCTCTCCGACATTCAGGCCCTTCACCAGAGCCGCAGTGCTTTCAGCAGTATCGCTGTTTACATCCACGATCCCCATGATGTCGGAATCCCTCACGCCCACCCATGAGCGGATATGGAACCGCCCTATGAAGCCGCCCCCGATGAAACCGACGCCCAGTCTCTTCTTGCCCATATTACTTCACGCCTTTCTCAGTACACTGTAATTACGGAGCGGTGCACCGGGTTTATGCCTCCTGTGTTACAGTTGGAACTGCAGTGCTCTTCTCCCGGAAAAACAGGATGAATGCAACAGCACACAGAATGGTCAATACGCAGGGCACCAGGAATGTGTTGGTCCAGTTGGTGACGCCGTCAACCGTAAAGATGTCCATGATCTTGCCCGCGAAAACGCTGCCCATTCCGCGGCCGACTCCCAGCACAACGATCGCGATGAAGCTCTGAGCCGAAGCCCTGATGTCTCTCGGGGCGATTTTATCGACATAGATGAATGCCGCCACGAAGAAGAAGACGTAACAGAAGCCGTGCAGTGTCAGGGATGCCACTACCAGCCAGACCGGTTTCCCGATCGCAAATATGATATACCTGAGGGGCCATGCGATAACTCCGATGGCCAGTGTATTCCTCATGCCGTACTTCTTCAGAAACACGGATAGCAGGAAAATCATCACAAACATCTCGGCAAACTGGGCGATCGTCATGATGGCCGGCAGAGATTCTGATGATATCCCGATCGATGTTGAGGTAAGGAAAGGTGCAGTGAGCAGGTAGTAGAACTCCAGCTCGGTCGCCACAACGAAGGTGATGCCAACGAAAATCAGGAAATCCCGGTTCTTCAGCATTTTCAGCGCATCCAGGAATGCCAGAGGATTGACGCCCTCTTTCTGAGGAGGTGTGTGCGGCAGTGTAAAGGACTGGAATCCCATGATCACCGACATGATACCGGCCAGGAAGAGCATATCGCCGCCCAGTGCGACATTGACACCCAGATAGCGCCAGCCGGTGAGCAGCCAGCCCGACGCGATCCATCCAATCGTTCCCCAAACCCGGATCCGGCCGAACTCCTCTTCCGAATCCTTCAGGTTTATCATGGCTATCGAGTTGGTCAGCGCCAGGGTAGGTGCGTAGAAGAGGCAGTAGAAGAACATCAGAGCCATTATGGCACCATAGCTCGTCACCTGTGACATGATCAGCAGCAGAACTCCGCCCGTAAGCTGCAGAAAGGCAATCACTTTTTCCGTTGCGAAATACCGGTCAGCAAGCTGGCCGCCGATGAAAGGAGAGATGATCGTAGCTATCGGCAGCAGGGCAAAAATCCAGCCGGCCTGAAATCCCGTGAAGCCAAGATTGTTGAGCAGGTAGTCGGATAAAACAGGTGCCCACGCTCCCCAGATCGCATACTGCAGGAACATCATTATCCAGAAACGGTGTTTAGGCTTCATCTTGCTGTAATTCCTTTCTGTCTGTATTACCTGATGATCACCCCCTGCCCTATAACCTTCCCTACACGATCCTTCTTTTAACCGGATCCCACTCAACCCTCCTGCCCTCCAGGTACGACCTGGTTGCCATGTGGCACGTGATCGCTTCCTCGAAACCGCGTTCGATATTGCAGCTGGTTTCACCACCGTTGCGGATCACATCCAGCCACTCCGAGATGTGCAGGTGGTTGGTCGGCAGCTGCTGACCGCCCCGGAAGGTGTACATCAGGCCCCGCGACATGAAATACCGGTCGGAGGCAGAGGTCACGGCATCGATCCGATCAGATCCCTGCTGCCACTGGAAGAGCGGGAGGGAAGTATCGATGATCCTGTCATCGATCTTTTGCCGGTACCTCGTGGATTCCCGTCCGGCATAGACGGTCAGGTTGGCACCCACCTCCATCGAGGCGTCATGCCCCATGAAGACCTTGCCCCGGTCACGGTTGTTGGAAAGCGTTGAGCTGTAAAGAAGGGTCATGTTCCGGTCGGGATATTCGCAGGCGATCTGAAATGTATCGGGCACATCCCTGTTCTCACTTATGGGATATTCTGCGGGATCGTGGTACTTGAAGAACTCATCGGTCTTGTAGAAGTAAATCCCGCCCGAAGCCACTGCAGTCGCCGGAATCCCCAGATTCAGGATCTGGTTCACGGCGTCATACTCGTGGCTGAAGAGATCGCCGGAAAGACCGGTTCCGTAGTCCCACCAGCAGCGCCAGCGGAAGTAGCGCTCCCTGCTGAACGGTACCCTGGTGGGTGCCGCCTCCTGCCAGATATCCCAATCGATTGTCTCCGCTGTACCCTCCTCATCCATACCGTATACCCACGCGCCCCCCGGCGAGTTCCGGTTCGTGGTTGTTTCCACCAGACTGACCGGACCCAGGATACTCCGCTCGACTATCTCGCGTGCTTTCTCATGGCTCTCCAACTGCCGGTTCTGGTGCCCCAGCTGGAAGACGATCCCGCTCTCCTTCACGGCCCGGTAGATATCGAGGGCCTCCTGCTCGGTGCGGGTCATGCACTTTTCCAGGTAGACCGGTATACCTTCAGCACAGGCATCGATCGTTATCCTGGTGTGCCAGTGATCGGGGGTCGCGATGATCACCGCGTCCACTTCACCGGATCGCAGCAGATCCTGGTAGTGTCGGAACCTTCGGGCCCGCTTCAGGTCCTTGCCGAGGTTGGGACCCTCTGCATTCCCGGAGGCCCACATGCCCATTTCGGCCCGGATGTCATAGACATCACATACGGCTGTGAACTCCACATTCAGGTCGGGCTGGGCCCGGAAGTTCTCGAAGGCCCGCCGGTTGTTCTCCCTTGTCCATTGATCGATCCTCCACTTGTGAGCGAAACCGGCACAGTGCATCAGCCAGTTACCCTCTCCACCACAACCGATAATCCCCAGGCGGATCTTTCCACCGGCGGCATGTCTCATCTCGGGAATAACCGCCTGCGCACCCCCAATATCACCCAGCTCAGAGAGAATCTCGTTCCTCCTGAAATCATCCAGTCCCTTCTTCCTGAATGCCCTCCAGAAGAGCGCACCTACTATCGGGACTCCCGCCAGTGCCTTCAGCAGGTCGCGGCGTTCCATCCTGCTGGTCGTGACAGGCGAAGTGCTCGCTGCCTCTGCACCGGCATCCGCCGGTTCACTCTCTACCGGTTCGTTGAGATTTCTGGTTTCATCCTGATCCATCATTATTCCTCCGAAAATCGGGACAATATCTAAAGGTGATTACGAGTTCTCTTTCCTCAGCAGAAGAAATCGATCGAGCCCTATATGTGTTCCTGTCGGGAAATACGCGAGAACGAACAGGGCAGCGGCTTCAATCAGATTCTTGTTTACGATGATGTAGCTGCCCTCGGGAGGCATCGAATAACGCAATCCCACTAATGGCGGATTGCAGAGCCAGTAGAGTAACAGCAGTATCATGCCTGCAATGGAGACATAACGGGTGAAGAGCCCGAGGATCAGCCCCAGTCCGATCAGTATCAAACCCCATTCATTCAGGAAATCGACAATCGACAGCAGAAACGGACTGTCAGCAATCCAGTGGAAAAACCAGCTGAATATCCATTTCGATTCTGACAGGTACCCTCCGGCCGACCAGTAGGGATTGACCACCTTGACGAATCCTTCATAGAGGAAATGCCAGCCTATCAGCATCCTCAGAAGCACAAGTGCCGTCAGCTGTACGTTTGAATACTTCGATGAGTCGAGGGAATCGAGTCTTGCGGCTTCGTCCATCACACTCCTGCCTTCTTTTATGTCAAGTAATCTGATGGTCTGGGCGCCATCGTACCGCTTAACCTTTTTCTGAGTCAATGCCCCATCCAGGTGTTCTGAGCTGGAAGTCCGCTGCATGAAAGAGGGCTCCGCTGAGCTGCTTCGGGAAAGATTATCCGGCAGCGCTCCTCCACCCGCTTGTTTTCATCTGATATCCCGTTCCGTCCACTATCAGCGCCTCACACCCTGGCAGCGATTCGATCAGTACGATACCCTGCACAGGTGCGGTCAGGAAGAGCGCGGTGGCAAGTGCATCTGCCGCCATAGTTGTGGGTGCCACAACAGAGACACTCAGATTCATGGTCGGCGACATTCCGGTAGATGAATCGACGATGTGGTGGAATTCCATCCGGGGATCGAAATAGATCTCATAACCTCCGGAGGTGGCAACCGACCTGTTGGAGAGATGTATGATATCGGGGAAATCTCCTCTCTTGGAGGGATCCTGGACAGCTACCGTCCACGGTTTGCGGTCCTCCCGCTTCCCCGCAGTCCGGATGTCTCCACCCGCATTGATCAGGTAGTTTCCAACTTTATGCTTCTTCAGAACATCTGCAGCCCTGTCCACTATATATCCCTTGGCTATACCGTCGAGTGTCAGACCCATGCCCTGCCTGGTGAATTGAATTGAATGTTCTGTCACTTTCAGATTGTCGAGGCCGGTCAGTTCAAGGGCTGCCTTCAGATCTTCGGGTGCAGGTGTCGCCCTGCCCTTCAGCTCCGTTCTGCTTTCCAGAAGGTCGACCAGAGGTTTCACCGAAATATCAAACAATCCGCTGCTGACCCTGTTATAATGAAGGGCCCGTCGCACCACAGCATCCAGTTCTGCAGGTACATCTTTCAGCAGACCCTCACGGTTCAGATATCCCAGAGCGGCAGAATCATCGTGCCGGCTCAGAATACCTGCCAGGCGGCCGATCTCCTCGAAGGCCCTTCCGGCGGCTTCCTCCGCTCTCTGCCTGGAGGAGTGGATCATGGTAACCGACACAAGGGTTCCCATTGCAGGGCGGGCGGATACAATCCTGTATTTTCTCTTTCCGACCTTTTCAACTTCGCATATAACAGGAGGCAGATCTACCGGAGTGAGCCCCAGCTCGAGGAGGGCATCCAGCGGCTGATCGATACCATCACGATGTTTGTTTTGTCTCATGGTTTCATTAATCTCTCAAAACCGATAACCTCAGGAGCCTGTCGGAGAAAGCGCCGAAAGTGAGGATTGCGATGGCGCCGGGCCGATAAGGCGTCCGAGCGAATTGCCCGCAGGCGTGGCCGTGCGCTACGTCGAGGACAATTCGCGAAGGACAACGCGGTCGGTCGAAGGCCAGCGCAATCCGCAGCCGGAGTATTTCTCCATCAGGCTCCTCAAGTCCACCTAAAAACCGGGATGGTCGATGGTAGAACTGGTCACGCTTGGTTCGGGATCGAAGGGAAACTCCACCCTGATCCGGACCGCAGAATCCGCGATCCTCATAGATGCAGGCCTCTCTGCACGCCAGATCTGCCTGAGATTGGAAAGCGTCAGCCATGATCCTGGTTCGATCGGCGCGGTAGTGCTGACTCACGATCACACCGACCACATGAGCGGCCTGCGCGTTTTCAACGAAAGGTATCCGACACCTCTTCTGGCCAATGATAAAACAATGGATGCTGCCGGGCGATATATCGGGGAGCGCATGAAGTGCGAGACCTTCAACAATGGGAAGGCCTTCACGGTTGAGGAGTTCCGCATAACACCTTTTCCAGTGTCACACGATGCAGCCGATCCGGTTGGATTCATCATTAAGGCAGAAGGCATACGTATCGGCTATGCGACCGATCTGGGAAAAGCAGACGATAAAGTCATTCGGAAACTGAAGGGCTGCGAGATAATAGTAATCGAGTCAAACCACGACAGAAGGATGCTGTGGGAGGGACCCTATCCTCCCGTCATAAAAGAAAGGATCGACTCCCCGCTCGGTCATCTGAGCAATGAACATGCAGCCGGTCTCCTCCCGAAAATCATCGGACCCGATACCTTCCATGTTGTACTGGCCCACCTCTCCCAGACAAACAACCTGAGAAGACTGGCTCACCAGACGACGGCTGACGCCCTCGAGGAGACCGGTTCGGGAGACGTCACTGTATCGGTTGGGTGGCAGAGCCGACCCGGCGAGCCGGTGAGATATTAAAACCTGTCGGGATCAGA
>CAZWVF010000045.1:0-22662 GCA_964637695.1 uncultured Gemmatimonadota bacterium | reverse complement strand
CCTTCAGCGACGGCCACATTGCCCTGCATCATGTATGTTCTGGAATTCACAATGATTTTCCCGTCATGCCGTACCCGGCTGCTGGATAAATAGATCAGCAGTTAAAGATGATAAATAACAATTAGTTAGGAAACCTAATATTATTTCCGTCCAGCAACGGTTCTTTTCCACGATCTCGGCGTCAGCCAGCCTGGTTTCTTGTGTGGCGTACACTAATGTACGCCTCCACGCCACCCGTTGACTTCCTTGACCTCGCGGAAAATTACTCGTTTCTGCATCGGAAATATTCCTGTTGTTCCCTTCATTGCTCACTCCCCTCCAGATTGCGCATGGTGAAAATGGAGGATGGGATCGGGATGTCCAGTTCCAGTTCGAGGATCTCCAGCAGGGTGCTGGTATCTGCCTGCAGTGCGTTGTTCAGTTCCATCCTGAACGGGTACCAGCGATCTCCCACTCTTCTCACATCACCCAGGATCATCGTCTTGAGCAGTTTCCCGCTCTTCGCATATCGCTCTTCCTTCAGGGGGAGCCAGTGCTGGCTGTCTATCCAGACTCTGCGTGAGGGATAAGCCAGATTACTGCGCTTTGCCTCCAGGTAGAGGACATATGTGGGACGATCGTTGAAGATTTCCTCCCCCTCCACTACAGCGGAATAATCCTCCACCATACTGGGATTTTCGGTCGCGTCGCCGAAGGAGAAATCGCTTCCCATCAATCCCTGGCGGAGCATGTGTCCCTGGATGCGGACACTTTTGCCCACCCTGGGCAGGAAGATCCACATTCTATCGCTCTCGATACGGAGGAACCGGCTTCCGGCATCGCGGGCGGGAGAGGTGAATTCAAGGAAAGATCTATCGGTACCCTGCGACCACGAGTTGAACTCCATGGTGCGGATCTCTCCGTTGCTGTACTGAACTGACATCCTTGCAGTCATTCTGGCCGTGCTGATCATGATGTTGCTGTCGATGCGGCGCAGGATCTCCTCCGGATCCGGCTGGGCACCGGCTGGGAAGAGAAGTGCCGATGCCGCTGTCATTCCGCATGCCATCACCGTGACGACGATTGAGGGATGGTTTATGGTAAAGGTTTTCATCTGTCCCTCAATGCTTCTGCGGGTCTCAGGCGCACGATCCGTCTGGCCGATATCAGCGTGGCCCCAACCGCGGTCACAATTCCGACAAAAAAGCCTATGATCGGATGGATCAGCTTCCAGTCGCAGTAGATGATATTTTTCATCGGGAAATCCAGGCCCTCCAAAGCTGAAGCGATGTTGAATCCATGCTGCTCCATCCACAGAGAGAGACCGCTGCCGACTATCGCTCCCAGCAGGGCACCGATTATGCCTATTACAAGGCCTTCATTCACAATCAGGGCAACGATGCTTCCACGCCGCATACCCATCGCACTCAGCATTCCGAACTCCTGAGTGCGTTCCAGTACCGTCATCAGCATGGTATTGATGATGATCAGTCCCGCCATCAGCATGAGGATGAAAATGACGACACCGAATATTGAGCCGGCCGACTCCATCATCTGTACAAGCGGTCCCTGATCCTTCCACGTCTGTATTTCAACGCCGCCGTTCACGAGCCCGTCAAGTTCACCCTTGAGCGAACCGGCCAGGATGTCCACCTGTTCCACGTCTTCTACGAACACGAGTATCTCGGTGGTTCCGTCGGGCAGGTCGGTCATCAACTGGACCTGATCGAGCGGCATGAAGAGGATATGACGGTCTATGGCATCCAGTCCCGAGCGGGCCAGGCCGGTTACCTCTGCTCTGATGCCTCCCATCGACCGGTAGGCGGTCTGCCCCAGGAGTATCAGCGTGTCACCAACGGCCACCTCCAGCTGCTCGGCCAGAATCGCGCCCATGAGTATTTCTGCAGAACCTGGTTGTGGCGCACGTCCCTCAACTACCATGTCCAGAATGTCAAAGTATCCGCGTTCTTCTTCGAAATCGGCTCCGATGAGCAGGCCGGGGCTGTTCTCGTTCTGGAAATCTATCAGAACCGCCGTTCTGATCCTGGCGACTGCCCCTTTGACCGCCGGGTGGGTTCTTATTATGGGCAGCAGCTCCGAAACATGAGGTACGTTCAGATGGAGGGGCAGGAAGCGTTCCCGGTCCGGATACTCTTTATGTGTGATGCGTACGTGGCCCGATTGCGTGCGGGCGTATATATCCATCATGTCATTGATAGCCCCGCCTATGTAACCGAATGTGAAGACCACCGACATGACTGCAACCAGTATGGCGATTGCAGTCAGCAGCGAGCGTCTTGTGTTGCGTCTGGCATTCCGTGCTGCAAGCCTGAACAGGGGCATCCTCGCTGCGGGGTTAGACATGGCGCAGTGCCTCCGCGGCATCGAGCCTGCTCGCTCTGGCTGCCGGATAGAGGGCAGCCAGGCCGGCCAGCACTCCGGTGGATAGACCGATGACCGCCATTGTTGACAGATCGAGGGCAAAATAAATAACATCCTTGACCGGATAACCGATGTCCATATCGCCATACATGGCGGTGAGGTTAAATCCTTTGATGTTGAGCCAGTTGATCAGTATAAATGCTACGGCGGTACCGAGCGCACCTCCCAGCAGACCGCATAGCGCGCCCTCAGTCAGGAAGAGTTTTCTGATTCCCTGCCGCCGCATTCCCATGGCCATCAGCATCCCTATCTCCCTGGTCCGTTCATAGGTGGCCATGAGGATGGTGTTTGTGATGCCGACAACGGCCATCAGCATGAAAATCCCCAGCATTACGGCGTTACCGGTCCTTTTCATTTTCACCAGGGCCATGAAGCTCTCCTCGAGGGCCCGCCACCCCTTTACCTCCAGCCCGTCTTCAGATTCCATGGTGGAGGTCAACCGACTGAGCGTGGCCGATTCACGCGAGCGTGCACTGAAGCGGACAGCCAGCTCGGTCACCGTTTCCTCCATATCCAGGATATCCTGGGCCACTGTAAGCGGAATCATCAAGGTGTTCCGATCGATGAGGGGATTGCCCGAACCGACAATGCCGGTTATGGGCAGATCGATTGCCTCATACGCCCCGTCCACTGTCTGACAGAGGATCGTCAGCCAGTCGCCTGCAGATACTGAAAAGAGTTTGGCCAGACCACTGCCCAGGAGCATCCCCTCGTCGCTCTCAGTCAGGTAACTGCCATCCACTATCGTCGCAGGCAACCTGAACACGTCATCGTCACTGCCTTTGACATCGATACCGATTCCCTGACAGGGGATCTGGTCGACTCCATTGGAGATCTGGGCGAAGAAGACCAGTCGTGGTGTTGTGGCTGCGATACCGGCCACAGAGGCAACGATTGCCTGCAGATCGGCGATTTCACCTAGATTCGGTTTTAGAGGGTATTCATCCCTGTCGGCGAAATAGCCGTCGGCGAATATCTTGGCATGAGCCGTCTGGTAATTGATCAGATTGTCATACGACTGCTGTTCCAGCCCGCCAAGCAGGGAAAAAGAGAGCTGAAGCAGTAGAATTGCAATGGCAACGGTCGTAGCCGTTATCCATGTACGCCTTCTGTGGCGGGCCAGGTTACGGATACCGAGACGGAGCGTGGTCCGCCATCCGATGGTTCCGGGTACGATCTCATGTGCCACGGCCGTTACTCTCCCCGGCGTTGTCCGACTCCACTCTGCCGTCCCGAAGCAGTACCAGTCTCATAGCATGTTTCATTACGAGGGGATCGTGAGTGGAGAATATGAAGGAGGTACCCTTCTTCTCGTTCATCTCCTTCATCAGAGCCATGATCTCTTCGGCAGCGGCACTGTCCAGGTTTGCTGTGGGCTCATCTGCCAGGACCAGTGTAGGCTCCTTGACAAGAGCCCTGGCAACGGCCACTCTCTGCTGCTGGCCGCCGCTCAGTTCGGCGGGGCGGCGGTCCGAGAGACCGGCCAGTCCTACATCTTCCAGTATCTCCTCCACCTTTTCGTTCCTCTCCGCACTTTCCGTGATACCCTTCAGGTGAAGTGGAAATTCCACATTCTCATGAGCGGTCAGAACCGGAATCAGGTTGAAGGTCTGGAAGACGAATCCCAGGTGCGTGTTTCTGAAATCTGCGAGCGTTTTAGGAGTCAGTCCCCCGGTTGACTCTCCTCCTATTTCAACCCTTCCGGAGGTGGGGGTATCGAGAACTCCCAGCAGGTTGAGCAGGGTAGTTTTTCCAGAACCGGATGGACCGGCAATAGCCATAAAATCACCCGGTTCAATATCGAGGCTGACTCCCCTTACGGCTGGAACTTCGATCGGGCCTATGCTGTAGGTTTTCTCGACATCGATCAATCTTGCAACAGGAGCCATGAGTGCCTGTCTTTCAGGTTATTTCTTCAATTTCTTCGAGGAGCCTGTTCAGGGAAGGATCGGCGGCGGATCATCCCTTTTTCCCGGTTCGCCGAAAATCTCGGGATTGATATCCTTCACCCCGGTACCCGGTGCGACGACCGGTATGGTCATTTCGACCGGTTTGGTTACCGGAAAGAGACAGAATGTGTCGGTACAGGTCTGATATTCGACTTCCAGCACGGATTTCAGCTCTCCGATCTCCGCATCCTCGGGTATTCTGCCGACAAGCATCACGATTACTCTCTCGTGGTACTGTTCATCTATCAGCCCTGTTACGGGATGACCTGCTTTCTCAAGGTCTTCCGGATAACGGATGAAGGGCCATGTTACAGGTGAGTCATCGGAGGCCTTTACCGTTGTGGGTATCAGATCGGGATCGGTAAGGGTGTGAGCATTCAGGTGGTATTCGTCCATGATATCCAGTATCAGCGCCGCCTGAAATGTCTCTCCGGGGTTGTATCCGGTTTTCGATAGAGCCGGTGTAATCTGAACAACATCCTGCGGCCTGGCTACCTGGGAGTCAGCGGACCGCACAGGCAGAATAACCAGGCATCCGGCCAGAAAAAGAACCGGGAATACGTTCTGTTTATGTTGTGCCGTCTGCATCTTCTGGTCTCCTGTGCTTCAGTGGCGGAATCATTCCCATTAAATCAAGATAGGGAGGCTCGAAGAGGCCTGCCAGAAGGTTCTGCGTTCTTCTTGCCAGATGGTGTGATATTAGTGCATCGTGCAGGTGCAGCGGTAAGGTTTCTTAATCTGTTCGAAACCGGCCTGAAGCATGGAGTAGAATCGAGATATCTGCAGTAAGAGGAGTACAGGGTCTTTCAAAAGACCTGTGAAAGGGAGGAGATCTGTATGAACGCCCCGTCCGGAGATCGTATACCCAGGGTTCTCGTGGTGGATGATAATCCAACAGTCCGCGAATTCCTTGCCGAGGTCCTGACCAGCTGGGGTCCATTCGAAGTGAATCCGTGCGAGATTGATCACGCATCCGGTGTGGGCGAAGCCCTGCGGTCGATCTCCAGCAACGATTTCGACCTGGTACTGCTCGATATGATTTTAAATGATGGAAACGGACTCCAGGTCCTGGAAGCGATGAAGGATAGAGAATCCTCTCCGACCATCATCATAGTGTCGGCTGATGATCCTCCCGATCTGCGCAAGAAGTGTATGGAGATGGGTGCTTCCGCCTTCCTGAGAAAGGGTGATGGAGTAGAGATTCTGGTCAGGGAGATCATGACTCAACTTGGAACAACTCCTGCCAGTATTTCAAGGCAGGTGGGTGATTCCGAGGAAAAAGAGGGACGAATGGAAGATACGGGCCCGGGCCGCATACTGATAGTGGATGATGATCCCCTCGTCTGTGACGCGCTGGCCAGCATGATGAATCTCTTCGATAACGTGGAGGTGAAAACGGCGCCTGGAGGCCGCAAAGGACTTGAAGTGGCCAGAGAGTGGTACCCTCACGTTGTTCTGCTCGATATCGCGATGCCCGATATGGATGGAAGGCAGACCCTTCAGAGTTTGACCGAGGCCGGTCTCAAGCCCCGCGTTATCATGATCTCCGCATTCCGCGACTCTGAAATTGCTCAGGAATGTGTTGAACTGGGAGCCGTCGAATACATACCGAAACCTGTGGATTTCCTGTTTCTGAAACGTGCGGTTGCAGGCCACCTGGCTCTGGCCAAGCGGGAAGCTGCTGCAGAGGGTGATTCGCCCCGGTAACAGGTGATCGGTGATGATTTCCCCGCAGCATACTGACCCTGCCGGAAAAGCGGTACACTGCTCAGAACTGCAGAGGCACTTCACCAGGGCCGGATATACCGTTCGCGCGGTTGACGGGATATCTCTCGAAATCGAAATTGGTGAGCTCTTCTGTGTCATCGGTACCAGCGGTTCGGGCAAGACGACCCTGCTCAACCTGATAGGTGGACTGGACACACCCACCTCGGGTTATCTCGAGGTGATGAACCAGTCACTGGTATCGCTGAACAATCGGGACCTGGCCCTCTACCGGCGGACCGCGGTCGGTACGATATTCCAGGCCATCCATCTCCTTCCGGCCCGCACTGCCCTTGAAAATGTCGAACTTCCCCTTCTTCTGCAGAACGTAATTCCTGCCGAGAGGAAGGAAATTGCACTTAACGCCCTCGATCAGGTGGGACTGGCAGCCAGGGCGGATCACCGCCCCTCGGAACTCTCCGGCGGAGAACAGCAGCGGGTGGCGATTGCACGGGCTCTGGCGAAAGATCCGCGGCTGCTGCTGGCCGATGAGCCGACCGGTAATCTGGACAGCAGAACCAGCCGGGAGATACTCGAACTGCTCCAGCACCTCAATGGTGATCGGGGTCTGACGGTGATCCTGGTCAGTCACGATGAGCAGGGTGCAGGAAAGATCGCAGACCGGATGGTGCGCCTGGAAGATGGCAGGGTGATTTGGGAGAGTACAGCGTGATTTTCAGGGATCAGTTCCAGTACGCCGTGAGCAATCTGGCCAAAACCAGATTGAGGACCATTCTTACCGCGGCAGGTGTAAGTATCGGGATAGGAGCCATGACCAGCATGGTTTCTGTGGGGGTGGGAACCCAGAGGAACGTAATGCAGGCGTTCAACGAGGAGAACCTGCTCACCTCGGTGACCGTCCGGCCTCGCGGTCGCAGTGAAGATGCCGTACAGGATTCACTGTCCGTTCTGAATGCCGAGACGATGGAAGCGATGAGAAAACTGCCGGGTGCCAGAGACGCCTATCCCGTGCTTGCCGTGCCGGGACTGCTTCTGGTCGGGGATACACAGCAGTTTCTCAGCCTGGAGGGGATGCCCGCCAGGGTGCTGCAGGAACAGATCGAACGGGAGAAGGTCTCACTGCTGGCGGGTCGGATCTACGACAGGGGTGAGACAGGAGGGATGGTAATATCCACAAGGGCGGCACGACGGCTGCTGCCCGAGGGGGTGGAACCCGATACCCTGGTCGGGCAGAAGGTCTCCTTCATGGTCGCCAGGCTGCCGGGAGGATCGGCAGATGCAGAAGAACCTGGGAGTGAGGGGTCTCTGCTGGAAGGTATGGACCTTCCATCGGTATTGAGCGGCCTGCCGATAGAAAGGTTTCTACAGAGGATGCCGTTCGGAATAGTGCAGCCGGTGCGTCTGGAACTCACGATTATCGGCGTAGTGGATGGGGCAGGCACGCTCACCGATTTTCTCGGAATTTCCCTCTATGTACCTGTCGATATGATAGAACCTCTCTATGCCCGGACCTTCCGGAATCTCGAGTCGATTCTGACCGGGGAGGCGGCCGGAGAGGGATATCCCCTGGTGCAGGTTCTCACAGATGATATTCTGGCTGTCAGGGAGGTACAGGAATCTATCGTCGAGATGGGTTTCAGGGCAGACTCGATCCTGGATCAGATGGACGAGATCAGGCTCGGTTTTCTCTTCATGAACACATTCCTGGCAACTGTCGGCGGTATCAGCCTGCTGGTGGCGGCCATGATGATAATCAATACGCTCATCATGGCGGTGCTGGAGAGGACCAGGGAGATCGGACTGCTGAAGGCGATGGGAGCAACCGATCTGGATGTAATGCGGCTCTTTCTTTCGGAGGCGGGGATTATCGGTCTGCTCGGTGGAGTGGGGGGGCTCCTTCTGGGCTGGGTGGTCGCCAGGATCACCAATATGATAGCCAATTACCAGTTCATGAAGATGGGGGAGATGCAGGTCGACTTTGTCGCCTTCCCTCCGTGGCTGATTGCCGGCGGACTCGCCTTCGCCCTTCTGGTCAGTCTGGCGGCAGGATTCTATCCGGCGCGCAGGGCCGCGAGGGTGGATCCCGTCGTAGCCCTGCGCTACTTCTGAGCGTTAAGAGCCTGTCTGAAAAACACTACGGCTGCGGCTTGCGCCGGCATCCGGCTGATTGCGTTGATCTTCGCAGAATGTCCTCGACGTAGCGCAGTGGCTACGTCTCCGGGTATTCCGCTCGACCGCCTTGCCATCCGGCGCCAGCGTAACCCTCGCTACCGTCGGTTTCTCAGACAGGCTCTACTATCCTCTGATTTCTGCACTACCTTCTCTTCTCGTAATTGAGAGTCAAAGGGGTTGGCTGGGTCCCACCCATGGATGGGGGCTGAATGAAAACCATCATCCAGGTGCCGTCCTCATTCAGCGTATAGGTTTCGGTGGTCTTTAAGGTCATTTCACGACCCCTCATATCCATGGTCTGGGAACGATCCACGACCAGGGAGTTGCGCATCCATTTTGCCGTGATCGTAATCTCACCCGCGTCGGTCTCAATAACGTAGGGCTCGCCGTCCGTCGTGAAGGTCTCTGCAGTCCTGGTGCGATCTCCTCTTCTTCCTTCGATCACCCTGGCGATTGTGATGCTGTTCTCTTCGTGTGTGATCCTCATATCGATCGTCAGGCCTGAACCGGCCACGCCCATACTTCTCATGGATCCTCTACCACCGCGGCTGCCACCCCCACCGGTACCCTGCGGGATTATGCTGTTGTCCTTCTGCAGGATCCACCTGCCTGAAAGATCGGGGGTTTGAGCGCCTGCAGGAGCGGGCAGGCAGAGAAGCAGGAACAACACACTCGAGGGAAGAGAGAGTTTGCGAATTACCTGGTTCATTTTCTGTGCCCTCATGCTATTTCTTGTCGTAAACACTCTTCACGGTGCCGCCACTGCGGCCACCCATTGCCGGCATCTTTCTGGTGACAACCAGTTCCTTTCCGTCGGTCTGCAGCGCGTAGGAGGTTGTTATAGTGACGTCCCCCATCCGGGTGGAAAGGGATCTCGCTACTATCAGCACACTTTCCTTCCAACTGGCCGTAACCGTTGAGCTGCCGCGGCCGCTCTGAACCTCGTGCGGTTCGCCGTCGGCCACGTATGTATCGGTTACTTCCCGGGCACCTTCCCGTCCCTGTCTCATTGATTTGATCGTTATGGTATTGCCTTCCTGCGTGATGGTCAGATCGGAGTTGCCTCCACTCATCATCCGGCCGCGACCGCCGCCGCCACCGGTCGGCTGGTCACTCTTCGACTGGCTGTAGGTCCATGTGCCTGATAAATCGGTCTGTGCTGCAGCCAGGTCGGGTATGAGAAGAATGCAGACCAGGAAAGCCAGAGGTGTAAATAATAAACTTGTTGAACGGACCATTTTCGTTGTCCTCCTCCAGTGGTGACTCTCTTGCATCGTCACACCCGTGTCGATCCCCAGGTCGGGGCTCAGTACGGGTGGTCATTATTGAATACCATGAGAGCCATCAGATGCTTCGACTCTCTCACGGTGATTATATCATTTGACACCGCAGTGAGTGAATAGCCTCTCAAGAATCACGCTCGAATGCCAGCGTAATTACGAAGCTGTGCACTTGGTATGGGACCTTGACGGGGAGGCGAAAAAAAAGCGAATATAAATATTATACAGCGGTTCCAACAGCTTTCGGAGGAACAGGGTGTCGGGATGGAGCAGGTTGTCGGAGGCCCGACATTCTTTGCGGACCGTATGGATCAATTTATCGACGAAAAGGCAGCTTTCGAAGATTTTCTCGGACGGGTTTTCGAAAGGGACTGGGCGAGCGAAGCCATTACAGCGGTGCGCCGGATCGAGGCGCGTCCTGCCCGCTGCACAGAATGGCCCGAGGCCATAGATTCCTCACTGCGCCAGGCCTGCGCGATGCGCGGAATCATTCAACCCTATATCCAGCAGAGCCGGACGTGGCAGCACGTATTCGCCGGCAGGGACGTGGTTGTGGTAACTCCCACCGCTTCGGGCAAGACCCTCTGCTATAACGTCCCCATCCTGCAGGCGATCCTGAATGATCCGGCGGCCAGGGCGCTCTACCTCTTCCCGACCAAAGCGCTCAGCCAGGACCAGGTCAATGAACTGCAGGAAGTGATCGACGCTCTCGAGGCCGATATCAAGACATTTACCTACGACGGTGACACTCCCGCCGATGCACGCAGGGCGATACGCGCTCAGGGGCATCTGGTGGTGACCAATCCCGACATGCTCCATCAGGGAATACTTCCGCATCACACGCGCTGGCAGAAACTTTTCGAGAACCTGCGGTTTGTCGTGGTGGACGAACTGCATACCTACAGGGGAGTATTCGGAAGCCACCTCGCCAATCTCTTCAGAAGGCTGCAGAGGATCTGCCGCTTCTACGGTTCTGATCCCATCTTCATCTGTGCATCAGCCACGATCGCCAACCCGAAAGAACTGGCCGAAGCCCTGCTGGAAAGGCCGGTCGAGCTGGTTGATGAGAACGGAGCACCCCAGGCACGCAAGTTCTTCGTGCTCTACAATCCGCCTGTAATCAACGAACAGCTTGGAATAAGGGCGGGGGCGATCAGTCACGCCCGCAAATGGGCGCGGCTCTTCATCAGAGGTGGGGCCCAGACGATCGTGTTCGCCGGTTCGCGTCTGCATGTAGAGGTGCTGACGAAATATCTGAAGGATACCTTCGATAAAAAACGGGTAAATGAGGACACGATCAGGGGTTACCGCGGGGGTTACCTGCCCGGCATGCGCAGGGAGATAGAGGCCGGCCTGAGGTCGGGCACGATCCGCGGAGTCGTATCCACCAACGCTCTCGAACTGGGCATAGACATAGGTGACCTGCAGGCGTGCGTGATGGCCGGTTATCCCGGTTCGATCGCCAGTGCATGGCAGCAGGCAGGCAGGGCGGGCCGGCGGTCGGAAACTTCGGTAGCGGTCATGGTAGCCTCTTCGCGCCCGCTCGATCAGTTCATGGTTACCCATCCCGACTACTTCTTCGGCGCCAGCCCCGAACACGGCCGCATAAATCCTGACAACCTGCTCATTCTGGTCAGCCACATCAAATGCGCCGCCTTCGAACTGCCCTTCGAGGAGGGGGAATCGTTCGGCAGCGAGCCGCTGGAGGAGATACTCGATTACCTGGTGGAGCAGAAGGTACTCAACAGGGCGGGGAGGAAGTGGCACTGGATGCAGGACGCGTACCCGGCAGACCAGGTCAGCCTCCGCAGTGCCGATCCGGAGAACTTCGTCGTGATCGACCGGAGTAACGGGACGAGCGTACTGGCCGAAGTCGATTTCGATTCTGCACCGGTGACCCTGTACGAGGGCGCCATCTATATGGTCCAGTCGCAACAGTACCAGGTGGAGCGTCTGGATTACGACAATCGGAAAGCCTACGTCCGCAGTGTCGATACAGATTTCTACACCGACGCGATCAGCTATACGCGCGTTCGCATCCTCGACGTGTTCGATTCAACCGCACCGGAGGCGTTCGTGTCGGGAGATGCCGTTACTGCCGGAGAGGACAGGGAGGTGATGGATCAGCAGCCGCTGGCCGGAGTGGGAGTCGCCGCCGACAGAAGGCTTTTGGAGAGAGATACCAGAGATACCGGAAATGAAGCAGGCAGAGGATCAGATGCGGGTGGACATATCTCCGAATGCGGCGAGGTGCATGTCCTTACGCACGTCTCGGGCTTCAAGAAGATCAAATTCTATACATCGGAGAATGTGGGGTACGGGGACGTCAACCTTCCAGATCACGAGATGCATACCACTTCCTACTGGTTAACGGTGCCCGAGCATGTCCTGGAACCGCTCAATCGCTCCAGGTCCGGTATAGTGGATGGAATGTTCGGAATCGCCTATGCACTTCAGGAGGTGGCTTCTCTCTACATGATGTGCGATATCCGCGATCTGGGACGCAGTGTGGGAGATAAATCAGCCGCGTGGCATGCCAGTCTTGGAAGAGGAAGCAGGGGAATGAGATACAGCACCGGGATCGGTGGCAACGAGATGGATATCGACCTGGAGGAACTTGAAACCTTCCAGCCCACCATCTTCCTGTACGACAACTATCCGGGCGGTATCGGTTTCAGTTCTTCCCTCTACGACCTCGCCGAAGACATTCTGAAGGGAACCCGCCGGCTGATCGCGAATTGCCGGTGCACAGAAGGCTGCCCGTCGTGCGTGGGGCCTGTGGGCGAGGTGAGTGAGGAGGGGAAGTCTGTTGCCCTCGAAATCCTGTCGCAACTGATCCGGATCGAACCGGAAGCCGATACGGCACCTGTTGAGGCTGCCGTGTGACCAGAGATATCCGCAACCGTCTGGCAAAAGCTCTCGAACGGGGCGAGGTGAAATCGGCCGGTTCCGCTCTGGGTCCCGGCATGCGCAGAAGGCTGGAGCGGGCGCTGGCCGGAAGCGGGCACGAAGGTGACACGCCTCTCCCGCGAATTTATTCCGCCGGGAAAGTGGAAGAGGGGGTGGATCAGTTTCCCGGGCAGCTGGACGGAGAAGAGATAGAGACTCCTGAGGGGAGAGTACTTCGGTACCGGTGGAGTGTACCGCTGAAGGAGCTGGCCCACGTTCAGGATTTCGAGGGAGCCTCCGAAGGAGCCGGTGTGCTCTCGGTACTGCTCGAAAATCCTTCCCTGGAGAACTTCGACCTGAGGCGCGCACTCTTCCTGGATACAGAGACAACCGGGCTGGCCGGTGGTACAGGCACCTACGTCATCCTGCTCGGTTTGGGCTGGGTGGAGGGGGAGGACTTTGTGGTAGAGCAGCTCTTCCTGCGCGATTTCGGAGAGGAGACTGCACTCCTCTACCGCGCCGGGGAGATCGCACGAAAATACGATGTTCTGGTGACCTTCAACGGCAAACGCTATGACCTGCCTCTGCTCGATACCCGCCTGGTGATGAACCGGCTGGCCGGTGACCTCTCCACATGGCCGCACCTCGATCTTCTCTACCCGGCACGCATGCTCTACGGCGGAACCTTCGAGAACTGCAGACTGCAGACACTTGAAAAGGAACTGATGGGCCAGTACAGGAACGGGGACATCCCTGGAGCAGATATCCCAAGCCTTTATTTCGATTATCTGACCACCGGAGACATCAGCGGACTCATCAAGGTATTCGAACACAATTTCCTCGATGTAGTCACCCTGGTGACGCTCTCCGCCCATTTCCTCCATCTTTGCCAGAGACCCGAACTCGATCCGCGTGCCCTCGCCGGTCTGGGACGTCTTCACGGCAGGAGGGGGAACAGGGAGCTGGCGCTTCAACTCCTGGAACAGGCCCGTTCCCGGAGAGCCGCCACATACCGTGACCTGCGTGATCTCGGTTTCCTCTACAAGCGGGGTGAGGATTACAGCAAGGCGCTCGAGGTGTGGAAGGCACTGATCTCGAGACAGATGAAGGTCAGCAGTGAGCTCGCTTTCGATGTCATACCGTACGTCGAGGCTGCCAAGCATTATGAGCACAGAACGCGCGACTTCACACGGGCTCTTGAATACGCAGAGAGTGCCATCGAGCAGACTATGGTTGCCTCCAACGGTCAGAAACCATCACGACGCATAAGGGAACAACTGGCTCACAGAGCAGATCGCCTCCGCCGCAAGCTGGAAAACGAATAGGCAGTCTCCCCGCAGGTTGCCCCGGCTTCAATAATTCTACTACTATCAACTCGCCGGAAACCGGAACATTGGACAGGGAGATCATCTGGAGGCTGCTTCCATGCCGGAGAAACCTCAGGGCATTACCTTTCAGCCCGATATCTATCCGAAAGTGCTTTCACTGCTGCCCGCAGGAGAGGATGTTTCTCTTCTCGATGCAGGTGCCGGCGAAGGGTATTTTTCCAGAGTGGCGGCCGATCGCGGTTATCGAGTCGAAGCATGTGATTACCAGAAGTCCCTCTTCAAGCCTGATGATATTCCCTTCCATCAGACGAACCTCAACGAGACCATTCCCCTTCCTGATGAATCATTTGACTGTGTCGTCTCAATCGAAGTTATCGAACACGTCGAGAACCATGCACGGTTCATCAAGGATCTGCTGCGGGTTACGAAGGTGGGGGGAACTCTCATCGTGACGACGCCCAATGTTCTGAGCCTTTCATCGCGATGGCACTTCTTCCTCTACGGTTACACCGACTGTGCACCGCTGCCGCTCGATCCCGGACTCGACGATTACTTCATGCAGCACGTCAATCCGATCAGTCTGCCCGAGCTGCTCTTTCACCTCGAGAGATCGGGCGGTGAGCTTGTTCATCTGACGACGAACCGGATCAGGCGCGGATCGAGGTTCTCTGCACCTCTCTTCTATCCGCTTCTTGCGCTGGCGCTTAAAAGGAAGCTCCTGAGGAAGAAATACAGCAATCACCGCCGGCTGTACCGCAGGCATTTCCGCTGGATGCTCCATCCGGCAAATCTGAAGGGCCGGATCACCATAGCTGTTGTAAGGCGGGTGCACATGGTGCAGAATGAGAGATGAACGGGAACTCTGGAGGATATTGCGCGCGGCCCTCTGTCCGGCCGGTGACGGTTCCTTGTTTGTGACCGGAACTGTTCTGGCAGTGGATGGCGGGGGTCCGGCTGGTTAAGCAGCAGATTCCGGATCTTCTCCACGTGCCCTTTTCCCAACTCTATCTGCAAATTCCGGGTAGTGTTCCCGGATGCAGTCGGGACAGAGCCCGTGACTGAATTCTGCCTCGGAATGCTTCCTTACGTAATCCTCGATCTGGTTCCAGTATCCCAAGTCATCCCTGATCTTCTTGCAGTGACCGCAGATCGGCAGCAGCCCGCTCAACACTTTAATCCTTGTAACTGCCTCCTCCACTTTCTTCTGGAGAATCTGTTCCCTCATCTGAAGGCTGTGCAGGCGCCATCTGAACACTCCATATATGAAAGTCAGCAGCAGAAGGATCGAAGCGAAAAGGAACCAGATGGTCTGGTAGAATGCAGGTTTCAATCTGAAATCAATCCAGGCACCTACGTTATTCCATTTATCATCGGCGTTTGCTGCGATGACTCTGAAACGGTAATTACCGGGAGGAATGCGTGTATATGAAGCACTCCTTCTGGAACCGGCATCGACCATCTCTTCTTCAAATCCCTCAAGCTGGAATCTGTACCGGACTTTATCGGGTGACACGTAGCTGAGGGCGGCATATTGGAATTCGAGTCTTCTGGTACTTGATGGAACCACGACTGCCGAGGAGAAATCGATATCGTCGCCGTCAGCGGAGAAGGTTTCGATAACTACAGGGGGAGGCACATTGTTGATGGGCATATCATCGGGATCGATTCGCACTATGCCCTTCATAGTTGGATACCAGAGGGCGGAATCTCCAGGCAGCTTCACACCGGCCGGATAGCCACCGTTGCATTCCCTGCTCCGCATGCCATCCGATTCATTGAACACCCAGCTCTCGATCCTGTCGATTTCACCCTTTGTGAAAGCATCCAGTTCCTGCGGGGATACGGCAAATACTCCTTTATTGCAGCTCATCCAGAGCTCGCCACCATCATCCTCCAGGATCTGGTATATCGAATCGCTCAGCAGTCCATCCAGACTCGTAAATGAATCGAATTCGCCGTTTCTGAACCGATTCAATCCGCCGCCGTATGTTCCGATCCAGAGGGTTCCGTCACTCGATTCGTGGATAGCCCGGACGTAATTGCTCGAAAGCCCATCTGCCGTTGTATAGGTTCTGCGGGTGTTCTCATTCAGGACACTCAAACCGCTGTATGTCCCGATCCACAGATTCCCTTCCCTGTCCTGATGGATGGCTCTTATCGCCAGATCGGCCGGCAGCCCCTGGTTCTCACTGAAGGGAATAATCAGATCTCCCTCCATCCTGAAAAGGCCTGCCCCATCCGTTCCGATCCAGACGGTGCCCTGACGATCCTGGCTGATGACTCTGATAGGAGCATCTGGAAGACCATCCTCTTCACCGAAGGTAATGAGACGGCCGCCGGTGTATCTGAACAGGGCTTCGTCTGTACCGATCCACAGGTTCTCATCGCTGTCCTCGAGCAGCGTTCTTATCCGGGTCGATCCCAGCCTGGAACCCTGAAGTACCTGCTGGAACCTGCCGTTGACAAGACGATCTATATCTCCGGTAAACGCTCCGGACCAGATGCCTCCATCGCCTGCGGCTGTGATCGTGTAAATGAAATCATCTGAAAGGCCGTGGAAGGTCGTGTACGTGGTGACCTTCGCCGCGCTCAACTGGTTGAGACCCCCGCCGTGAGTTCCTATCCAGAGAGATCCGTCCCGATCCACGAGGAGTGAGGCCACCCAGTTACTGGGAAGACCGTGCCTGGTTGTGAATGAACTGAACCGTCCATCCCTGAGGCGGCTGACGCCGCCGATTGTACCGATCCATACATTATTCTCTTTATCCACATGAAGAGACTGGACGGAATTGCCGCTTAGACCGTCGGCAGTAGTGAAAGTTCTTACCTTGTCACCCAGGATGCTGTACAGACCGGATTGTGTGCCGGCCCAGATCTCTCCGCCGCGACCCTCTGCCAGGGCGTTGATGCTTTGCCCTGTCAGCATGCCGCCGCCCGAAAAGGTGGAGAACTCACCGTCTCTCAGAACTGAGATTCCCGAAGATGTTCCTATCCAGAGAGTTCCCGTCCGGTCAAGAAGCAGGCACTGCACATGGTTGTCGGTCAGGCCGTCTTCCACCGTATACGATTCAATCCGGTCGCCGTCCATGTGATCGATACCGCTGTCGGAGGTGCCGATCCACACCCCCCCGGTTCCATCTTCTGCCAGTGCCGTAACGGTATTGCTCGATAAACCGTCCTGAGTCGTGAATGGAACGGCCCTTTTGTTCCGGAACCGGAAAAGCCCGCCTGCGAATGTTCCGACCCACAATCCATCATCGCTGAAGGGGATTATCGATGTTATGTCGTTGTGGTTGATTCCCGGAGTGTTGGAGCGGTCGAATACTTCGAAATTGACTCCATCGAAACGAACGACCCCCTCCTGGGTACCCAGCCATATGTAACCATCCCTGCACTGCATTATCACCTGCACAGAGTTCTGTGGCAGCTCCTCCTCCCAGACGGTATGACTGTACTGGTCGAGTTCTTTATCGGGATCGAGCCGGAGTGGGTATTCGAGTGCAGTCTGGCTGACAGGACCAGCCTCATCCACCGGTATCGGGAAGCTGTCCCGTCGACCCGGTGAGCATCCGGACAGTAGCACGAAGGGCAGTGTTATGATGATGACCTGAAACCGGGGCATCCATCTTCCCTTGAACCGGTGGTTCGGTACTCGTTAAGAGAGATTTCCGGGTTGAAATCCCATTTACAGGTATATATAAGTTTTTACCACAATCGCAATTGTTCTGTATACCGAAAAGGTGCCCCGGTTTCTGCCGGGGCACCTCCCTGATACACCGTTCCGCTATCCCTCCTCCTCGTGCCTTGGCGTCCGGACGCCTTGGTGCTCTCGATGCATCACCGCAGTTGCGGAACGGCGTACTGAGATCATGGCAGGATCTCCCCCGTGCGCCCGCTGAATTTCTGCCACAGACGGTTGAACCTGTCATCCCACGGTATCTTCTGACCACCGATGAACATCCATTTCACCTGGCTTGTGTATTCAACAGGGTTGCCGGTGGTAATCAGAAGGTTGGCGATTTTTCCTTCTTCGATACTGCCCAGACGGTCATCGACTCCCAGAATACGGGCGGCGTCGATGGTCAGGCACTGAAGAGCCCTGTCGATCGGCAGGCCGAACGCGGTCGCCATGCCGGCCTCGTATGTAAGGCTGAAAACGTTGGCAGTTCCCCCGGAATAGATCGCAAAGTCGATGCCGGCTTCATTCAGGATGGCAGGGGTGGCATAGTGGATGTCATAAGGCTCATCACGATCCGGTGCAGCGTGGATGCCTCTGAAGAGGAGCTTCACGTCGTGCTCCTTCAGGAAATCGACGATCTTCCACGCATCGCGACCGCCCCTGATGATGTATTTGAGGCCCAGCTCTTCGGCGAATGCCACTGCATCCTTTATGTCGTTTTCGCTGCTGGCTTCAAAGATGACAGGCAGTTTACCGGTGGCTGCCGGTGCGATCCCTTCAAGTCGAATGTCCCATTCGAAATCGTCGATCTCACCACGGGCGGCCATCTCCGCGCGGGCAGCATAGGCCTTTCCTTCGAGGAAATACGCCTTCAGATCTTCAGCGCGGTTCCCTGAAGCGGCAGCACCTCCGCCGCCCCTGCGACCTCGACCACCCGCCCAGTTGACACGCAGGCCTATTCTCTTTTCAACTGCCATCGCCTGCGGCGTGTAACCCCAGAGATTTATCAGGCTGTCCCACCCCGGGATTGGGGCACCCCGACCACTCAGTCCTGTCACGACGGTGGTGAAACCACCTACACGCTGGCATCCCAGTATCTCACTGTTCTGGTTGACCGCTATATAAGCTTCGAGATGAGGGTTGTAATCGCCCAGCTCGAAGTTGTCAATCGGGCCGTCCATCCCGCCGGCTTCCTGCAGCCCCAGTCCGGTACCGGCATCGATAAGGCCTGGAAAGACGTAGAACCCTGTGGCATCGAAGACCTGCATACTGGTCGGAAAGACAGGTTCGGCTCTGACCGCCGTTATGATTCCATCCTCTACCACGATGGTGCCATTTTCGATGACCTCGCCGGTTGCGGTTACGACAGTTCCACCGGTGATAACCCAGTCATCACTGCCTGGCATCAGGTTTGTTACTGCAGGACCTGCTGGAGCCGGCCGCACGGGAGTAGAGGTAGACGATGCACCTGCATCTCCGCCAGAGAAGCCTTCGACCCAGGTCTCTGCGACATCGGTTTCGCTGCGGTCAAAGAATACCTCCCCTTCGATTATGGTCATTTCACAGCGTGCCTGGGTGTAGAGCGGGTAGTGGCTGAAAATGGCGATGTCACCATCCTTGCCCACTTCGAGGCTGCCGACTCTGTCGTCAATTCCAAGATTCATCGCCGGGTAGATAGTGATCATCTTCAGGCTTTCGTTCTCGGGAACGCCCCCATATTTCACTCCGCGCGCTGTCTCCTGAAAAAGGCGGCGCACCCTTTCGGCGCTGTCAGAGTTAATGGAGGTCCGCACCCCGTATTCATGGTTGATGATCATCTTATACGGGATGGCTTCATAAGCCTCGATCTTGTAGGCCCAGCTGTCGGCGAACACGCTTGCAGCCCAGCCGAGCCTGGCCATCTCCGGAGCAACCTTGTATCCATCGAGGCAGTGTTCGAATGTCCCTGCCGGGATCCCGAACTCCTCGCACACTTCCATCATCATGGCAATCTCGTCAGCACGGTAGGCGTGGCATCTGATGATGATCTCTCCCTTCAGGATGCCCGCCAGTACTTCCAGCTGCAGGTCGCGCTTCGGAGGCAGCGGCGCGTAACCGCGTCTCCTGCGATTGGCCCTGTCCCACGCTGTCTTCGCCTCTTCGTACTTCTGCCATGCGTTCATGTAATTGCGGGCACGCGTGAATGACTCCCGCAACACCTCGGCTACACCGGAACGGCTTCTGGGGTAACGTGTCGGATTATCACTGGAGGAGCGCCGGACATTCTCACCCAGAGCGAACTTCACCGTGATCGGCGCTCCCTCGAAAACAAGTTCTTCCCACGGTCTTCCCCACTTCAGTTTCAGGATCTCGTTCTGTCCGCCGATGCTGTTGGCGGATCCGTGCATCGCATGGATTGTCGTGACTCCACCTGCAAGGGCGGTAAAGAAACTGGGATCGTCGTGACGGATCACATCGGCGATGCTGACTTCCGGCACGACCGAACGGGATCCTTCGTTGGTGCCCCTGTCGATTCCCATGTGTGAGTGATCATCCAGAATGCCGGGCATTACGAACTTCCCTTCGGCATCGATGACCGTCACTCCACGGGGAGCCTGGAGATTCTGACCGATCTCGGCGATCTTGCCATCCCTTATCAGAACGTCTGTACCAGGATGATCGCCGTTGGTGATCGTCAGGACGGTACCGCCCCTGATCAGCATATCCTGTGCTTCCGCAGGCTCTATCCCGACAAGAAGCATCATCAGAGAGAAGGCCGTCAGGAGCAGTCTGGTTATCGTTTGCTGTCTACCGGTCATCGTTCGGCTCTCCTTTCCATAGTGCGGATCCCGGGTGGATTCCGCCTGGCGGAGAAGGATGCAGATCCCATCGGACCGAGTCCGAATTCGCCCGACATCGTGTCACCCTCAACGGTAGCCGTGATGGTGAGAGAACCCATCTCGGGAATCTCTGCGGTACACTTCAGACTGTTGCCGCTCATCGAACCATTTATCGGAAGCGGCTCAGGAAACCATTCCATCTCAAGGGAACCGGAGATCTCGGCATCCTCCTGACTGAGCGTCATGGTGAACCTGGTAAGTTCTCCCTCAATCAACATCTCAACCATCCACTCTCCGGAAACACCGGTTGAACCACCTTCTGCACCCCGGGGCTCCGGCTTTGAGAAGGAGTCTTTGCGTCCATCGATAAAGACGTGGGCAACATACGCCTCTTCATCGGTGAAGATGTCGCCGCTGACGACGGTCAGATTGGCGATCTTGCCGATTTCCAGAGTTCCGAGCACCCTGTCCACACCGCAGATACGGGCAGGATTGACGGTCAGCGCCCGAAGCGCCTCATCCGCCGGCAGACCGGCACCGACCGCCAGTCGCAGGTTTTTCAGGAAATCACCGGCATTCCGCATGCCGCCGGTGGCGAGTGCCAGAGGGACTCCGCTGTTGAACACGGCGGCGGCGTTGCCATGAACTGCAGTCCTGTCGCGATCGTCGAGAGCCTCTTTTTCCTCTTCACTCAGGTTCTTGTAGACACGGTCGAACACGTAGCCGGTCACCTGCTCGATGGAGGGGTAATTGAGAGAAACGATCACCGGTGTGTCTGCCGCACGGATCAGGTCGGTTACCCTGAATGCTTCTTCGGCTCCGGCGATCCAGAATTTGATTCCGTACTCCCGGGATAGATTCCGCAGGCGCTTGAAGTCGTTCTCCTTGTGTACAATCGCCAGAACCGGAGCCTCTCCGCCGGCCACCGGTATCAGAGCCTCCAGATCCGGATCTGCCGGTGGGCGCGCGATCCCGCCCGGATCCCTTTCATACCTGGTTATCAGCAGTTGATGGTACGCGGCATCGATCAGGGTCTGGCGCTGGTAAGCGACTACAGCCATCAGTGTACCGGGGTACCCTGGCTGGCCCGAATATCCCATGACCTGGATCACCGGTGCCTTGACCGTCATCTCCGGAATATTCTCACCCAGCAGATTGATCAGCACGGCTCCTCCGGCGAATACGCCGTCATCGCGGGCAAGCAGAGCGGCCGTGAATCCCTGACTCCTGTAGGTGGTCAGACTCTGTGATTCCGGAGAGAATCGATCGGAGGCGAGCCGGCCTGCAATATTTGCTGCCGACTCACGCTCGCCGTTTTCAGGCTCCGTTAATCCTGCCTGGGAGAAGGCGTCTATGAAACCCGGGTAAACGGTCAATCCCTCCCCATCTACCAGAACGGCATCTGCAGGAACAGGAACATCAGCCCCGACGGCCTCGATAAGGCCGCCGCGCAGGACTATCGTTCCTCTCTCGATGACACTGCCGGGAGCGGTAACAAGTCTCGCATCGCGAATGGCATATACGCGCCCCTCAACCTGCGCTTCGATCTGAGATGGCGGGATCAGACCTGCAACCAGCATGAAAAACACCAGCAGCAGGCCTTTAGAGACACCAGGCGATCGCTGCCGGCAGGCTACGGGTCGAGGCATTTGGGTATCCTTCCTGTGGAGGTGGACATTCCTGCTGAGAAACTGCGAAGCTAACCGGAGGACGACTCAACTGTCAACCTCGCCGCGAATCTGTTATTTTCCACTGGATCTATCTGTTACTATATATTCTCGTTTTGATTTTTCTATCAGCTGAGCAAGAATAACGTTGGCCCTCTCAATATTACCCGATACTTGTCGTTCGCCAATATTCCATCCGGCCTTGTAGAGCCTATGTTTACGGCAATTGAGAAGGACTTGCCTGCAGCTGGACCGATATACACTCTTTCCAAATGAATCGACTATTTCGAGGAATCATATTTGTCCTACGTGCCAGCTTTAAGTCGCGTCGTGACTTGATCATCGAAAACCTGGCCTTGCGCCAACAACTATCTGCACTGAAAGCTGTAAAGCCCAGACCGAGTTTGACTACGGTTGACCGTGTATTCTGGGTCGTACTGCGCTGGCTCTGGTCCAGATGGGCAGACGCACTCATCATCGTAAAGCCGGAGACCGTTGTTCGGTGGCATAGAGCTGGATTCAAGACATGCCGGCGCTGGAAATCGAAGAAGGAACGAAGAGGCCGTCCGAAGATAACAAGAGAGATTCGTGAGCTTGTTCATCATTCAACAGCTTCGGGAGGCCTTCCCATACAATACCGCTCCCCGATACCTCATTCTGGACCGAGATACAAAGTTTAGCAGAGGTGTAGTAAAGACTATTTGCTCAATGGGGATTGAGCCAAAACGGATAG
>CAZWVF010000044.1:0-23386 GCA_964637695.1 uncultured Gemmatimonadota bacterium | reverse complement strand
AATGTCCTCGACGTAGCGCAGTGGCTACGTCTCCGGGTATTCCGCTCGACCGCCTTGCTATCCAGCGCCAGCATAACCCTCACTATCGTCGGTTTCTCCGACAGGCTCCTAGAGAATACCGGGCTCGATGTCGAGACGGGAGAGAATTATATCGACATCCCGTTTCAACTGGGGGCTCTTCTGAACCTTCTCTTCAATGGTCTGCTGGGCATGAATGACTGTTGTGTGGTCACGCCCTCCAAAATGGAGACCAATGGTTTTCAGACTGCTGTCAGTCAGGTGCTTGCACAGATACATTGCAATCTGCCTGGGTACCACGATCTCTTTTTTCCGTGTCCTGGCACGCAGCAAATCAGAGGAGATGTTAAAATAAGAAGAGACCGTTTCCTGTAGAGATTCTATTGTTATCCATTTACGGGTCGATTCTATCTGATCATGAAGGACCTCCTGAGCCATTTCAGCGGAGATCTCTTTACCAGTCAGAGAGGAGTAGGCGAGTAATTTTATCAGGCAGCTTTCCAGTTCTCTGATATTTGATTTGATGTTCTGGGCGATAAAGAGCAGAACATCGTGGGGCACAACAACTCCATCGTTGTCGGCTTTCTTCTGCAGTATTGCGACTCTGGTTTCCAGATCGGGAGTCTGGATATCGGTCACCAGGCCCCAGAGAAATCTTGAAATCAATCTCTCTTCCAGACCAACGAGATCCCTGGGAAGCCGGTCGCAGGTAAGAACGATCTGCTTGCTGCGTTGGTGGAGAGTGTTGAACGTGTGAAAGAATTCCTCCTGAGTCCTCTCTTTGTTTGATAAGAACTGGATGTCATCGACCAGAAGAAGATCCACACTTCGATAAAGAGAGCAGAATTCTGCTGTACGGTTGTTCTGAATCGATGTAATGAAATCGGTTATGAATTTTTCACTCGAGATATAGATTACTTTACTGGCTGTACCGTAAGCAAGAGCATGAGTGGCGATTGCCTGTAGAAGGTGTGTCTTACCCAGCCCGACGCCACCATAAATAAGGAGCGGATTGAAGGCGGTTTTGCCTGGAGCTTCAGCTACCGCCTTGGATGCGGCGTGTGCGAACTGATTGCTGTTTCCGATAACAAAATTATCAAAGGAGAACCGGGGATTGAGAGCAATCGGATCGATCATAAGCTCCGGCTTTTTTTGAACCGGCTCCGGTTCAAAAAGAGGATGGGGGAATGGGACCTCTTCGGCCGGAACACCCTCTCTTATATTGAAAATCACCTCCACACCTTCACCCACACGGAAATTTACTACTCTTTGAAGAACCGGCTGGTAGTGCTGTTCAACCCAGTTGCCGAAGAACTGACTTGGTACTTCCAGGTGAAGTTTGTCTGAAGAATAATCGACCGCTCTTATTGGTTTGAACCAGGTTTCAAAGCTCTGATGAGGTATTTGGGAGGACAGGTCTTCCAGACACTGGGACCAGAGAAGCTCGATGGTAGGCGCCAACTCTTATACTCCTTCCAGGTTGAACAGGAATCTTGTCCACAAAGTATCTATTGGACTAACTTCTTGATGTGCAATATTTTGTGCTGAAGAATCTGATTGCACCCAAAGTTTTTCCACAGAGTTTCTACAATCTTATCAACAACTTATCCACATATCAACACATTCAGACAGATGATGAATCTACTACTAGAATCTGGGTGTAGTCAAGTAGTTTTCCACAGAAAATCGAGGAAAATATTCAATAATAATGTTGATATAATTGATCTATCGGGATTGCTATTATCCGGGTGTTGAAATAATGAACTTGACTGGGGACCTCTGCATCTGATTACTTACCAAGTCTTATAATTTTCTGTGTAGATTGAGGTGGAAGAGTTGAAGAGAACTTATCAGCCGAGCCGGCGGAAAAGAAAGAACAAGCACGGATTCCGCAAACGAATGAGCGATGTCAATGGCCGTGCTGTGTTGAAGCGCCGGAG
This sequence comes from uncultured Gemmatimonadota bacterium, assembly GCA_964637695.1. GTDB lineage: Bacteria > Blakebacterota > Blakebacteria > Blakebacterales > Blakebacteraceae > JAGLTZ01. Next base: position 21,428 of record CAZWVF010000044.1, on the reverse strand, counting down.
AAAGAGAGGGCGCCGACGCCTGACGGTGTAAACCATGGCCGGGGAGCGTCTGCCAGCTGGTGAGCGTCTTAAAGGCAAGAACTCTTTCCAGAAGCTGATGCGTGAGGGATTGGGAGTGGAGGATGATTATCTTGTCATCCGCTATCTGCCTCGAACAGATGATTCAACAAATCGCCGATTGGGAGTAACTGTCAGCCGGAACTGCAGAAACGCAGTCAAAAGGAACAAGCTGCGAAGATGGCTGCGGGAAATCTACCGGCGCGAAAGAGATCTGCTGCCTGCCAGAGGAGAGTTCCTGTTCATTGCAAAATCGGATGCTCAAGATGCTTCGTTTGTCGACCTCAATCGATCATTCCAGATTCTCTGTAGAGAACTTACTAAAAAAAACAGCTGAAACACCTGTATATATATACCGATGGCTACTTTCACCTGTCTTCGGTGTACAGTGCAGATTTCATCCTTCCTGCTCCTCTTATGCCATAGAGGCTATCCAGAAATATGGACCGGTAAAAGGCTGGGGATTGAGTATATGGAGGATTATCAGATGCGGACCATGGTCGAGAGGCGGATACGATCCGGTTCCCTGCTCGAAGGAGCGTAAATGAACGACAGAAGAAGCATCGCCGCCCTGATCATCATCGGAATCATGCTTCTGTTGATGCCGACCTACTTCCGTTTTCTGTACGGAACAAATCCTCAACAGGTCCCGGCAGACAGCACCGCAGCAACAGTTCAGGTAGGTGGTGAGGAAACGTTCCCCCCTGCTTCACCAGGTAATATTATTTCGGAGTCCGAACCAACTATCACTGGAACAGAATCCCTTCAATCCGGTCTGGTTGGCGGAAGAACAATTACAATAGTGACCCCTCTCTACAGTGCTGACCTGAATACGATGGGGGCGGTATTCGAGAGATGGCAGATGGAACGCTTCTTCATGAAGGATGGTGAGAAAATCCAGCTTATTCCGGAAAACGCATATGGACCTGTAATAGAAATACCGGTCGGAGACCTGAGAGTATCGAGCACCGATTTCGTTTTCGAATCGATTTCTCCGAATACGATCTGGCTGCAGGAAGTTGACACAGCCGAGCTGGTTCTGCAGGCGGATCTGGGTGATGGAAGACGGATCACACGTACGATGAGGTTCGACGGGACAACCTACGACGTAATGATAAGGGACTCCTTCGAGGGTTTCGAAACCACCCCGATGAATGATGCATACAATCTGCTGTGGCTGGGAGGCCTGACCCTGACTGAGGAGGCCCGGCAGGACGAAATCCGCTATACAGGTTTCTACGCTTATCAGGGCGGGGATATTCACAGGACGAAACTGAAGAAAGAAACAGTAGAGGAAAGGCTTGTAGGTTTCGTCGACTGGGCTGCTCTACGGACAAAATATTTCTCATCGATACTGATTCCCATAAATGGTCCTTTCCGCAGCGCAAGCATGGTAGGAGCTGCCGGCGAAGTTGGCCCGGCCAGGATGAGCATGGCGCTCGACAGGAAGATACCTGCAGGAACGGGCGGTTCGGTAGAAACCCTGATGTATCTGGGGCCTATCGATTACAGGATATTCAGGAAGTATAATGTGGAGCTGCAGAGGATGATGGACTTCGGGTGGTTCTTTATCCGGCCTATCAGCAAGGTCAGCCTTCTGTTATTTACATTCCTCTACGAAATCATCCCCAATTATGGCGTTGTGATCATCATCTTTTCAATACTTGTCAAGATTCTCGTATTTCCCCTGACGAAGAAATTCTGGGCCAGCATGCATGCCATGCAGGAGCTGACCCCGAAAATGCAGGAAATCAAAGAGAAGTTCAAGGACGATCCCGAGAAGATGAACAAGAAGATCATGAACCTGTACAAGGAGAATAAAGTGAATCCCCTTGGGGGATGTTTCCCGATGCTCCTGCAGATGCCTGTCTTCTACGCGCTTTTCGTGATATTGAGAACAACGATCGAATTGCGGGGCGCACCCTTCATGCTGTGGATACAGGACCTCTCTGTCATGGATCCATACATGGTATTGCCCGGCCTCATGTCGCTGACGATGCTGGTACAGCAGAGGGCGCAGATGAAAGATCCCAGACAGAGGCCGATGGCTATAATCATGCCGATAATGTTCTTCTTTCTCTTTAGAAGCTTCCCGGCAGGGTTGACCCTTTACTGGACTCTATTTAATATTTTCTCAATTCTTCAGACTGAGCTGATTCACAAGAGACCGGGAAAAGCCGCCGCCTGAAGCAATGTTTCACGTGAAACAGTTACTTCCGCGGCTGTACGGAATGCATCGTCGCTCGAACACCAACATTATTACGAAGCTGTGCACTAAGCCAGGATGTTTCACGTGAAACATTCCACATCTGAAACAGATCTTCTGTGCGACGAACTTTCCATCCTGGGCATTGAGATAGACAGTTCGGTCATCGACCGGTGTATTGATTATTGGTATCTTCTCTGTGAAGCTTCTTCCAGGTTGAATGTCATTTCTGGGAATGCTGTAAGCCAGGGTCCATTGAGACACATCGGTGACTCCCTTGCAGCTCTCATCCGGTGGCCCTCGGCACACTCAGACAGGCTGCTCGACATTGGTAGCGGAGGGGGGCTCCCGGGATTACCGCTGGCAATAGCTCGTCCCCGAGCAGAGACGGTGCTGCTCGAGGCAAAAGAGAAAAAAGGAGACTGGCTTGTAGCCACCATAAAAAAACTCGGGCTTCAGGATAGAGTAACTGTTACTTCAGGCAGGATCGAGAAATGGCACATCTCCGATCTTGAAGAATTCGAGACGGTCACCGCAAGAGCAGTGGCTCCACCGCTTAAACTGTTCAGGTGGATTCTGCCGGCTCTCGGGCCTGCATCACAGCTGCTTCTCTGGCACAGTCCGCAGCAGAAAGATGAAATAATCATCGCTTTGAAAAACAGATTTGGCGGATGTCTGTTTGAACTTAATTACACTTTATCATATGCATATAAATCTATTAACTTCTCTTCACACATCAGTAGCATTTCTGAAGCTCGTTGACTCTCCAGGGAGATGGCCATAGACTGGAATCCATGGGCAGGGAAAGTTCAAGGGAGAGTACAGGAGATATCTCGGGCAGTGGTTCACTGCCTTCGATTTCGGCCCCGGTCTGGATTCTGCTGCTATGGACGCCTGCCCTTCTGATCCTTCTGGCTGCAGCAGCCGGCCCGGGCACTCTCATACACGGCGCTGTCGATCTGGCCTTTCGGCCCTTTTGCCATCAAACCCCTGAGCGTTCTCTTCTGCTCTTCGGAAATACACTTGTAGTTTGTGCCCGCTGTACTGGATTCTATGGCGGTCTTGGTGTATTTGGTATTATTGCCGCATTGGCTTACACATTTGGTCTGAAAAAGCGAGTACCGCGCCGGGCCTTCATTCTGGTCCTGCCTCTGGCGATCGATGGAACGGCCAACCTGCTGGGCATCTGGGCTACAGGTGCGCTTTTGAGATCAGTGACAGGAATTATGGCTGCCGCCCCAGTGGCCGCAGCTCTTCTGGGGAACAGGTATGAAACTGTCAGAGAATAGACTTCGAGGAATATTCTGGGGAGGATTGACCGGAGGGCTTGGTTCGTGCCTTCCCGTAATCGGGCTGGTGAACTGCGTCTGCTGTCTCTGGGCGTGGATTACCGGAGCGATGGCGGTTGCACTGATACGGGGAAGAGAATCCCTGGATGACCGCGACGCACCAAAGATGGGTGCGATTGCCGGGGCATTTGCCGGGCTTGTCAGTTCAACCGGTCAACTGCTCTACAGTATTGCGGTGGGGCCATCAACAGCAGGCTTCATCGGAGAGATCAAAGGATACCTTCCCGACGCATTCCCTGAACAGAGTCTGAAGGCGTTCGAGGGAATGGCGGGCAGCGGCATTGGCGCGGTCATCCTGCATTTCTTCTCAGCGATATTCCTTATGGCGATTTTCTCGGTCTTCGGCGCGTTGGGCGCTCTCCTTTATGTGCGTTTTACAGGTCGGAAGCCAGCAGCGAGCCCGGAACCAGGTAATGTTGAGACCTCTGGGCAGGAGTGAGCTCCGCACCCTCAGGAGCCTGACCAGTCAATCGGTACGACTGCGCAGGGGTGCTTTCCTGCTCGAGGGATCGCGGGCCATCGAAAGCGCTCTGGAATTCCCCGACAGAGTACAGCTGATAGCCATTTCAGAGGATGTTGCAGGGAACACCTCCTCCATGAAGATTGTGGAAAGAGCCGAGAAGAGAGGCATAGGAGTACGATCGATTGAACGGCGGCATCTGCAGGAAATTGCGGACACCAGAACACCATCGGGACTGATCGCCTGGGTCAGGTGGGAACCGGTCAGGAAATCTGCCGGCGATGAGTTGTTATCGCTTTTGAAACGGCTTGGGGCGAAAAGACTGCTCTGCCTCGATTCGGTCAGCGATCCCGGCAATGCAGGCAGCCTGTTGAGGGCGGCCGAAGCATTTGGTCTGAATGGTGTTTTATTGGGACAGGGTTGTGTAGAGATAACGAATCAGAAAGTTGTCAGGGCTGCTGTTGGAAGCATTTTCGGCCTTCAGCTTGTAGCTGAAGGGGTTTTCCTGCTTCCCATTCTGCAGGCACTTGAGAAGGCCGACTGGTCGATCTTTCGTGCTGAGGCGCACGCAGGATCCTCTCTGCCCCGGAAACCCCCCGTGGAACCGTGGCTTCTGCTTATGGGCAGTGAAGCTGTCGGTCTCGAACCTGAACTTCAGAAATTCGGAACCGCCCTGCACATAGAGACAACAGGATCGGCCGAATCTCTTAATGTTGCCGTTGCGGGCGGGATCATGCTTCACGCATTGACCAATAAGAGGTATTGAAATGTCAGACGTAGCAATAATCGGTCTGGGATATGTCGGTCTCCCGCTTCTGCTGGCATTTCGGGATGCCGGATGCGAAGTCACCGGCATCGATATCGATCCGGAAAAGATCGAAAAATTGAAGAGAGGGGAATCGTATCTCTCACACATCCCTCCGGAGTCTATAGAGAGTAGCCTGGATGATAAAGCTACCCTCTCAAATGACATGGCCGCCATTCAAAAAGCCTCGGCAGTGATTATTGCGGTACCGACGCCTCTGACAGATGACATGACACCTGACCTGTCCTATATTGAGTCCACTACAGGACAGATTGCCAGGTATCTTGCGGCTGGACAACTGGTGTCCCTTGAAAGCACCACTTATCCTGGAACCACCAGAGATGTGGTAATCCCCATATTAGAGAAGGGTTCGGGGTTGAAGGCCGGTGAAGATTTCTTTGTGGCGTTCTCTCCCGAAAGAGTCGATCCGGGTGATCCAGACCACGATTTGACGATGATTCCAAAGATAGTTGCAGGTCTGGACGAGGAATCACTACAGCTGGCAGTGGATCTATATTCCCGGATCACACCCGAAGTGGTGCCGGTATCCACACTCGAAACGGCAGAGATGGCTAAACTGCTCGAGAATATCTACCGGAGTGTCAATATAGCGCTTGTCAACGAAATGAAGATGCTGGCGGACACCATGGGTCTGGATATCTGGGAGGTGATCGCTGCGGCTTCCACCAAGCCGTTCGGATTCCAGGCCTTCTATCCAGGTCCGGGACTGGGAGGTCACTGCCTTCCGATAGATCCCTTCTATCTATACTGGATAGGGAAAACAAGATACGACTTTAAAACGCAGTTTATCGAACTGGCAGGGAAAATAAATTCAGAAATGCCCCAATATGTTCTGAAGAGGCTTCTGGATGCGATGGAGGGGAGGGGGAAGGAAATCGACGGGGCGAAGATCCTGCTGATAGGAGTCGCCTACAAACCCGATATCAGCGATACACGTGAATCGCCGGGCCTGAGACTGATGTCGATGCTGGAAGAGATCGGTGCCCGGGTCAGTTATCACGATCCTTTCGTACCGGTTCTTCCGCCCACCCGTGATTACCCCGGTTTCACAGGAAGAAACTCTGTGGATCTCGAAGCAGGCACTATCGGCGAATATGACCTTGTGGTTATCGCTGCCAACCACTCGAATGTGGATTACGGTCTGCTGGGCAGGAATGCCTCACTGATAATAGACACACGCAATGCCATGAGAGATTTCGGTGGGGAGGGGGCAGACATAATCCGGTCTTGAATCAGAGGCAAACGGGGAGCGAATCAGAATTTAATTCCGAGGCCGAAGATGAAATGGCGAGCTCCATCCTCAGGCCAGGCCATCTCGATACGGATAGTCCCGAGAAGTGCGTTGTGAAAGTAGCATCCCACTCCCGCCGAGATCAGGGTCGGCGTTCGATCCGGCCAGGGACCCTCTTCCGGACCACGTCTGATTCCGCTTCCACCTCCGGCATCCAGAAAAACTGAAAGGGAAACACCGACAATCTGATCGCCCAGCTTTCCGACTGGAACGATGTGCATGGGTACTACATACCATTGAAGCTCCCCGGAAACTTCCCACCGCCGGGTAACCAGGTAGTGTCCGAGCGGAAAGCCCCTGATGCTGTTTGCTCCACCGAGCGTCAGAAGTCTCCAGAATGGTTGTTCTCCCCACATGCCGTCCAGAGTTATCATGCCGGCCGACACCCAATCCCCTGTGATTACTCTCCTGTTTATTACAGCGGCATGCAGTGCGCCTCCGGATATATTGCCTCCCAGGAATCCACCGTAGCTTTCGATCCTGATCCCGGTAATCGTGCCTGTCCCGGGATATCCCCACGGATCAGTTGAGTTGCGACCCAGGTAGAGCCAGATTGAGTGGAAACGGTCGTGGAAGCGGGTACCAGGAGTGGGTGAGTACCTGGGGTGGACACCCACGACCCTGCGGTAACTCACCCCCGCAATGCCCCGACCGTTCCTTCCATACCACCGGCCCATCTCGAGGTTGAACCTCTCACCCGACTCGTAAAAGTCATAGAGATTATTCGTGATACGGACAGCAGAACCCTCGATGTCGAATGATTGATGGCTGGAGCCGTTCCACGGATTTTGAAAGCTGACCTTCAGATACCTGGCGCCACCGGTCAGCAGGGAGAAAAAGAGCTGGTGACCTCTGCGGGCTACGTTCAGATATGCGAGGTCGAGACCGTACGACCACCCCTCCTCAGGAGTCCAGTCGATCTGAGGAGCGGCGAACCAGGCGAATCTTTCATCGATATATATTTCCACTTCAACCGACTGCGGCCGGGATCGGTCAGGATATCCCGATGCGCGGATACGTACCGACCAGAAAGTCATAAGTCCGGTGATAGCCCTCTCATCCCTCCTTGCTGTATCACTGCGGAATGGCGAACCTACACACAGCTCCAGCCTCCTGCGCACGACATCTTCATCCATTTTTTCCAGTCCGTGGACGGTGATGCTACTGATTGGCAGGCCCTCCAGGGTTTGATCGGGATCGGAAGAGGGCAGCTGTGCTGATGAGGTGCGGGGGAACAGGAGAAACAGAAATATTACCGTCGCCGACCCCGGCAGAAATGCTTTTGATGCAGTGAGCAATATCCTCATGGCATGCCATGATACGTGCAGATGATCGAATGCGCCAGCGGGGCCGGCAACCGTCGGAAAATCGGCTTGTTACCGGTGGCAGCGTTATTTACAGTTTACACAGCTTAGTGTGCCGCTCCGTAATTGCGGAACGGCACACCTGTGTCCCTTTGCCGGATTGAACGATACATTCGTGGAGGAAAGATATGAATCTGGTAGTCTGCGTTTCTCAGGTACCCGATACAGCGGCTCCCGTGAAGATAGGTTCCGATAAGAAGCATATCGAAAAGCAGGATGTCACCTACGTGGTTAATCCTTACGATGAATATGCGGTTGAAGCGGCGCTGCAGCTTAAAGAGTCGGGTGAGGGATCTGTTACCGTTATGGGAATAGGTCCCGATCGCGTGTCACAGGCGCTTCGCAGCTGCCTCGCGCTCGGTTGTGACGAAGCTGTGCACGTGAAGACACACGAAACAGTTGACGATCCTCTCCAGCAGGCGCGCCTTTTCGCTGCTGCGCTTAAAGACCGGCCATACGATCTGATCCTCACCGGAAAACAATCGGTCGATGACGATACCCAGGCACAGGGTCCGATGCTTGCAACAATACTCGGGATACCGTGTCTTACGGAGATAGTGAGTCTCGATCTATCAGATGGCGGCGTGACGATTACCCGAGAAGTTGAGGGCGGGAAGCAGACCGCAACGTGCGGGCTTCCGGCCCTGGTCACCGCTCAGAAAGGGTTGAACGAACCGAGATACGCTTCGCTGAAGGGCATCATGACGGCGAAGAAAAAGGAGATAGCAGGGCTGGAGATCGACCAGGGCGACGCAACCCTGGAGATTGAGAAGATTACTCTGCCTCCGCCCAGACCGGAGGGAAGGATAGTTGGAGAGGGAACTGATGCTGTTGTGGAACTGGTACGGCTGCTCAAAGAAGAAGCCAAAGTACTCTGATACACCGTAAGCAGATCAAAGGAGATTCGCGATATGCCGAGTGGAGTTCTGATAATTGCAGAGACACGGGAAGGTGTGATTCGCAGCGTGACAGCCGAAACAGCCAGCGCAGGAAGAAAGCTCTCTGACGAACTTGGAGCGGGATGTTCCGCTTTGTTGATAGGGGCGGGTGTGGCCGACCACGCATCCGGTTTCGGTTCATATGGAGTCGAGAAAGTCTACGTGGCTGACGACGCATCACTGAGCACCTACTCGGGAATGGCCTGGCTGAAAGCAGTTGAACAGGCGGTTGAAACCGCCGATCCCTCCATCATACTTCTTTCGGCAACCATCAACGGAAAAGACCTTGCCCCGCGGATTGCTGCACTCCTCAATGCAGGGTATGCAGCCGCCTGCACCAGTATTGATCTGAAAGGCGGGGAGGTCAGGGCCACGAGACCTGTCTATGCAGGCAAAATAGTTCAGCAGATTAAGATATTGACCCCTGTTGCGGTGATATCGATCCTTCCGAAAAGCTGCGAAGTCGACGACGGTCGAGGAGGAACGGCTGCGGTTGAAACGATGGATGTATCGTGGGCGGCAGGCCTCTCCGGCGAGAAGACGATGCCCGTTGAATCTGCCGCAGGGGAAAAGGTTGACCTGACGGAGGCTGATCGGATTGTCTCAGGTGGGCGGGGGATGGGGGGCCCCGAGAACTGGCACATGCTGGAGGATATAGCCGGTCTGCTGGGGGCGGCCCTGGGAGCATCGAGAGCCGCGGTGGACGCCGGGTGGCGCCCGCACAGTGAACAGGTGGGTCAGACGGGCAAGACCGTAACTCCCGGTCTGTATATGGCGTGCGGGATCTCGGGAGCGATGCAGCATCTGGCGGGAATGAGCCGTTCGAAGGTTATCGTGGCTATCAACAAGGATCCGGATGCGCCCATATTCGGTGTGGCCGATTACGGTCTGGTCGGCGATGTGAACGATGTGCTGCCGAGGCTGGCCGACGAGCTCAGGCAACAGGCAGATTGAGGACCTTCAGAGGCATCGGGATAAAGCAGAGGATAAAGACGGCAACACATATCCAGCCTATGAGGCAACGCCGCGGGTCGAGTTCATCCTCATCAGGAGTATGAGGATGGCGGATCATATCACCTTTCCATAATCCTGAGAGAGGAATCCTGACACCGTAGATCAACCTGACGGCCACAATTGTGACCAGGTAGAGCACCATTAGAAATCCGAGCAGCCACCACCACCACCTTGAAGCAGCAAAGCCCAGCAGAATCAGTGTCGTCAGCATCAGGGGTGCGACAATCCACTGCCGGCGACCGACCAGCGCGTAGGCAATATGTCCGCCGTCGAGCTGTCCGACAGGCAGCAGATTCAGCATCGTGACGAAGAGCCCCACCCACCCGGCCAGACCTGCCGGGTGTATCCATACAGAAAGCCCCTCTGGTACCGGACCGATGACCATATATTGAATCAGCCAGGTTAGAATGCTGTCTCCGAATTCTATAACGATAGTATCTGTTACCATCGGTCCGGTTGTCGAGAAGTGATATCCGAGAACCAGCGCGATGATGCTGGGAAGAAAACCAGCCAGCGGTCCGGCCGCGCCGATGTCGAGCAGTACCTTTCGGCTGTTGATAGGGGATCGTATGGATATGAAGGCTCCCATCGTTCCGATCAGATTGGGGAATGGGATGAAATAGGGGGGAGATACCGCGACCTTGTGCCTTCGGGCCGCGATATAGTGGCCGGATTCGTGAAGAAGCAGTATTCCCATCAAAGGAACGGCGAAAACCCAGCCCCGCAGGAAATCGAGAGATGAAGAGGGCGAAGGCGTAACCATTCCGGCCCCGACCAGAAATGTGGAGAAGAGTGTCAGGGAGAAAAGCAGGAAGGCCCTTACCCAGCTGCGCCTGTTCAGTGCTATCTTTTCTCCATCCGACAGATCTGTCCAGAAAACGCGCCTGGAAGGTTCTGGATCGGATAAGTTATCAGTGTGATTGCTGTCCAGTTCGGGCTCCTCTCGCGCCACCAGAAGATAAAGAGCAATGAAGAATGAGTGTTATTCAGATCTGTAAGGTCAAGGTGGAAAAGGGTCGGCTTGACATGTTTAAAAAGCGTTTCCAGTTTGAGGCCATGTTCGGTCTGAAAAGGAATCAGACTCCGCAGGACTGCTCCGGCAGGATTGCCACCGCCCTCAGGGCTGCTCTGCTGGCTGTTATTGCCGGCGGGTGCGCAACCCCGGCCGAGATCGGTAACGAATCGTCTGCAGCGCTGATTCAGCTGATAGATGAGTCGAGCCTTCAGAAGATGGTCGAGGAGTTCGCTCCGATTCCCAGGTCCCCGGCCTCAGAGGGCTTCGACAACACCCTCGACTATATCCATGAGAAACTGAAGAGTGGAGGATTTACACCGCTGAGGAGCGAGCCGGCCGACGGAGCCCCGCCAGCCTCGGCCCCTCCGGCCTATACATTCGTAATCAGCGACACCGTCAGCTACGGACTGTGGATACCGGTCAGCGCCAGGCTCGAAATCGAGGGTCCCGGAGGATTCGTTGTGGCAGACACGAGAACCACCCTGGTTGCCCTGGCTCTCAATTCGAAGAGCACCCCCCCGGGGGGCGTCAGCGCACCGATATACAACCTGGGCAACGGAACGTATCCGCAGGAATACGAAGGGATCGATGTAACCCGATCTATCGTTTACGGACGCAAGCCTCTGCGGGATATCTACAGGGCCGCGGTTGTGGAGAGGGGGGCGCTGGGAGTTATCAGCCCCGCAGCTCCAGTCTGGCAGGGAACGGATGACAATCCGGCACTTGTAGCAGTCGGACGGGTTGGTCCGGAGGGATTCGGATTCAAGATCAGTCCCGAGAGTGCGGTGCGGCTGGAAAGAGCAATCGCCGGGGGTGGAGGTTCGGTGCGCGCCAGAGCAACAGTCAACACGACGGTGGCAGAGGGAGGTGTACTCAGGACCCTGGTGGCCGAAATACCCGGCAGTGAGATCCCGCTGGAGAGGGTAGCCCTGATTGCTCCCTTTTCGTCACCGATACCTGGAGCAGCCGACCTGAGTGGTGCGGCGGTGGTAGCGGAGGCCGCCGTGGCTCTGTGGCGGGCGATAGTGGATGGAAGGGTGGAGAGACCTCGCAGAGGGATAATCTTCGTCTGGGGAGCAGCGTTGATGGGAACGAGATCGCTGACGGCACACTACCCCGAAATAGTGGAGGAGCTGCACTCGGCAACGGTAGTGAACATGGTAGGGCGCCGGCGCGAATCTGACGGGGGGACTCTGCTGGTGGAAAGGGTCCCCGATCCATCCTCACTCTGGACCCGGCCCCCCGACAGCCATACCGAATGGGGGGCAGCCAGGCCGCCCCACTGGCCTTTCCGCGGCCACTACCTGAGTGAATTATCCGAAGCAGTTGCCCGAAACGCTGGTACACGGTGGCCGGAATGGAAGGTGGGGCGCAATCCATTCGAGGGGGGCTCCGACCACGATTACCTGCTCGAGATGCTCATACCGGCGCAGAGACTCTGGAATTTTCCCGATCCCTACTATCGCTCGAGCATGGACACACCGGACAGGACCGATCCTCAACTTCTTGCGGCCACCACTCTGGCAATCGCTGCAATCGCCTACGAGACAGCTCTGGCAGACCCTCACACGGCAATATTGATTCTGGAGCTTGTAGAAGAAGCTGCGCGGCAGAGAATGTCCGTTACACTCGATCAGGCGACCCGCAACCTGGCAGAAGCTGACAGCCTGGCGCCGGGTTCGGCAGAGAGGGAAGGTCCCAGGTGGAGGCTGGAGAACGATATACTGAACGCCTGGAAATTATGGTACGCGGAAGCTCTCGATTCGGTACTTGCACACCCGATGGCAGAAGAGGCGGAGAAACTGAAAATCCGGGTAGCCGGAGTTATCTACCGACTTGAAACAGAGTGGAGTGACAGGATGATCGAGCTGGGACTGGCGCCACTGCCGATCCCGGAACGGTTCTTTATGGGTTTGCCCAGACCCTGATGGCAGGAGGCGTCATCATCAGAATTGAAAAGCGGCAGAAAATGGCCCTGGTCGTGGTTCTCCTCACAGGAGCTCTCTGCTTCAGCGGTTCCTCCAAACAGACTCTGGATGGCCGTTATTCGCCTCAGGAATGGGAGTCTGTCACCGTTACCCGATTCGCTCGAAGCATCATTTCCGGGTCGAGATATGTCGGAATCGGCACGACCGGAGGTCTGCTCGTTTACGATCGCATGCTCCGGAGATGGCACACACTGCTGACGAAAGCAGATGGGCTTCCCGATAATTCGATCGATCGCGTGGAACTGGAAAGTGGTGGCGGATTTGCTCTCTTCATCCGCGGGTGGACGGCGCTGTTCGAACCGGCCACTCAGCGGCTTCAGCCAGATCCGTTTCTACAGCCCGTGGCCCGAGGCAGGAAAGTTCAGCTCCCATCAAATCTCTATGCAGGACCCGAATATCAGTATTTCTCCGATGGCCGGATAGCCGGCCCCGACGGATGGGCTGTTCCGGTGATGGATGCAGGCAGGGACGATGAAGCCGGTCTATGGCTGGCAACCTGGGGCCTGGGATCGGGGCGGGCCGATCTCTACAGCCTCAGACTGAAGATGGAACCCCACGGTCTCTGGCATTCGGACGTGAGGGCTCTCACCCTGAAGGGGGGCATGCTGCTGGCAGGCGGCTTCGGCGATGCCTGGGCGTCGGGTGGAATCACTGAATTGAGACTCCGCGATCAGAGGTGGACATATGTACTGGCATCAGATACACCGGGACTCCTCTCTGACCGGGTGGCCGGACTGGCGTTCGATGGAGAAGTGTTATGGGTGGCGGCCGAGGGGGGAGTATCGAGGAGATCGGAGAATGGCAGGTGGAGGACCTGGACGCGAACCGATGGTATGCCGGACGGGAGGACAACCGCCGTCGCGGCTGGATCTGGAGCAGTGTGGGTTGGGACCCTGGATGGTGCTGTTGCTGTTGCGGGAGACTCACTGACAATTCTCCCGCCTTCGATAGGCAGGATAGTAAGAGATATCGCGGCCGGAGCCGATGCAGTATGGTGGGCGACAGATACAGGTGCGCATGTCTACAGGGGGAACTGGAACGAAGGGGAATTCCTGCGCATCGATCATCCCGAGGGCAGGCTCGACGGGCAGATAGACGCCGTCGGAACTTACCGGAATGAAGTGTGGTGGGCATCTGCCTCGGGGATTGTCGCATATGATTCGAGAGAGGGGGAGTGGCTGGAGGTGCCTGTTGTCGGACCCTTCTCGCCGGGTCAGGTGACCGATCTGGCTGTGGGCGGTGAAAATGTCTGGGTCGCATCCACAACAGGAGTCTGGAGACTTATCAGGGAAACGGGTGAGTGGTTTCACTACGGTGAACCGGATGGTCTGATAAACAGGAGGGTATGGAGTATTGCGGCAGAAGACAATGTCGTGTGGTTCGGAACAGCAGGCGGCCTGACCAGATTCGACTGGTCCCTGAGAAAGAAAACGCCGTGATCGGATCAATCCCGAATAATCGAACAGGCCCGCTCGGGCCCGAGTTCCGGCTGATTGAGAAGCTGGCAGCTCACCTTCCCTCGATCGCCGATATGCCGCCGGGGGTAGCGGAAGCGTTGAAGATAGGTATCGGTGATGACGCGGCGGTATGGGAACTGGAGGGGGGAACACTGGGAATATTTACGATAGATACAGTTGTAGAGGGGGTGCACGCCTTTACGCACGAACCTCCCGAAGCGGTTGGAGCGCGTGCGTTGACGGCCGCTGTCAGTGACGTGGCGGCCATGGGAGGCCGGCCGCTAATGGCTCTTGTGGCCCTGCAGGCGGCCAGGTCATCCTCAGAAGAGCAGATCGTTCGGATCTATGATGGAATGAGAGAAGAAGCCGGAGCTGTTGGTGTTGCGGTTGTAGGTGGCGATGTGGTGGATACCCCCGGCCCCCTCGCACTTTCGGTGGCCGTTTTCGGAATAGCCGATGGCAGCAGGGTGTGGAGGCGGAGTGATGCCCGGCCCGGGGAGGTTGTAGCGGTCACAGGAAGCCTGGGAGGCAGTCGGGCCGGCGTGGAACTCCTTGATGCCGCCGCCGGGGAGGTACCGCACGAGGATTGGGTAGTGAGGCTGGTTGAGAGGCACCTGAGACCGAGAGCCAGGGTAAAGGCGGCCGGAGCTATTGCCGGGCTCGGAGGGGCCGGCGCGGCAATCGATATCAGTGACGGTCTTTCGAGTGAGTTGTGGCATATAGCGCTCGACTCCTCTGTTGCGGTTCACATCCATTCGGAAAAGATCCCTCTGCATCCAGACCTTTCGAATCATATCGCATGGCGCACAGAGGGATCGGAAGTCGATTTCGCCGTCGACTCCGGAGAGGAATTCGAGCTGATTGTTACGATGGCAGGGGATCATGCAGCCCTGGAGGAAACCGATCTGGGAGGTGAAGGCCCCCTGACAGTTATTGGTGAGATTGTGGAAGGTGAACCGCAGGTGATCATGCATTCAGGTGACCGGCAGAGGGCTGTTCTTCCCGGTGGGTACAGCCACCGCCGGCAGGGGGAGCGGGAAGGACCGGATCGGTAAAATGGGGAAAATCAGGGCAGTCATATTCGATCTCGACAACACCCTCATAGACTTCATGCGCATGAAGGATGAGGCGGTACGTGCCGCGGCAGACGCGATGGTTGATACGGGACTGGAGATGTCGTGGGAGGATGTTGTGGGGGGGATCGAAGAGGTTTACCGGGAAAAGGGAATCGAATACCAGCAGGTTTTCGATGACTTCCTGGAGAAGAAGGCAGGCAGCATCGACTGGAAGATACTCGCATCAGGGATCCTGGCTTACCGGCGATCGCGGGAGGCGCACCTGGTTCTATATCCTCATGTACAGGAAACCCTCGTAAAGCTGGCCAAGAGAGGGCTCGGTCTGGCAGTCGTGACCGATGCACCACGGAGGGAGGCCTGGCTGAGACTGGTCAAGCTGGGGCTTCATCACCTCTTCGATGTCGTCGTGACTTTCGAAGACACCGGTAAGCTGAAACCGGATCCCGCCCCCTTCCAGAGAGCTCTCCACCTCCTCGAGATAGATGCGAACGAGGCCATTATGGTCGGAGATTGGGTCGAACGTGATATGGTAGGGGCAGGAAAACTGGGGATCAAAACCGCTTTCGCAAAATACGGCGACGTCTTCGACGCTCAGGAGTCTGGAGCAGATTACGAACTGGAGGACATTGCAGAATTGATCGACATCGTGGAGCATGAAGGTGTGGCATAAGGAATGAGTATCAGATCGGTCGGCATCGACCTGCTGGAGGTGGACCGGATGGCCAGGGCCGTCGACAGGTGGGGAATCCCCTTTCTGAACAGGGTATTCACAAGGGGGGAGCAGGAGGCTGCAGGCAGGGGAGTTGCTGCAGAAGCCTACGCGGCCAGGTATGCGGCAAAGGAGGCTGTTTCAAAATGTCTGGGAACGGGCTTCAAAGATGGTGTCCGGCGCATTGATATTGAAATTGTTGGATCAGAATCCGGCGCACCCCGGGTACAGCTTCACGGCAGAGCAGCCGAAGTGGCTTCCGGCGCAAGCTTGATGGTCAGCCTCACACATACCGTGGGAATGGCCGCGGCGGTGGCTGTGATGATAACGGAGTCGGATTGAGAAAATGCTTCTTTTAACCAGAACAGAGATGCAGACAGCAGATCGAAATGCAATCGAGGGAATGGGCATCCCGTCGCTCGATCTGATGGAGCGTGCGGGGGTGGGGATTGTCGAAGCGGTGAAGGAGTTCATCGGGGTGGAGGGAGGAACGGTCATCATAGTGTGCGGCAGGGGCAACAATGGAGGGGATGGATTCGTTGTGGCCCGGCTGCTGGCAGGTGAAGGTCACGATGTGAAGGTGTGGCTGGCCGCCCGGCCGGAGGAACTCACCGGGGATGCAGCCGTGAACTGGAGCCGTCTGCTTGAAGAGGATAAAACCTTTGACGGAAGCGTGAAGCTGCTTCCGCTGGACGACACACCGGTAGATGCACGCGCCCTGGCGGAAGAATGGAGCGGTGGAGCGGTTGTGGTGGATGCCCTTCTGGGAACGGGGACTCAGGGCCCTCCGAGGCCCCCGGGTGATGCCCTGATAACAGCCATGAATCTCTGCGGCCTGCCTGTGGTGGCCGTTGACATCCCTTCCGGTGTCGATTCCGACAGCGGAGAGGTGCCCGGCACGGCAACCATGGCTTCGGTAACAGTGACAATGGCCTTTCCAAAGCTCGGTCTGCTGCTGCATCCGGGCAGAGAACACGCCGGCCGGATCAAGGTCGCCGATATCGGCATTCCGTCAGAGGCGGTTGAGAGGAAAGACGTCAATCTGGAACTTCTCGATCATCGCTGGGCTATGCTTCGGCTCCCCTCCCGCCCGCCAGAGACGCACAAAGGACATTACGGGCGGGTGGTGGTTGTGGCAGGATCTGCCGGAATGATGGGTGCGGGACACCTGGCTGCCGCCTCGGCCTGCAGGGCGGGGGCCGGTCTGGTAAGGCACGCGGCTCCCGAAAGCATGCTTGCAATCGCGCATGGAGGACGCAGCGAGGTGATGGTGACACCCCTGCCCGATGAGGGGAGGGGGCACTTCATACCGGTTGAGCCTGATATCCTGTCCGAAGCATACATCTGGGCCGATGCAGTGGTAATCGGACCAGGAATTGGAATGGATAGTGAGACCGGGAAATTTTTCGTTCAGGCTCTCGAATACGACGATCCTGAACTCCCTCTGGTCATAGACGCTGACGGTCTCAACCACCTGGCGGCCGGTGACGATCTGCGTTCGAAGTGGAAGGGACCACTGGTCATCACACCTCATCCGGGTGAGGCCGCACGCCTGCTTAAGATATCGATAGAAAACATCCAGAAAGATCGGGTGAAGACAGCCGTGAACCTGGCCGAATCGTACGACGCAGTGGCTGTGCTGAAGGGGGCGCCGACCGTGATAGCCGATGGTCAGGGTAATGCAGCCATCTGTCCGCTCGGTAATCCTGGAATGGCAAGCGGCGGAACCGGAGATGTTCTGACGGGAATCATCGCAGCCCTTCTCGGTCAGGGCCACAAACCCTTCAGTGGAGCAGCCCTCGGCGTTTACCTTCACGCGCTTGCCGGAGATCTGGCCGCTCTCGATCTGGGTGAGTGGAGCCTGATGGCGGGAGATCTTGTCGAATATCTGCCGATTGCCTTTGGGCATATAGAAGCCTTTTCCGACTGCGACATTCTGGACGACGGAGTCTAAATCTGGTGAAGCGACGCAGGGGTCTTCCACACAGCAGGCACAGGCTCAGCAGGGAGGATAGAGCCAGGATGGGTGGAGTGAGGCCGGGATTGAGGATGAGTCTGCCGGCTCTCCGTATCTCACCGGCCCTGCTGAAGATAGTGGGCGGAGCGGCGGGGGTTGTGCTTGTGGTCGCCATACTCTCCCGCCTGCTGGGCGGCGGCGGCATTCCGGGAACGGCCGGCCCGAATGAAGAAGAGATCGCTCAATGGCGGGCGGATCTCGAGGTAACGGCAACCAGGAATGCACTCCGGCTTGGAATGCGGGAATCGTGGATTCTGGTGCACGAACCGGGAAGCCCCGGTGGAGATTCGCTGCTGACCGTATTTGAATTCAGGGTACCGGGCGATCTTCATCTCGAAGTGCTCAACCTCGTCCTGACGAAAGCGGTAGAAGAATCTGGCGGCGATGTAGTCAGAGGAATTGAGCTGAACGATGCCCGGGTAGAACTCGATGCGGCATACAGGGGACGCATAACCCACAGACTTGTCCTGCAGCGCTACTCGGGGTACAGAAGGGAGGCGGGTCGCCTCAGCATTATTATCGACGACTTCGGTACGACAGATCAGCAGATGCTGACCCGTGTCGCAGATCTGGATATTCCCTGGACCGCCTCCGTAATTCCAGGGCAGCCGTACAGCAGGAACCAGGCGCGCTACCTCTCCGGCAGGAATATACCGATTCTGATACACATGCCGATGGAACCTGAGGCTGCCGATGACTGGGACCTGGGGGAAGGCGCGATCTACGCCGATACGCCGGTGGGGGATGTAGACCGGCTCGTTGGAGAGGCGGCGGATGAGATTGCGGTCGCGCAGGGTCTGAACAACCATATGGGTTCGATGGCCACCACCCAGCCCATGGTAATGCGCGCGCTGATGGAATCGCTGAGGAAGAGAAACCTGTATTTTATCGACAGCTACACAACCCCGGCTTCGGTTGCCGTTGATGAAGCAGTGCGCGCCGGCATCCGCTGGGCTCGCAGGGATGTCTTTCTCGATCCCGAGGACGATACGACGGTAATCGAAGAACAGCTTCAGCGCAGTCTCGAAGAGGCCAGACAGAATGGCTCTGTGATCCTGATCGCCCATCCGCGTGAGAAAACTCTGGAGGTTCTTCTGCGCTGGATACCGGGAATCCGTGAAGCAGGATTCCAGTTCGTGACAGTGGACAAGCTTCTGCGAAGGTAGGAGAGGAGAGAATGACTCGTCTAGGTGTCAATATCGACCACGTCGCTACGGTAAGGGAGGCGAGGAAAACGAACGAGCCCGATCCCGTTCAGGCCGCCTTCCTGGCCGATCTGGGGGGAGCGGACGGAATAGTCTGCCATCTGAGGGAGGATCGCCGCCACATTCAGGATCGAGATCTCGATATCCTCCGCAGGACGGTTGCCAGCCATCTCAATTTCGAGATGGCCGCGGTCGACGCCATGGTGGAAATCGCGCTCAAGGTGAAGCCTGACATGGTGACGCTGGTACCAGAAAAGAGAGAAGAAGTGACAACGGAAGGTGGGCTGGACGTGCGGTCGGGTGCAGGAAGGATAACCAGCGTCGTTTCCACTCTGAAGGGGGCCGGTATTGTTATCAGTCTCTTTGTAGATCCCGATATGACCCAGATAAAGGAAGCCGCCAGAACCGGTGCAGACTATGTGGAACTGCACACCGGTTCGTATGCCGGGGCGAAACAGGGAGTCGATGAGGCGATCGAACTGGAGAAACTGGAGAGGGGAGCGCAGGCTGCGGCCAGGTTGGGTCTTGGGGTAAGCGCAGGCCACGGCCTGACCTATCACAACGTACAGGCGATTGCGGCGATCCCCGAAGTGGAGGAACTGAATATAGGACATTCGATAGTGAGCCGGGCGATCATGGTCGGCATGGAGAGAGCAACGAGTGACATGGTTGAGCTGATCCGCTCGGCAGAATAAGGAACAGGAGACAGAAGAGATGCAAAGCCCGACAAGCATGCATTACCTGCGTTCGGCAGGGTTGCTGACCTGGGCAGCGGCGATCGTACTGCTGGCCTGCTCAGGTCTTGTAACAGCACAGGAACTGCCTCAGACAGGTGCGGAAAAGGCAGATTGGAGCCGCCATACCGGTTATGAAGAACTGGTGGACTACATTTTTGAAGTACAGGGCCTGACCGACAACATGTTGATCCGGGAACTTACGGTGACCCCGGAAGGCAGGACCGTATTCCTGATCATGCTGGGCGATCCTCCAACTGCGACACCGGGCACAGCGTGGCTCTCAGGCAAGCCGACCGTTCTGCTGGTTGAAAACGTCCACGGGGGAGAACTCTCCGGCAGGGAGGGGGGTCTTCAGCTTCTGCGGGAACTGGCCCTGGGGGAATTGAAACCCCTGCTGGAAAAAATCAATGTTCTCTATATCCCCAGCATCAACCCGGACGGTGCCAATCGTCAGCCACGGCCGACGCGTGGAAACAGCCACGGTTACGATATGAACAGGGACTACGTGGTCATGGAAACCGCAGAGATAAGTGCGGTTGTCGGGCAGGTGCTGACCCGGTGGTGGCCCGACGTACATGTGGATGCTCACAACGGCGGTTCGGCTCCCTACAATCTGACCTATCAGGTAACCCTCGATCCCTCGGCCGACGGCGAACTTGTTGCCCTTGCGAACGGGCCGATGTATGAAGCCGTGAAAGCTCACATGGAATCCCAGGACCTGAAGTTTTTCTGGTACTCGGGCCCAAGGCAGAACAGAGATACGGGTGAATGGGCGTGGGGAACCACCGAACCCCTGGTACGCAAGCAGCACTCCTACAGCGGTTTCCAGAACATGATCGCTCTCCTGTTCGAATGTCCCGGTCCCCGTGGTGATCTGGAGCTGCAGGCGAGATCGCAGCGGGAAGGGCAGGAAGGTCTGCTCAGGTTTGTGGCTGAGAACGGCGGGCTGATTCGATCAACCGTCATGGGGGCCCGCCGTCGTACCATAGAGGGAGCCGTCGATCAGGTCTACCTCGGGCTGGAGGCGACCGACTATCCAGGAACGGTGAAGTTCTTTATCCGCGACCCCGACCGGGAGGGGGAGTACACGGAGGTGGAGGGAACCCGCAAAACCCTTTACAGGCCGACAGGCACCCGGCAGCGTGCATGGGCCTATGCCTTCGATGGCAACCTCCACGACATCGCAAATCTACTGAGACGTCATGCGATAGAAGTGGAGAAGCTCATGGAACCGGTCGCTATCACCGTCCAGAAGTACCGTGTCACAAGCGCCGAATGGGCAGATCGACCCTATCAGAACCACATCATGTTATCTGTGGAGGTCGAGGTGTTCGAGGAGGAGGAGATCCTTGAGGCCGGTACTTTCATCGTACGGTCGGCGCAGAACGGCGGGATACTGGCTGCCCACCTGCTCGAACCTGATACTCAGGACAGCGCGGTCAGCTGGAACTTCCTCGACCATATGGGGATTCGCGCTCCCTCACCGCCTCCGGATCAGACCGGCACGACGGCTCAGGGACAGCAGCGCACCGGTGCTGTGCCGGCCATGGGTGGTGGCCGGCAGAGGGGCGGACAGAGGCAGGGCAGCGTTCTGCCGATTTACCGGATTATGACGCCGATCAGAATAAAAGCCGTGATATTGCCTTAAAAAGAAGTCAACTCGGCAGACTGACGCAGAGATTGCGCAAAAGGACGGTTTCCAGACAAACAGGTCAGCCG
>CAZWVF010000043.1:21592-24377 GCA_964637695.1 uncultured Gemmatimonadota bacterium | reverse complement strand
CTAGTGTATGTTGACAGGCAGGGCGGCTGGCCGGATACTTTACATATGAGCTTTCTTCTGCACAGGCTTCTGCCCCTGGCAATCGTTGTCTCGATTCCACTATTGCCTGCCTCTGTTTCTGCCCAGAGTGATGCGCGGGAGATAATGAAGGATCACTCTGCAACTCTTCAGGCAGGCGACATTACTATCACCTTCATCTACCTGAATCCCGATTCACTGGGTAATGAAGTTGCCAAAACCGTCCTGAGAGCTGACGAGTACGCAAGGTACAAACAGGAGAAAGCCCTCCTGCCGCGGAACTGGAACCTGCTGGCAATGCGTGTAGTCCCGTACAGGGACGCACGGTTCGATCCAACCCTGATAACGCTCACCCAGAGGGAGATAACCCATACAATAGGCTTCATGAACGTTGTGGATGTGGTTGGGCTCTTCAACAGTACGCTGCGAAAGGGTGAACAATCGTTCGGTTTCCTTAAAGTGCCGGAACGGATCGAGTTCAAACGCGCGGTAGTAATACGCTACGATCGATACCAGATCGAGTTCCTTCTGCCCCTGAAGTGGCGACGGAAGTATTTCCAGTTTCTGGATTCTCCCGGCAGGTAGTGCAGGGCAGAGAAGGAAAATTGCCTGCGGGCTCTACCCGCGGAACCGATTATCCCGATAAGGAAGGACTGATCCAATGCGTCTGAAAGTGTTTCTGATTCCCGTTCTGATATTCAGCCTGACAGGCTGCGCGGCGCTATCCCTTGGCGGCCGCAAAGCAGACAAGCCTGCTGCATCCAAGCAGGAGCCCTCCAAATCTGAGGATAAACCAAAGCCCTACGATGAGATCATCACCGACGAAGCCGAGAGTGACGAGGGCGTATTCACCGTTCATCGGATAGACGATAAGGTCTACTACGAGATTCCCGAGAGCGAATTCGGGAAGGACTTCCTCTGGGTCAGTCGCATAGCCGCCGCACCCACCAACCAGGGTTATGGAGGACAGAAGGTTTCCGAGCATGTGGTGAGGTGGGAAAGAAGGGACGACAAGGTCTATCTGCGGGACATCCTCTACACCGTGGTCGCCGATTCCACCCTACCGATCTTTGAGGCTGTAGCAAACGCCACTTTTGCTCCTGTTCTGGAGGCGTTCGACGTCGAGGCCACCAGGAGCGACACAACGGCTTCGGGGACAATGGAATATGTGGTGATCGAGACAACGGGACTGGTAACCGGTGATCTGGCCGAGTTCAGTCCGAAAGCCAGAATGAAGGCGGGCGGGTTGGACCGCGACCGCTCCTTCCTGGAGTACATCAAGAGTTTCCCCACCAACATCGAATACGAACAGGTGCTGACCTACTCCGGTAAAGATGGAGGGGGTTCGGTCTCCCTCATGATGCACCACAGCATGCTGAAACTGCCGGAGGATCCGATGATGCCGCGCCTGTACGACGACCGGGTGGGATTCTTCAGCGTGCAGCAGACCGATTTCGGTACCGAAGAACAGCGGGCGGCCACGCGCAGATACATCACCCGCTGGCGGCTGGAGAAGCAGAATCCGCAGGCGGCTGTTTCCGATCCGGTAAAGCAGATCATCTGGTACATCGATCCGGCCACTCCGGAGAAGTGGCGCCCCTACATCAAGGCCGGTGTTGAGGACTGGCAGGCGGCGTTTGAACAGGCCGGTTTCAGCAATGCAATCATCTGTCTCGACCCTCCCGACGATCCCGACTGGGATCCCGAGGATGCGCGATACTCGGTACTGCGCTACCTGCCTTCAACCATCGAGAACGCGATGGGACCTCACGTTCAGGATCCGCGCACCGGTGAGATCCTGGAAGCCGATATCCAGTGGTACCACAACGTGATGAACCTTCTGCGTAACTGGTACTTCGTACAGGTCGGCAATCTGGATCCCAGGGCCGGCAACCTGCCGCTGCCCGACGATCTGATGGGTCGACTTATCCGTTTCGTCGCTGGTCATGAGGTGGGACACAGCCTGGGACTTCAACATAACTTCAGAGCTTCATCCACATACACAGTGGAGCAGATAAGGGATCCTGAATTTGTCAGGGAATACGGGCATGTATCCTCAATTATGGATTACGCCCGATTCAATTATATCGCCCAGCCTGGAGACAACACAAACCTGGTACCGATTGTCGGTCCATACGACAAGTTCGCCATCGAATGGGGATACATACCGATAGAAGGTGCCGGTTCTCCCGAGGATGAAAAGGAGGAACTCAACCGGATCGCCCTCCGGCCGGAGGAGAACGAATGGCTCCGCTTCAGCGTTCCAGACGGGGCTGACCCGGCTACGCAGACGGAGGACCTCAGCAGCGATCCGATTGCAGCCACGGAGCTGGGACTGAAGAATATCGAGGCGATTGCAGGCATCCTCTTTGAAGCTTCTACTACAGACGGTGAAGACTACAGCGACCTGGAAGAGCTGTACGGCCGCCTGGTTGGTCAGCGGAACAGGGAACTCCGTCACGTCGTCACCATGGTGGGCGGCATGCGACGCTACATCCGTCACGCCGGAACCGAGGGCCTGGTCTACTACCCCGTAGAGAAGAACAGACAGAAAGAGGCCATGGATTTCCTGAGCCGGAATGCCTTCCAGGTGCCCGACTACCTGCTCGACCAGGATATCCTGAGAAGGATCGAATCCTCCGGAGCGGTGCAGCGCATACTCAGTGCACAGAGAAGCATCCTCAACTCTCTGTTCCAGGCAGCCCGCGTAGACCGCCTGGTGGAACAGGAGGCACTGCTGGGTGCGGAGGCCTATTCCCTTGAGGAG
>CAZWVF010000043.1:1920-21492 GCA_964637695.1 uncultured Gemmatimonadota bacterium | reverse complement strand
TCTGAAAGGCCGGGAAAATGCAGACATCAAGGATCAAGATGATCGCAACATTTGCATTGTTGATCGCCCTGCTCCCCATCGGGCAGGCCGCGGTCAGTGCGCAGGGAGCGATCACGACAGATGACCTGGACAACTTCAGCTGGCGCCATATCGGTCCATGGACCTTCTCGGGGCGGATCACCGCCTTTGCCGTGCCGGAGGGTCAGAACCTTGTCTATTACGCGCTTACAGGATCAGGCGGTCTCTGGAAGACCGAGGATATGGGCATCAGCTTCAGACCTGTTTTCGAACAGTACGGCAACCAGAGCATGGGCTGGCTGGGGATAGCTCCCTCCGATCCGGATATCCTGTATCTGGGTACCGGCGAGGCGATGCACGCACGATCGAGTGCCCACGGAAACGGTGTCTGGAAATCCACAGACGCCGGTGAAACGTGGACAAATGTCGGTCTTACCGAGAGTTACTACATTCCCAAGGTGATGGTCCATCCCACCAACCCCGACATCGTCTATGTAGCCGCCGAGGGGAAACTGTACGGCAACGAGATGGACTGCGAGCGGGGTCTTTACAAGACAACCGACGGTGGTCAGACCTGGACCAACGTATTCCCGGTCAACGATCGCGGAGTGGGTGACTTCGTCATGGATCCCGATAATCCCGACGTGATTATAGCCGCCGCCTACAGGACCTTCCGCCGGACCTGGACCTTTATAGACCGTCAGGAGGGAAACTGGCTCTATAAGACAACAGACGGCGGCCAGAACTGGAAGAGACTGGAAAACGGCCTTCCGCTGGATATCGAAATGGGCCGCACCGGGCTGGCGATGTACGCCCGGAATCCCGATATCGTCTATGCCCGGCTGGACGAGCTGGTAAACCTCGGCCTGACCCAGCGCGCCAACCGGTCCCGCTACAACGCCAGGACACTCTTCAGGGACGACTTCGTATTCGACCAGTGGGACAGATTCAGGATAAACCGCCAGATCGCCCGGATCATCGATCACGACAAGATCGAAGCCGAATCTACGGCCAATCTGATCAACCAGCTGAACGAGCTTATAAACAATCGTAATTTCCTCCCGGAGGCCGGAATCGATCTGCAGGCCTTCATCCAGC
The DNA here is from genome assembly GCA_964637695.1 of uncultured Gemmatimonadota bacterium. Classification (GTDB taxonomy): domain Bacteria; phylum Blakebacterota; class Blakebacteria; order Blakebacterales; family Blakebacteraceae; genus JAGLTZ01. The sequence continues at coordinate 20,376 of CAZWVF010000043.1, read as the reverse complement.
AGGCCCGTCAGAGCTTCTCCGGGGATGAGGAGATAATGGATTCGATCGAAGAGATCGAGAAGCTGCTGGCCACTCCGGAAGTCGAGACCGGCGAAGGCGAGCGAAACGAAGGCCGCTACCAGACGATCAACCGCTTCGTCGTTCAGACCATCTACGGGGGCGCGCTGGCAATAATGCAGCCGGTGACCCGTGCCGGCGCTGTTTACCGATCTGAGGATCAGGGCGAGAGCTGGACGAGGATGACCGTTTATTCCGATGACGGTGAAGGAAGCAGCACGGTCAACACCACCGAAGCCGGTTACTACGGCCGGATGGAGGTAGATCCGAACGACGACCAGGTTCTCTACCTCTGCAACACGATTGTCGCCAAATCAACAGATGCCGGAAGGACCTTCATCGTTCTCAGGTGGACCGGCAAGAACAACAGCCACGTGGATACCAGAGGGATGTGGATCGATCCTTTGAATTCAAATCACATCCTCAACGGGAACGATGGTGGAGTGAGCGAGACCTGGGACGGCGGCGAGCACTGGTCGCAGAAGGACAGAATCTCAGCCCAGCAGTTCTACGACATCTCCGTTGACGATGAATTTCCTTACAACGTCATGGGTGGAACGCAGGACAACGGAGCCTGGTTCGGTCCCTCGCGCAACCGCAACTCTTACGGGGTCTTCCCTGCAGACTGGAAATATCTGCCTACAGGTGACGCTTACTACGTCCTGCGCGACTGGTGGAATCCGGAGTACATCTACTACGAGAGCCAGTTCGGCAGTTCCAGCCGCATGGACATGAGGACCGGCACATCGATACGAATCCAGCAGCGCACAACCGGCGAGGAGAGGGCTGCCGGCATGGTACCGGAAAGGTACCAGTGGGATGCACCCATCCACCTTTCACCACACAATCCCGGAATCGTTTTCATCAATTCGCAGCACGTCTGGCGATCGCAGAGCCGCGGTGAACAGGGAACATTTGAGCGTGTAAGCCCTGACCTTTCACGCGCCGACCCCGAGAAGATCGCCCAATCACGCCTGACCAACCTTCAGTATGCCACCATTTACACTTTTGCAGAATCGGCTGTGAAGCCGGGCGTCTACTGGGCGGGAACCGATGACGGCAACCTGCAGCTGAGCACCGATTTCGGCAACAACTGGAAGAACATCACCTTCGAGTTCTATAACGAAGACGGCCGTCCGAACCGCGGCATTCAGGGTGATATGATCCCCTTCGACCGGTGGGTTCAACGGGTAGTGCCCTCCTCCCACGTCCTCGAGAGGTGTTATGTGGCCTGGACCGGCTACCGTACGCATAACGAAGATACAACCTACATCTTCGTTACCGAAGATTTCGGCAAAACGTGGAAGAACATCAGCAACGGGATGATGAACCCGGTCAACGATTTCATCGAGGATCCCGACAATCCCGACGTGCTCTATCTGGCGACCGACTACGGCCTCTTCATCTCCTATGACCGCGGCGGCAACTGGATCAACATGTCTGACGATGCTCCCGACGTGATCATCATGGATATAGACATCCAGAAGCGGGAACGGGACATCGCCATCGGCACATACGGTCGCGGCATCTACCTCGCTGATATCTGGCCCGTCAGGGAGTTCAGCGATGAAGTGTTCGCAGAGGATGCCTACCTTTTCGAACCGCAGAGGGCCATAAGGTGGAAGATGGTCGAGCAGCGGGGTCCGACCTACGGCGAGTTCGCCTGGGTCCCCAACCCCCCCAACACGGCCGAGATATACTTCTATCTGAAGGCTGCTGCTGATTCTCTCCAGATAGTAATCAGGGATCCGGCCGGCAGTGACATCGCCATCGTTAATGGTGATGATGAAAATATGGAGGGGATGATGGATAAGGGTCTGCACAGATGGTCGTGGAACATGACCAGGATAATCCCCCGCCCGGCAGGTCGAAGCCGGTCCGGCGAACGCAGCGGTGCCGGCGGTGCCCAGGCACGTTTCCGCGGTCGAAGTCAGCCGGTCGATGCAGGTCTGTACAAGGTCACTCTGATTGTAAACGGCGAAGAAGTCGCCACACACGACCTGCGGATCGTGGACGACCCGATCCTTTACCCGGACAAGCCATAGAACGACCTGGCGGCATATCCCGGATACTCTTCGGGTTGATTCGTTTCACGATAGTACCAGCGTGCCATCCAGATGCTTCCGCCAGGCGTTCAGGATCCTGGCCGCGGTCTCCTCTGATCCGTCATCCCGGTCGAGACGTATGCGGTGGGCCGCAATGTTCCTGAACCAGCTGAGCTGGCGCCTGGCATAGTTGCGGTGTTCCCGGCAAATGCCGTCCACGGCATCGTCGAACGATATTCGGCCACTCAGGTGTTCGAAGAGCAGATCATATCCGAGTCCGGTCAGTCCGGGTGCGTCTGCAGGAACCCGGGCCGACATCAGGCTCTTCGCTTCTCCCAGCCAGCCCGCATCGAGCAGTTTCTCCACCCTCCTGTTCAACCTGGCGTAGAGATCCTTCCTCTCCCTCTCGAGAAGCAGTGTGCACCAGTTCGCCTGAACGGGTGGAGGGGACCAATTCTCCTTCTGCAGGAGGGTCAGCGGTCTGCCGTAGAGCGCAAAGACCTCCAGGCCGCGAAGTATCCTCTGCGTGTCTGTACCGGAAACCTGACGGGCCCACTCCGGGTCACAGAGAACCAGATCTGAATGCAGAGCCCCAGTACCCTCCTTCTCCAGACGCTTCTGCAGGTTCGCCCTTATCTTCTCCCGTTCTGCGGGATCGGCCTCAGGCTCCCTGAAAAGTCCCTCGGTCAGCGCCTTGATGTAGAATCCGCTGCCACCCACCACGATCGGCAGCCGCTTTCCGGCCAGTATCTCTTCGATTATGACCGCAGCTTCATCTGCAAAAGCACCGGCCGACCACACCTCCCTCGGATCGAGCACGTTGACCAGATGATGGGGTATCTTCTGCTGAAGTTGAGGGGATGGTGCGGCAGTCCCTATTATCAATCCCCTGTAGATCTGCCGGGAATCGGCCGAAACGATCTCGCCATTCAGCTCATCGGCTGCTTTCACGGCTGCACTGCTTTTGCCGATACCTGTAGGTCCGGCAATGATCAGGATATCTGGAAGTTTTTTCCCCATTACCGGTCGAATCTGCTGTCGAGTTCTTCCAGACTCAGAACCAGATGGGTCGGCCTGCCGTGAGGACATACCTGGGGCTGTGAACAGGCGAAGAGCTGATCGACGAGAGAGCGTCTCTCCCGGCCATCGAGTCGCTGGCCGAACATGATCGCCGCCCTGCAGGCAAGACTGGCCGCGATCTTCTCCTGCACCCCGCTTCCCCTGGCTCCTCCCTCGGCCATATCGTCCAGCAGTGCCAGAAAGACCTCTTCCTCTCTTCCCGCTCTTTCCAGCAGCGGCGGTACGGCATGCAGTGCCACCGTATTGCCCCCAAACGGCCTTACGTCGAAACCAACCCGCTCGAGCAGCGGTCCGAACTCCTTCACCAGAGCCGCCTGATCGGCCGAGAGCTCCAGAACCATGGGAAAGAGCAGCTGCTGCCGGGATGCCGGCTGGCCGGAGAGCTGGGCAAGGGCCCGTTCGTAAAGGATCCTTTCGTGAGCTGCATGTTGATCCACTACCAGCAGCCCACCCTTTATCGGGGCGATCAGGTATCGATCGTGGATCTGCCAGATCATCGGATCCTCTTCGACAACCGGTCCTTCGACCTCCTCCGCATCGACAGGTCCGCCGGCCGGCTCCTCCTCCATATGCACTCTGAAGAGTTCTTCCGCCGCCGACTTTGCCTCCTCGGAAGTCATACTGAAAAGATCGCCGTCGCGCCAGGGGAGGTCTCCCTCGCCGATGCGGCCGGTTTGGGCGGCCGCAGCGGTTCGGCGCCCGGTTCCGTAACCACCTGCTCTCTCGCCCGGGCTGAACGGTTTCGCCCCCAGCTCCCTGCTCAGGGTCTCCCTTATACACGTCACAATAAGATCCCTCACCCTGCCTTCATCTTCGAAACGCACCTCCCGCTTTGCCGGGTGCACATTTATGTCTACCCTGTCGGGCGGGATATCCAGAAATAGACAGGCAAGCGGATAACGCCCCTCTCCCAGCAGCTCCCCATAGCCGGTATAGAGCGCATATGAAAGGCCCCTGTGGCTGATCGGTCTTCCGTTCACGAAGAAGTGAACCGCACTCGCGCTCTTCCTCGCCGTCGAAGGTGTACCCAGGAGACCGTAGATCCGCAGGTTCTCGATTTCGGCCGTCATCAGGATCGATCCGGTCGTGGCCTTCCTGCCCAGCACCATCTCCGCCCTCTCCCGAAGCGATTGTCCGGCACCCAGCTCGAATGATTCACGACCGTCGTGTTCCAGCCGGAATCGTGCATCGAGACTTGTGAGGGCTGCGTCAACAATCGTTCTGACAGCATGCCTGTATTCGGTCTGTGCCGCTTTAAGGAATTTTCGGCGGGCCGGAACATTGGCGAAGAGATGCTCCACTCTTACCGTGGTTCCCTGCCGGCGGGCCATCGGTTCTTCCCGTTTGATCTCACCACCTTCCACGACCAGGGAGATCCCTTCAGCCGATGATCCGTCATTTGTCTCGAGTGTCAGCCTGCTGACGCCGGCGATGCTCGGCAGGGCCTCACCCCTGAAACCGAAACTGTGCAGAGAGTGCAGATCCTCCAGGGCCGATATCTTGCTGGTGGCATGGCGGGTGAGAGCAAGGCGGCTCTCTTCGGTACTCATCCCGCTGCCGTTGTCTGTTACCTCTATCAGATCCCGCCCGCCGGATCTGAGAACGATCTCGACAGAAACGGCACCTGCATCGAGCGCGTTCTCCACGAGTTCCTTGACCACGGAGGAGGGCCTCTCCACCACTTCGCCGGCGGCGATCTTGTTCACAACCGTGTCGGGAAGGATATGGATGCGCGAACTCACCGGATCATCCCCGGTTCATCCGACCAGAACGGCGGCCAGCCCAAGCAGCATGTCCCATTTCAGGATCATCTGAAGCCTGCCATACACCTGAGGTGTCTGCTCCCTGGAGAGCCTGAAGATGACTGCCAGCACCGGAACCGCGACACCCGGGATGACGACTACCAGGTACCACATGCCGAGCCACCCGAAGATGGTCGGCAGCGCGAGGATGAGCAACAGTACCGCCAGTATCGCCTGCGCCGTACGGCGGGCCACCCTGTCGCCGGCCAGCAGCGGCCACGTTTTCAGACCTGCCGTACCGTCTGCATCGAGGTCTTCCAGGTCCTTGATTATCTCCCTGCCGAAATGAAAGAAGAAGGCCATTACGCCCGGTATAAATCCCCAGAGACCGTGGCCGGCCGCCAGACTGCCGTAGATGAAAGCCGCACCCGACACCAGAGAGACTACGATATTTCCAGTCAGGGACCACCCCTTCCCCCAAAGATCGTATGCAACGATTACGACCACGGCAGCCAGAACGATAATGCGGCATGGAACGGGCAGCAGCCAGGCAAGGGCAGCTCCACCTGTCATCAGCACGATCGCCCACCACGCTGCTGCAGTGACGGATATGATACCTTCCGGCAGCGGCCGGTGAGGCTTATTCACACGATCCACTTCGACATCGGTCACATCGTTCAGGGTATTGCCCCCCGCCGTTACGAGCGATGCTGATAACACGGCCCATAAAACCGGACCCCAGTCATCCGGCAGGCCGAGAGCGGTAATCGCTCCGATAACGACCGCGATTGCAGTGATCACGACATTGAGAGGTCGCGTGATCGTTATCAGAGCCGCAATGTAATTCATCGCTGAGTCCGGGAGCCGGGAGGAGGCACCAGAGGCAGATGACGGACACCTGCCGGGATATCGAGAACAAAATCACTGGTCGAACGAGGAGGATCCACCCTCTGCCGGGAAGCCTCGAATGTCAGTTCGAGAAAGGTGTCGGGATAGACCAGTCTGACCCTGCCGGGCAGCAGCGCTCCACCGACCCTGTCATAATTTGAGAAATGACTCTCCAGGAGGACCTTCCCCTGAGGATCGATAAGCACTTCTTTCTGATATCGCAGACGTGTGTCGAGGGTCAGAAGAAGCCTGAATCCTCCCGGTCGGGGAATCCCCACAAGTATCTGGTTGGGTTCGATATCGAGCTGATCCACACGCGCGGCAAGTTCTACCCAGTTGAGGGCCAGAGCCGGACCCAGGACGAGTTCTCTTAAAGAATTGAGCTCCAGCGGGATCCCTCCGAATTCGAACACCTCTCCCGGTTCGATGGTTCCGCTGATTACTGCCCTTTCCACAGGGACATAGGCCTGAATGCTGGAACCGGCCATCACGGCCTGCAGCAGCATCGTTCCGAGGGCTGCACTGACATCGAGACGGATCGAATCGGGTTGTGCGTAAAGGATGGCGCACCGTGCCGAAAGACTCCCGCGTTCGAACCGGATCTGAAGCGTGCCCGATGAAAGCAGGCTCGATACGCTGCCTGCCTGATCGGAGGCGTACTGCAGGATCCCCTCTGCACCCATCTCCATGAAGTCGAGCCTGGCCGTCGTGACAAAGCGGGCACACCCTCCCGCATATCCGCCGAGGAGGAGAATTCCTGTCACCATCAAGGTTCTTATCGACAGGTTTCGATTCATCATTCCGGCATCACTGCAGCAGATCCACTGCGACGCAACCCTGCAAAGTAGAACGCTGCCACTGAATTGCCGCGATTCAGCTCATAAGCCATCTGAAAGATCGGCATGGCTTCGTTGAATCGGTCCAGTTTCATCAGGGCCTTCCCCAGATATATCAACAGGAAGTCGGCTTGTACAGCCGGGTCGACCTGCTCTCCGGCTTCCATCATGGCGATAACCTCGTTCAGCTGCACCACGGCCTCTTCATAGAGGCCCTGGTCGAAGAGGATCTGGCCCAGCCTGTAGATGTAGAGACCTCTCTTTCCGCTGTCAGAGCCGGATGCCATGGGCAGAATTTCCATCAATCTGCCTGCAACCCGGTCGGCACCGAAAACGGCACTGCGGGTCAGATCGTAAACGGCGAGCAGTGCGTCGGCATACTTATTCGCATGTTCAGGATTCGATGGATCACGGAGATACATGCTCCCGGTTTTATCGACAGTGGCCATCAGATCGGAGTACCCCATCTCTTCGGCCACCTCAGTTGCCAGCTGAGCGCCCGCGTCAAGCTCCAGCCAGCCGGCTGCCGCCGATACCCTCAGGCGGGTCAGCATTCCGATCGAATCATCGAAGTAGGCGATCGAATTCGACAGTTCCTCTGCCGAAGGCTTCCGGCCTGTCAGGTAGAGTGCCAGTTCAAGATCGGTGTTCCTCAGAGTCCGGTTGCGCTCGTCGAATTCCCTGTGCAGAGATGCTTCGGCATCGAGGAAGAAAACGCGGGGTGCCTGGTATTCAAGGAAAGGGAAGTTGTTTGTATTGAGACGGCCACCCAGGCTGATCGCCTCCCTCACCCTCAAAGGGCTCATTATCTGCCGGCTGAGGAGGGTGAAGAGGTCGTTTACTCCTATCCATTCCATGTCATCTGCCACACCTGAACGTTCGAATGCCGCTTCTGACGCATCAAAGTCCCAGGCAATCGGTTCGATGCTTCCCACCAGCAGCAGATCGGAGACCGACATGCCCCAGATCGAAACATAAGGAAACACTTCACAGAACGTCAGCAGTACACTGCCGAGGGTTTCATCTGTCTGCTCGTAGGTGTGGATCCACTGCGCAACAACACCTCCCGGATTGAGCCTGTCTTTGAGGGAGGAGAAGTACTCGATGGTAAAGAGACCGCCGATACCGGCTATCCACGGATTGCTCGGTTCGGAAAGGATCAGATCGTAACGGGCGTCGGGGCGGGTCAGCAGATATGTCCTGGCATCCTGCGTTACCAGTGTGGCACGAGGGTCCTCCAGCGGCATGCCGTTGATATGATCGAAGAAATGACTCGCCTTGACCACACCGGGTGATATCTCGATTATCTCCACCTGCTGTACAGGATACTCAAGCAGGTGGCCGGCCGTCTGGCCGCTCCCCAGTCCGATCACCATTGCTCTTTCAGCATCGGGAACCATCATCGCGGGAATCGCCGCTATCAGTGTCTGAGTGACGCTGTCGTTCCGATAGCTGCTGGCATCGGCCTTGCCGTTGACGATCAGGGAGTAGTCGATCCCCCTCTTCAGAACCGCAACCGTTCCGTTCACATCCTCCTCGTAGAAGACCACTTCCAGATTACCGATGCTGTTCCGGAACTGCTCAATCGCCCTGTCAGGCTCAAGCCGTTCCCGGAACACTCCCGATGCGAGAGCACGCAGATCCCACTGCCCGGAGATCATCAGGTATATTGCAGTCAGAACAACCGCTCCCGCAGCGCAGTTCTTCCTCCACCCGGCCGCATGTGGATTGATGAAGAGGACCCATAATCCGAAGAGCATATTCACCGCGATGCCCAGTTCGAGCGTGTGCCTGACACCCAGAACGGGAAGGAGTACCAGTCCGCCCATCAGTGCCCCCAGAATGGTGCCGAGAGTGTTGACGGCAAAGATCCGTCCGACCGGTGATCCTATCTTCCTGGAGAGCCTGGCGGCCACATCGGTTGCCAGGGGCAGCGCGGCACCCGAAGCGAGGGTCGGCGGCAGCATTATCGCCAGGCAGAAGAGATACTTGACCGTTTCGTAGAGAGCGTAACCTGAGTCGGTATGGCCTATGATGCTCTGCAGAGAGAGAAATGCATAGGGCAGCCGGGAGTAGAGTGGCAGCACTATGAGCAGGCTTGCGCCTATGAAGAACTGTGTCAGACCGAAATAGAGAAAGGGCCTTCCGAACCGTGCCAGCCACCGTGCCATAAGGGAACCCAGGGCGATCCCCGTAATGAATGCCGCCAGCATCAACGTGAAGGAATACGTACTCGATCCGAGGATGGTGGAAAGCAGTCGAATCCAGCTGACCTCGTAGACCATTACAATCAGGCCGGAGAGCCCCACTCCCCACAGGGCAAAGGCGGCCCAGGTCCTCAACCGGGATTCCTCTACTTCTTCTTTCCATAGCAGGTTCTGCAGCTCTGATTCTTCCTCTTCCGCCTCATGCGGGGATCCCTCTTCATCCTCCCCTTCCATACCAGAGAGCCATCCATACCGCCAGGCGGCCAGCAGGGATACCCCGACGGCGATGTTCAGGGCCGCGGCGATCGTCAGCGTGGCCTGAACACCGAACCATCTGATCAGGAAGAACCCTGCAGCAAGGGCTCCAAAGACCGCTCCGCTGCTGTTGATGAAGTAGAGTCCCGATACTCTCCTGCCAACCATTTCCGGCAGGGCGGTCACAGCACGGGTCAGCAGCGGTAGCGTGCCTCCCATCATGAATGTCGAAGGACTGAGCAGAAGCACCGAAACCAGCAGCTTGTTGACTGCGCCGCCTGTGCCTGTTGTACCGAGAAAACCTGCCAGAAAGATGTAGAGGCCGCTTCCGATGGAGAATATGATCGGGAAAGCAAGACCGTATACTCCAATGGCCATCTCCAGGTAGGAATATACGGCAAGAGGTTCGCTCAGCCTGTCTGCAAGCCTGCCGATGAACCACGCACCTGATGCGAGTCCGCCCATATACGCAGCCAGCACCATAATGTGAGCGTATGTCGTGCCACCCAGGATCAGATCGAGATATCGCGCCCACACCACCTCATAGATCAGACCGGCTGTCCCCGATACGAAGAAGGCAATCCAGATGACAGTTAAGAGACGGCGGGTTCGGTTCGGGCAGGTCAGGCGGCCGCTTCCTCTCCAAAACGCACCCCGACCACCTTGGAAACACCGGGTTCCTCCATGGTAATGCCCAGGAAAGTATCGGAAGCCTCCATCGTACGGTTGTTGTGTGTAATCAATATGAACTGTGTCGTATCTTCAAACAGCTTTAATACTCTCAGGAATCGTCCGATGTTGGCTTCGTCCAGAGAAGCGTCCACCTCGTCAAAGATGCAGAAGGGGCTCGGTTTCACCAGATAGATGGCAAACAGCAGCGCAATCGCTGTAAGAGCCTTTTCACCGCCCGAGAGAGCGGCCAGGCTCTTAAGAATCTTGCCCTTCGGTCGGGCAACGATTTCTATATCGGCCTCGAGTGGGTCCTCCTCGCCGCTCAGGTAGATATCAGCTTCCCCACCCTCGAAGAACTGTGAGTAGGTCTTTCTGAAATTGGTCCTGATCTCCTCGAAGGTGTCGGCAAACCGCTTCCGGGCGGTCTTGTTTATCTTCCGGATTGTCTGCTGAAGCGTATGCCTGGCTTCTTCAAGATCGGTCCTCTGTTCTACCAGGAAATCGAATCGTTCTTTTTCCGCTTCGAACTCTTCCAGAGCAAGCAGGTTAACCGGCCCCAGCCGGTCCAGCTTCTCACGCAGGTCCATTACTTCTTCGTCGAGAGCTTCGGCGGTCGGCGGCTCCTCTCCTTCGGTGAGCAGTTCAGCCTCATCCAGATCAGCCAGGTCCACGTCGTAATCGTGCAGAACCCTCTCTGTCAGACCCTCACGCCTCGTGCCCAGTTCAGAGAGGCGCAGTTCAATAGTATGTACTCTCTCCTGCTGGCCCTCCCGGGCCTTCCGCTCCCTGCGCAGGTCCTCCTCAAGGATCTGCATTGAATTGCGATGCTCGAGATACTCTTTCTCCTGCTCCTGAAGACCCGACTCCAGCTTCCTCCTGACCTCCTGCCGCTGCTCCAGGATCCCTTCCTGCTGTTCGATCTGTTCACTCAGCGTCTTGAAATTCGCTTCAGATTCGGCCGCTTCCTGCCGCCGTCGTTCCGCGGTCTGTGCCAGCTCTTCGGCGCTGTCGGCCAGACGCTTCATCTCCCGCTTCAGACTGTCAACCCTGTGCTCCAGCCTTACCCTGTTCAGCCTGGCTTCCTGCAGCTGATGCCTCTGTTGATCCTGCTCCGATGTTACGGCCGCAACCTGCTCCTGCTGCTCCTCCAGGGCCCCACCCAGTTCCCCGCTCTCCTCGAGCGCTTTGGACAACAGGGGGCTCAGCTTGTCCAGTTCGGTAACGTCCGCTTCCAGCTCAATTTCCTCATCCACAGTCCTGGCCGCCAGTTCACCTGCGCGATCGGTAAGTATCTTTTGACTGGAAGCGGCGCTGTTGTGCTCCCAGTCGAGTTCATGGTGTAAAGATTCAACTTCTTCAAGTTCGCTCGAAAGGGTCCTGAACTGCTCGCGCAGTTCAATCAAGGCTTCCTTCCTGCGCTTGAGCGCCGCTTCCTCTTCTCTGAAATCGGAACTGAGTCGCTCGATCCGGTCGTGCAGTTCATCCAGCTTGTACCGCCTGGAAAGAAGTCCACTCGACGCCCCGCCTGCCGTCCGGCCCGCACTGATCGCACCTCCCGGCGCGACCAATTCGCCATTCATGGTAACCAGAGTCCAGCCATATCTGGAAGCTTCCGGTGCAAGTGCGAGAGCTTCATCGAGTCCCGTCATCAGCACTACCCGCGAGAGCAGTCCCCGGGCGACTTCAGCCTCCACTCCATCACCGCGTATGCAGTCTGCAAGCCTCCCCTTCTGTCCCGGAGAACTCTCCACCCATCGGGGCAGTTCATTTGAGGAAACACCTGCCAGATGGGGTGCAAGCAGGAGGGCCCTTCCACCTTCAACTCTTCCCTTCAGCATTGCCAGGGCCCTCTCCAGGGCCGATTCATCCAGCAGAAGGAGGCCCTCCAGTGCCGGCCCGAGAGCCGCCTCGGCCGCGGTCAATGCCTCACTCTCCACCTGCAGTACTTCAGCCAGCAGAGATCCGAAACCTTCCTCCTCAGCTCCCCGTAGTTCCCGTGTTACCTCATCCACACCTTCAAGGCTTTCGAGCAGTTCCCTGATAACAGACGCCTCGGCATCTGCCGCCTTCAGCGCACCATTGATTTCGGCCAGACCGGCGGTCTGTACCTGAATCTGTTCGGCTGCTGTGTCACGGGCCTTTTCTGTTTCAATCCTGCGTGTCCGCAGGCTGTTGCGTCTGCCGGTCATCTCTTCCAGCTCGCCTGCCAGACGCGCTCTCTCCCTTGCAGCCTCTTCAGCTTCTACTGAAGTCTGAGCCTGATTCGCTCTCAGCTCCTCAAGCCGGTCCCGACGTTCCTTAACCTTGAAACGGAGGAACTCAGCCCGCTGGGCTTCATCCTGGTAATAGATGCTGGCCCGGTTGTAGCGATCCTTGAGATCGGTAAGTGCCGCCTGGGCTTCAATCAGCCGCTCGTCTACTCCTCCCAGACCGCTCTCCAGTTCGCTCTCAACTTCCACCAGTCCTGCCAGCTCGGTTTCGGTACTTCCACGTTCTTCTTCCAGCTGTGCGTGTTCCTCCAATGCAGTCCTGCGTCGGCTGACCATCTCTTCGGCGTCATTTCTGCCCCGTTCGGCGGCGTTGCCGGCAGCAGTGCGGCGTTCGCGCAGAGCGATCAGCTCCGATTCCACCTGCCTGGCTCTATCCCTGGCTGCATCCACTTCGCGCTGCAGGTCGGAGACAGCCTTTTCCAGGTCGACAGCCCTGACCCTGGCTTCAGCCACTGAAGCTTCCTGCTGGGCCAGTCCCGTGCCCGTTCCCTGTCTCGATTCTCGGAGGGCCCGCAGCTCCTCCCGCAGCGGCTTCATCTCCTCCTCGAACTTCCGGTCCTTCAGCAGACCCAGATACACCTCTGCCACCGATAGTCGATCCCTGTACTTCTGGAACCGCTTCGCCCTGTTTACCTGCCGTTTCAGGCTCCGGACCGCCTTCTCCACCTCGGCGATCACATCGCCGAGTCTCAAGAGGTCGTGCTCGGTGTTCTTCAGCTTGATCTGTGTTTCGCGGCGCCTGCTCTTGTACTTCTGGATACCTGCCGCCTCTTCGAAGATGAGGCGCCGCTCATCAGCCTTGTCGCTGATGATGATGTCCACCATATCCTGCTGGATCACCGTGTAGGAGTTGTTGCCGATTCCGGTATCCATAAAGAGATCGTGAATATCGCGAAGACGGCACTGCTGGTTATTGATCAGGTATTCGCTCTCTCCGCTTCGGAAGAGACGGCGGGTGATGGTGACTTCCGGCATCTCCACAGGCAGAACGTTGTCTGTATTTTCAATGGTAAGAGACACTTCGGCGAATCCGAGCGGTTTGCGGCCGGCTGAACCGTTGAAGATCACATCCTCCATCGTGCGGCCGCGGATGGAGGTGGGCCTCTGCTCACCCATAACCCACTTGATGGCATCGACGATATTGGTCTTTCCGCAACCATTGGGACCGACCACGGCGGTCAGACCGTCACCGATGGTCAGTTCAAGCTTATCTGCAAATGATTTGAATCCGTATACATTCAGTTTCGAAAGCTTCACACACTACTCCCGCTTCGAGGAGAAATCCGCCAGTGCCCTCTTGACGGCACGAGCGACAAGTCCGGGCAGACTCTTATCCTGAGCCGGAAACACTGCCCGCATACTAAGAATCACCTGTTCCTCCGACACTCTTGCGATAACAGGAGTGGTACCTGTACGAAGCGATTTTTCAAGCCTGGCGGCGGTCAGACCAGGCTTCTGGAGCCTGAGAGCGACTCCCCAGTCGACCAGGTCGACCTCGGGGGTGCTCCCGCCTCCCAGAGTCGAGGTTGTGGGGAATGCTGTCGCGGTTACCGCCGGTCCCGTTTTACTGCCGGACGTGATTGCCCTGACAGAGCGGTTGATCTCCCCGCTGAGCAGTTCCGCCCTGTGCTTCAGCTCCTTTTCAGGGATCTGAACCATAGACCGTACAGGCACTTCCGTATCCTCAGATCCAGTGAGATACAGACGCAGAGTCGCCTCAAGGGCCGCCAGCTGCAGCTTGTCCAGGCGAACCGCCCGTGCCAGCGGATTTGCCTTCATCCGTGCCACCCGGTCACCGGTTCCCAGTACTATCCCTGCCTGAGAGCCCCCCAGCAGCTTGTCTCCCGAGAAGGTGACAACGGCTGCTCCGGACTCAAGGCTGTCCTGAACTGCCGGTTCATCGGGGACCGCCAGATTGCCGGGGTCCTTCAGAATCCCGCTCCCCTGGTCGTCGAGCACCGGCAGATTGTGCCTGTTGCCGAGTTCCACCAGTTCGGCAAGCGGCACCTGGTGCACAAATCCCTTCTGGATGAAATTGCTCTGGTGCACGTGAAGGATCAGAGATGTCTGCCGGGTGATCGCTTTCTCATAATCAATGAGGAAGGTTTTATTTGTGGTGCCGACCTCCACTATCTTCGCACCGCTCTTCTCCATTATATCGGGCATCCTGAAAGAACCGCCTATCGCCACCAGGTGCCCCCTGCTCACGATCACCTGCCGGCCCGAGGCCATGGTGTCGAGGGCCAGAAGAACAGCCGCTGCATTATTGTTGACCGCCAGTGCTGCTTCTGCTCCGGTCAGCACACAGAGCAGTTCCTCCACCCGCGAGAGCCTGCTGCCCCGGGAACCGCTATCCAGATCGTACTCTAGGTCACTGTAAGCTGATGCTGCCTCTCTGATGGCCCTGAGTGCGGCTGAAGCTGCAGGTGCCCTGCCCAGATTAGTGTGAAGAACCACACCGGTTGCATTTATCACACGCCTGGGATGCGGACCGAGTACTCTGTTCGCCGCAGCCGTCACATCGGCTTCAGCCCTTCCGAGTGCCTCCCTGCGGGAAGAGGGCAGCCACGAATCCCCCGCAATCTCACCGCGCAGTCTGTCGACGGTACGCCTAGCCAGATTGGTACGGGCCCCGGGTGTGAGTTTCGCACCTGCACCTTTCCTCAGGACTTTCAGAAGCTCATCAACAGGGGGAAGAAACTGGAAGGCGCTGTGCTGATCTTTTCCGGGATTTTTCGGCATCCGACTTATCCTTTCTTTCCCCTGTATTAGTGCACCGTTCCATTATATTAGTGCACTGTTCCATAATCACACTGGTATTCGATCGCCTGTGCATTCCGGCCGGCCGTGCTGCTCGTCATCGCTCAAGGAGCCGACAGTCCCACCGGTAAATTTCGCTGTTGATTCGATTCACTGTTTGGCGCACTTTTTAGGTGCACCGCTCAGTAATTACGGTTATGCACCGAAAGCGCTGAAGCGTCCGGCCAGCAAGGCACGAGGAGGAGTGATAGCGGTGTCTATCACGACAACGAGCAACGCTGCTGGCCGGAATACATCGGCGCTTGGATGCCAGCGTAATTACTGAGCGGTGTACTAGATTCGGTTGTGAAGAGTGTTCCTCGACCGATCAGGCGAGAGTAGCTCAGCTGGTAGAGCCTCACGTTGCCAACGTGATTGTCGCGGGTTCAAGTCCCGTCTCTCGCTCCATCTTCGCTCCATTTCAGACATATCCGGAAAGTGTATACGCCTGTGGGACTGCTTGACCGACGGCCGTTTTTCAGTTATAGCCCTTTCATGGTCGTTAAGCGTGCACCAGAGGTCCCCCCGATAGTAAAAGCCCTCGATCCAGCGTTCGAAAGAATGGGCAGGCGGCGTCGCTGGGGCCTCTTCCTGGGTCCCGTTACTTTCCTGTCCATCCTGGTGGCACCGTTGCCAGGTCTGGAAGGACCGGCTCAGGCAGTGCTGGCAGTGGGAGCCCTGATGGCAGTCTGGTGGCTTACCGAAGCGCTCCCCCTTGCAGCCACAGCTCTGCTTCCTCTTGTTCTTTTCCCTCTTCTGGGTGTGGCCGGCACTACCGACACCGCTCCCTCCTACATGAACCGGAATATCCTCCTCTTCATGGGCGGCTTCTTCCTGGCCATGGCTATGCAGCGCTGGAGACTCCACCGTCGAATTGCCCTCTTCATAGTCAGTAAAGTTGGAACAGGAGGTCGACGACTGGTCCTGGGATTCATGATTGCCACGGCATTCCTGAGCATGTGGATATCAGACACCGCGACCGCCATGATGATGCTGCCCATTGTGCTGGCCGTGATATTACAGATTTCACCAGATGAACCTGAGCGGATAGACTTTCCGACGGATGAAGTGACCGGCAAGGGCATGGAAGCCGACGCCACTGCCTCAGCCCTGCTTCTGGGAATGGCCTATGCCGCTCTGATCGGCGGTGTGGCCACTCTGGTTGGAACACCTCCCAACATTGTTTTCGCCGGGGCTGTTTCAAGCCTCTACCCCGATTCACCTCCTATCAGTTTCTTCCAGTGGATGATGGTGGGTCTGCCTCTCACGATCGTCTTCCTGCCACTGGCATGGCTCTATCTGACACGGATCGCATTCCGCGTTCCAAAAGAACCCGTTTCAACTGCGGGCGTAGATGTACTCAGGCAGCAGCGCCAGCAACTGGGGCCGTTGAGCTGGGGAGAACTGGGAGTCGGGATCGTCTTTCTTTTGACAGCCCTCGGGTGGGTATGGCGGGCAGACCTGAACTTCGGCATTATCGCGATTCCGGGCTGGAGCACCCTGCTGGGGCTCGAAGGTGTCAACGATGCAACGGTTGCCATCGCTGCCAGCATCCTGCTCTTCACAATACCAACCGACATGAGAAAAGGGCATTTCCTGCTCGACTGGCAGTGGGCGGTTCGTATCCCCTGGGGAGTCCTGCTGTTATTCGGTGGAGGGATCGCCCTGGCCGGAGGCATTGCCGACACCGGATTGGCAGGCTGGATCGGCGAACGCCTTCAAGTGCTGGGCAGAGTACCGATCATCCTGATGGTATTCATGGTCTGCGTGCTGATCACATTCCTGACCGAGATAACCAGCAACACGGCCACTGCAACAGTCTTCATGCCTATAATGGGCGCCACGGCAGTCGCTCTGAATGCGAATCCGCTCCTGCTGATGATACCGGCCGCACTTTCGGCATCGTGCGCATTCATGCTGCCAGTGGCAACTCCGGCCAATGCGATCGTTTTCGGGTCGGGCAGGATCACGCTGCCTCAGATGGCAAAGGCTGGTTTCGCTCTGAACTGGATAGGTGCGATCCTGATCCCGACCGTCATTTACCTGCTGGCGATCCCGGTCTTCAAGATAATGCTGGGCGGATTGCCCTCCTGGGTTTGAATCCAACCAGGGCTATTTCCCCAGATGCATATTCAGTACCGGCAGCAGCCTGAAAAGAGCAGGATTGTTTTCAGCGTAATTCAGCACGCCGATCTGAATACCTCTGAGCTCTCTGGCCACATTGAATAAACCTATCGTGATACCGGTCTGAATGCCCCTGACATTGTTGTAACCACCCAGGGCTATTCCTGTGAAATCATCTACCTCCATAGCCAGGACCGTGAGATTGATTCCCCGGATCTTCGGGCTCTTCACCTTGTATCCCGCAAATGAGATGCCCCAGATCTCCTCGTCACTGGCCACAATACCCAGGCTGGCAGAAGCTCCTCTTATCGGGCCATTCGATACGACCGCTGCACCACCTATGGAAATACCGGTGATACTGTTCGGGGCTGCCACCGCAAGACCGCCGAAGGAAAGGCCCTCGATCTTATCACCGGATACAGTGGCGAGACCGGCCAGGTTCACACCCCGGATCATGTCCTGTGCGACAATCGCCATCAGACTGCCGCTCAGACCCCGGAGCGAACCGCCTGAAGCTGTCACCAGTCCCCCCAGGTTGATGCCTTTCATGTCATCCTCGGCGAACAGCGCCAGCCCTCCGAAATTGATGCCGGTGATCCGCCCCGCTGCAATAGTGGCGAGACCGCCGATATTGACCAGCTCCATCGATCCGTCGGCAATTGTGGCCAGTGTTCCGTAGTTGAATCCTTTCATCGATCCGCCCGAAACAGTGGCCAGCCCGCCGATGTTGATACCGGTCATATCATCTTCGGCAACCACGGCCAGTCCACCGAGATTGATTCCCTCCAGTTTTCCTCCCGAGACATTTGCCAGGCCGCCGATAGTGACTCCCCTGCTCCGTTCGGCTGTAAGAACGTGGGCCAGGCCGAATGACACGCCGGTGATCCGGTCAGCCGCCGGCCCGACAATTCCAAGCGCAAGCCCGTTGATCTCGCCTCCCGGCTCGTCTGCAGGTCTCCACAGGGTCAGATTCACCCCGTTGATCCTCTCGAGGTACCTGTCGCTCCAGTTGAACCTCAGTCCGGTGAAACGGGATGAATTGCCGAAACTGATACCCCACTCGCGGGCCGGGATATTCAACCCCCCGTTCCGCCGATCGGTATCGGTCTGAACCGAATAGTCCTGTGCCAGACAGACAGGTGCGACGAGCAGAATTAACATCGATGCTGCAATGATTCTGGATTTCATTTGGGACCTCCGTACAACAGTAAGAGTAATACGGATTATTTCAGCCCCCACATTTCGGCCGGCAGGTTGGACACCGACCTCAGTATACCGTTCCGCAGTTTCGGAGCGGTGCACTCAGGAATAGATACGGATACTACCGACATAAATGTTCCGATAAAATTCCGAATACAGGTCATGAAGTGGACGACATGCGGCTTCTGGTATAAAATGCCGGATATCTGACCTGCAGCGAGAAGCCGGAAAAGGGATATGAGCGATGGATACTGACCTGCGAACGGCAATGAAATACGTGA
>CAZWVF010000043.1:0-1820 GCA_964637695.1 uncultured Gemmatimonadota bacterium | reverse complement strand
TCCGATTACTCGAATCTGGCAAGCATATCTATCGAAGCCGGCACGAATCTCGGTTCAGTCGCCGTTAATTTCACACTACTGGACCAGAACGGTCAGCCGGTTTCACTCGGCGACTATTTCGGTGAAGTGATACTGATCAACCTCTCCGCCGACTGGTGACCAGCATGTAATGCGGAGGCTCCGCATCTGCAGACACTCTTCGAAACATATGACGACGATAAGTTTCATGTTCTGACTCTCATGATCGACGGGAGCCCTTCAGCGTGGGCCCAGCAGTACGGACTGACTCACCCGGTACTGAACGACAACAGCCGGACTGTCTGGAATATCTACGGTGAGGGATATATTCCCCTCAATATCGTGCTCGACCCCAGTTTCATTATCCGGTACAAGGAGGCCGGTTACAGTGAAAGTGCAATCATCAGCATAATCGACCAGTACCTGCCCTCACCCTGATCTGATCCTACAGCCTGAATATCATCTCCAGCCTGAGTCCCTCGAAGGGTGGGAATGCCCGGCAGACTCCACCTGAACATTTCACTCCTCCCCTGGTCGATCCCCACATGGCACTTATGGAATTCGAGGAGGAGAGCTTCACCTCGAACTGACCTGCCCACCACTCTGTCTTATTACTGACCAGAATCAGTTCCGGATCGTCAGATCTCTCATAAAAGAGTGTCACGATCCCCCTCGATACCCAGTGAAGTGCCAGAAATGCCCTGTCTTCATAGAAATTGTAGATCTCGGACTTAACTCTTTTACTCTTCCAATCCGCTTCAAGGCTCAATCCCGGAGAGAATGTATGGAAAGCATTGATCTGGTAGTGCCAGGTACTGGTGTCAGAGAAAAACAACAGAGGAGACGAAGCGTCTTCCACTCTATACCCTGCCAGCATGTTGACGTATCCAGTATCGCCGAAATACTTTTCAAGGCCGGTCATATAGTGGGAGATCTCTCTTTTATAAGCTCCCCAGAGAGGATGATCCTCAGGTGTATCGCTGAAAAATGACAGCTTGCCGAATATCAGTGCAGATCCCCCGCTGGGCCTGTAGTCAATCCGGCCGGCGGCACCCGATATGTCTATGACTTCCGTGTTGAACTGTGTGGCGATAATGTCCAGATCTTCGCTCTCCAGTGATGGCGGGTGACTGTATTTGAAGTCGAAGTGATCGTAGTCTTTGAACTCAACCTGAACGGATACATCACCCAGATCCAGACCCGATTCCAGGTAGATCGCATGTCCTCTGACCGTTTCATCAGTCGAAGGACTTCTGTTCCGGAGCAGTGAAATTTCACCAGAGGCTCGTGCAATGCCCGCGAAATGAGGAAGATCAAGACCCAGAGTCTGAATGGAATAATCATCCTTTTCGGTGCTCAACCCGGTTACGATGTCAGCATCCAGGTAGGTAAGATGAAGGCCGACCGAGTTTCCAAGTTTGAGACCTGCTGTGCCACCCCATAGATCGTCATCGTTCCCCGAATCAGCAGATCGGATTCTGCCGCCGAAAAACTGGAGAGAGTATCTGTCTCTGTTCAGCGACAGCCTGGTTCCCCGGATGGAAGATTCGAGTGTGTGCTCCAGGCCCTCCTGCTCGAACTGTTTCGTCACACTCAGCGACAAGCCCTTTCCTATGACATGATAGAAATCCCCGAACCTCAAATTCACCCCGTTTCTATTTATTTCCAGGAACCTGTTTCCCAGGATGTGCCGATCCTCCAGGGGCGAATAGTCCAGGTTCGAATCAAATCGAATACCAACGATATAATCAGATGCTGTTACGGTTATGTCGGTCTGGTTGAGAACCTCGGAAGCCCTCCCC
>CAZWVF010000042.1:3562-24821 GCA_964637695.1 uncultured Gemmatimonadota bacterium | reverse complement strand
TCGATGATCTGACCCTGGTAGTATTGAAATGCATGTAGTGCCCTGTCACGCAACATGACACTAATTTCCACCTTGAACGTTCCAGGACTGCAGCTATGAATTCTCTGATATTCCGTGAATATGACATTCGTGGCATTGCCGAGGAGGACCTTACCGATGAAGTGGCACTGAATATCGGGAGGGCCTTCGGCACGGTGCTTCGGCGCGGTGGGGGCACGAAAGTCGCTCTCGGACACGATATAAGGCTCTCCAGCTCCCGCCTTCACGGACAGATATGCAGGGGACTTGCATCGACTGGAATCGATGTATTCGATGTGGGATCAATGCCTACACCAGCAGTCTATTTCACCGAAGTTCATCTGAGCACCGACGGAAGCCTGCAGGTCACCGGATCGCACAATCCGGCAGAGTACAACGGCTTCAAGATGACCATAGGTGGTGCCTCAATCTACGGTGGGCAGATCCAGAAACTGAAGGAACTGATTAATGAGAAGGATTTTGAATCGGGTGAGGGAGAGATACACACGATATCTGTTTACGATGAGTATATAGAAGCAATCACAAGCCGCGTGGCTCTGCAATCACCTCCATTTATAGTAATCGATGCCGGCAACGGTATCGCCGGACCCGCTGCCCTGCAGATCTTCGGAGACCTGGGCTGTCGTATCGAAGCACTCTACTGTGAACCAGATGGTCGCTTTCCCAATCATCTGCCTGACCCCACCGTCCCGCGGTTCATGGAAGACCTTCAGAAAGCAGTGGTTGAAGGTGGTGCTGACCTGGGTATCGGTTTCGATGGTGACGGTGACAGAATCGGGGTTGTCGATGCCGGAGGCCGTCTGATTTATGGAGATCAGCTGCTGGCTGTATATGCCAGAGACATTCTCGAACGAACGGGAGAGCAGAAGATCCTCTTCGATGTGAAATGCAGCCAGGGACTGGTCGAGGATATCGAGGCCCACGGCGGTGAACCGGTGATGTGGAAAACCGGACATTCACTCATCAAGGCAGAGATGAAACGCTCGAAAGTGCCGATCGCAGGGGAAATGAGCGGTCACATGTTCTTTGGGGAAGGGTGGTTCGGTTTCGACGATGCGATCTATGCCGCGGCCAGGTTACTGGGGATACTCGACCGGTGGAATCTGCCGCTGGCACAGGTCGTTGATGACATACCCTATTTTCATTCAACTCCGGAGCTGCGAGTAGATTGTGCGGATGCTGAAAAATTCGAAGTTGTTCGGGAGGTTACACGGATATTTAAAGAACGCCTCGATGTGGAGGTCATCGATATAGATGGGGCTCGAGTGATTTTCGATGGAGGATGGGGACTTGCCAGGGCCAGCAACACGCAGCCGGTTATCGTTCTGCGGTTCGAAGGTCGTACAGAAGGGGTCCTCCAGGAGATACGCGGGGAGTTCATCGCAGTTCTCGAGAGATTCGATGCCGTAGACCTTGAAAATCTGCTGGAAGAATTGGATTAGCTCTTTTTATAACCTGCATTGCTTAATGGGTTGTATTCAGGTTATTCTATTCCGATCTGGACGTTGTTGAACCTCTACGGTTCTGGTTGACACAGTTCCCAGACCTCCTTCAACAGGAGGCGATACGGGGTGATCAATGTGACACAGTCTCATGCCCGTCTCTGCCGGGCCTCTCTCATACCAGCCCTGGTGATAACTGCTGCACTGCCCGCAGCTGCTCCGGCGCAACAGCGGCCTGCCGGCGGTCTGCCCGATAGTGCACAGGGAACGATTCATGTAGTGGAGAAGGGTGATACCCTGTGGGGGCTGGCTGAACGCTACATGAACAATCCGTGGGAATGGCCCGCCATCTACGAGGCAAACAATAAAATCATTACAGATCCTCACTGGATCTATCCGGGGCAGAGGATATGGTTCCCCGCAGGAGGGGGGAGTCCCATTATCCTCTCATTTGCAGAAGTTTGGCCTGAAAGCAGGATGAATGTTACACAGGCTGCTCAGCAGGTGGAACCGCCCACAACCGGAGTGGAGCCCGAGCCCGCTCCGCCCGAACCCGCCGTAGCCGACAGTATGGAACCGAGTCTTGTGACGGTGATGCTCAGAACCGCCGAACGGATCTATCAGCCGCTTGCATCGGTGAGTGCGATCCTGGCCGCGGGTTATATAGGAGATCCCAGGGAGTGGCCGCGCGGAGAAATCATAGGCGGTGAGAGCGGCGATACGAACATGTCGATATACAGCCAGGTATTCATCGATGTCGGGGAGCGGGATGTCGAGGTGGGCGATACATACATTGTTGTCAATCAGGGTCCCAGGGTCCGGCATCCTGAATGGGGACACCGGATGGGATGGAAAATCAAGGTTAAGGGAGTAATCAGGATCGTAGATGTCGAGGCCAGAACGAGCCAGGGTGTTATGGTCTCCGTATTTGACGCCATTCACAGCGGTGATCGCGTCATCCCCGCTCCCGAGGTGGACAGCCGGCCATGGAAGGAATTCATACCGGTTCAGGGTGGGCGTTCCGGATTTGTCGTGGCAAGAGCACAGTCGGATGGCAATATGCATCCATACGAAATGCTCTTTATTGATGGAGGAAGCGAGGAGGGAGTCCGTGCGGGAGATCTCTACGTGCTGAAGCGCCCCCAGACCGAGCGGGGCAGACTTCGTTTCTACGAGCAGGAACTGGGCAGGGCGGTCGTAATCGCCGTTCAGGAAAAAACCGCCACGCTCATGCTGCTCAACCTCACATTTTCTGATATTGCGGCAGGGGAGAAGGTGGAGTTGATTGGACGTTCAGTTTTCGTGGAGTCGATCGACCCGGGGAGGTAGTGGAGAGGGCGTCGGGCAGGTAGTAGAGCATCAGTAATCTTTCGGGCGAGCGGTCCTCACTGGTTGCTGCCGCCCGTTTTTTTATGGGGACTGGATGATTATTGACCTGAACGAAAAGCAACGAGAAGCAGTCGAATATCTCGATTCCCCCCTTCTGGTTGTTGCCGGTGCCGGCAGCGGCAAGACACGAGTACTGACCGCCAAAGTCGCATATCTTCTGAAAAAGGTCGGACTGAATCCATACAACATCATGGCGGTCACCTTTACCAACAAGGCTGCAACCGAGATGGTCTGTCGCGTTCAGGAGCTTGCAGGAACCTCGGGTGAGGGGATCAGTGCGGGCACCTTTCATTCATTCTGTGCCAGAATGCTGCGCATGCACGCCGATAAGATCGGCTACAGTTCCAACTATTCCATTTACGATGAAAGTGACCAGCTAACCCTTATCCGCAGGGTGATAGAGGAAATGCAATTGCCCGACAGTTCCTTCCCCCCGCGCATGGTGAGATCAGCCATAAGCCGGGCCAGGAATATGGCAGCCGGGGAGGTGACGCCCGACTCTTTTGCCGGCACCGACAGGGATGGTGCCTTATTTAAAATCTATAACGGATACAAACGCTCTCTCAGGGAGCGGAACGCGATGGATTTCGATGACCTGCTTCTAAACGCCGTTGATCTGCTCAAAAGCGACTCCGAGATATCGGAACACTACCAGGAGAGATTCAAATATCTGCTGGTGGATGAATATCAGGATACGAACAATTCCCAGCACAGGCTGGTCAAGATGCTCTCGGCGAAACACAGAGGTTTATGCGTTGTCGGAGATCCGGATCAGAGCATTTACAGCTGGCGCGGTGCTGACATAGCCAACATCCTGAATTTCGTTAATGATTACCCGGATGCACATGTGGTGATCCTGGAACAGAATTACCGCTCTACCCAGAACATCCTGTCGTCAGCTACTGCCCTCATAGACAACAACAGAAGCCGCCACAAGAAAGCCCTCTGGAGCGATCTTGGCAGTGGTACTGCTGTGCACGATCTGGTCTTCCTGAACGACGAGGAGGAAGCACGAGGTATAGCGCGGATCATCAAGGCGAAGCGTCGACAGGAGAAGCGCAGATCGGGAGATTTCGTCCTCCTCTACCGTACTAACTGGCAGTCCAGAGTGCTTGAGCATGCCATGACGGGTGCGGGATTGAACTATACCATAGTCGGCGGATTCAGATTTTATGAGAGAGCCGAGATCAAGGATGCACTGGCATACCTGCGTTTCCTGGCGAATCCTCTCGATAGTGTCAGCCTTTTGAGGGCCCTGCGAACACCCAGACGTGGAGTCGGTGAGGTTACGGCCGGTCGTCTGATAGAATTCCTCAGAGTGTGGGAGGGCGATCCAATCGAAGGTGTGGCGGCTGCAGCGGCAGAAGTGGGTAGAGCAGGTGCCGCCCTGCGCAGCTTTGCTGCCATCATGCAGAGATTCCGGGATGACCTCGAAGAACGCACCATCGGCTCGCTCACCCGTGATCTGCTCGAAGAGATCGGATACTTCGAGATGCTGCTCTCAGAGGGTACGATCGAGGCAGAATCGAGAATGGATAACCTGGGCGAGCTGATTTCGGGGATGGAGCAATTCACACAGAAGTATGGCGATGAGGCCGACCTGCAGCTCTATCTGGCCGAAATCAGCCTCCTGACAGATGTGGATGAATGGGAAGAGAAGGGGGATGCCGTGACTCTGGTGACGCTGCATTCTGCCAAGGGGCTCGAATACCCTGTTGTGTTCATAACCGGAATGGAGGAGGAGCTTTGCCCCATAATCAGATCGGAAGATGATGCTGATGCGCTGGAGGAGGAACGACGGTTATGCTACGTTGGTATGACAAGGGCGAAGGAGGAACTTTACTTCACCCGTGCAAGGCGCAGGCGCAGATGGGGAAGCGTACAGGAGAGATTGCCCAGCCGGTTTCTCGGAGAGATCCCTCCCGACCTTCTGGAGAGTGTGGATCAGATGCGTCTGGTCACGCATTTGAGTGGTGGCCGCACTGCTGGTCTCCGCAGGAAAGGATCTGATCAGGCCGGCCGCCATGATGCCATGCCCGATTACGAGAATGAAGATCAGGATTCAGCCGGTATCTTCAAGGTTGGCCAGATGGTGGAACATCCGACCCTGGGAAAAGGCCGGATACTGGAGGTCTCCGGTAGCGGGGAAAGGATGAGACTTGTCGTGGCTTTCATTGACACCGGTACCAGACGTCTGATGGCCCGGTACTCGAAGCTCTCTGTTCTGCAGACCTCCGATAGCGGATAAAGAGGGGAAGGATTTTTTCGAGATGTGCTCTGTGAGTATTGGCCGGATGGAGCTTAGTGTTCTGGGAGTGATCCCTGCCAGGTTTGCGAGCACCCGGATGCCGGGCAAACCCCTGGCTCTGATCAATGATATTCCGATGGTTGAATGGGTGGCCAGAGGGGCTTCGGAATCCAAGATGATGGACGATCTGGTAATCGCCACCGATGATGAAAGGGTTCGGGATGCTGTAGAATCGTGCGGACGGCAGACGATGATGACAAGCCCGACACTTTTGTCGGGTACAGATCGCGTTGCCATTGTCGCCGGCCGGTTTGATCACGATCTTGTAATCAACATTCAGGGGGATGAGCCTCTGATCAAGGGGCCGATGATAGATGCACTGGCCGAAGCGCTGGCATCTGACGATTCTGTACCGATGGCAACCCTTGGACACCCTATGAGTGATGAGGAAGCTGCCGATCCGAATGTGATTAAGGTAGTAACGGATATGCGTGGCAGGGCTCTCTATTTCAGCCGTGTAAAAATACCGTATATACGTCGCCCTCCTCACGAGGGGGCTCAGAACTATTTCAAGCATATTGGCATTTACGGTTATAGACGTGATTTCCTTCTGAAATTCGCCGCTCTTCCTCCCTCTCCCCTGGAGCGGGCGGAGGGGCTGGAGCAGCTCAGAGCGCTCGAATACGGATTCCCCATAAGGGTTGTAGAGACCCCATATCGGGTTATGGGTGTTGACACTCAGGAAGACCTGGAAAAAGTCAGAGAGGCGCTTGAATGAAGCCGATCAAATACATCTTCGTTACGGGTGGTGTTGTTTCATCCCTGGGCAAGGGTGTGGCGTCCGCATCGCTGGGAACCCTTCTGAAGGCTTGCGGTCTCGACGTGACGATACTGAAGCTGGATCCCTACATAAATGTTGACCCCGGAACAATGAATCCCTTCCAGCACGGTGAGGTATACGTTACCGATGACGGCGCCGAAACCGATCTCGACCTGGGCCACTACGAACGGTTCCTCGATCTGAACATGTCGGAAAAAAACAATGCCACGACCGGGCAGATCTACGAGGCAGTAATCCAGAAGGAGAGACGTGGAGACTACCTGGGAGGCACGGTTCAGGTTATCCCTCACATAACAAACGAAATAAAGGAGCGCATTCGAAAACTGACGCAAGACAGCTCCGAGTATAGCGTTATCATTACCGAGATAGGCGGAACTGTCGGTGATATCGAGAGCCTGCCCTTCCTGGAAGCCATCAGACAGTTCAGGCTTGAGGAGGGTCGCATAAATACCCTCTTCATACACGTGACGCTGATTCCATTTATTGCCTCTGCAGGTGAACTGAAAACGAAACCGACCCAGCACAGCGTAAATAAACTGAGAGAGATCGGTATCCAGCCCGATATTCTTCTCTGCCGTACTGCCTTTCCACTTCCAAGAAACCTGAAGGCCAAGATCAGCCTCTTCTGCAATGTAGTTCAGGAGGCGGTAATCGAAGCCAGAGATGTGGAGAGTATCTATGAGATACCACTCATTTTTCATGAGGAGGGACTCGACCGTCTGGTCTGTGAAATGCTCGATATCAAGACAGACACACCCAGGCTGGATGGCTGGACCAGGATGGTCGGCAGGTTGAAGAATCCGAAAGATGAGGTTTCGATCCTTGTGGCCGGCAAGTACACCGATCTGCTCGATTCCTACAAGTCGATAGATGAAGCATTCAAGCATGCCGGTGTGGAGAATGAAGCGGCGGTAAACGTCCATTATGTGGAAACAGACAAACTCGACAGCGAGACAGCTCCGGAGATCTTCGCAAGATCCCACGGCCTGCTTGTACCGGGTGGCTTCGGAGAGAGGGGAATCCCTGGAAAGATCGAAGCGATCCGATATGCACGGGAGAACGGGATCCCCTTCTTAGGTATCTGCCTTGGGCTGCAGACAGCGGTCATCGAATTCGCCCGGAATGTCTGCGGTCAGGATAATGCAAACTCAATGGAATTCGACCTGATGACCCCGCACCCGGTCATCAGTCTGATGCCCGACCAGGAAGAGGTTGTCGATATGGGGGGAACAATGAGGCTGGGTGCGTACCCATGCAGGGTAAAAGAGGGCACCAGGGCGTTCCATGCATACGGAGCACCCCTTATCAGCGAGAGACATCGGCACAGATACGAGGTGAACAATCACTACAGGGAGATACTGGCCGAACACGGCATGATCTTCTGCGGTCTGAGTCCGGATGAGAGACTTGTAGAGATGATCGAGTTGACAGAACACCCCTGGTTCGTCGGTGTACAGTTCCATCCGGAATTCAAGAGCAGAGCACAGAGGGCACACCCGTTATTCAGGGAGTTCGTGCGCGCTGCCCTGGGATACAAACGCCTCCGGGAGACAGGCAGGAAGAGAATGAAGAAACACCAGCCCGTCGGGGAGGTGTAGTTCATCATGTCAGCGGTGAAAGCCGGGGATTGTACAGTGGGGGCCGGTGCCCCTCTGGTGCTGATAGCCGGACCGGACGTGGTCGAATCCCGCTCCCTGGTGATGGAAACCTGCGAGGCACTCGTCGAGATAACTGACACTTTCAAGGTACCGCTGATATTCAAGTCATCCTTTACCAAGGCCAACCGCTCCAGCGGAAGCTCATACTCAGGTCCGGGGCTCGAGGCAGGTCTGGCAGCTCTTGCCGATGTCAAAGAGAAGTTCGCGGTACCGGTGACAACAGATATCCATGAAACAGGCGAAGTTGAGCCGGTGTCTCAGGTTGTTGATCTTCTGCAGATACCTGCCTTCCTCTGCCGTCAGACACCGCTTGCGCTGGCTGCTGCAGCTTCAAATTGTGCGGTAAATATCAAGAAAGGCCAGTTCATGAAGCCGGCCGGTATGCACGCTTTAATTCGCAAGATCACAGATGCGGGGAATCACAATGTCATGGTAACGGAGCGGGGCACTACCTTCGGTTACAGCGACCTCGTGGTTGATATGAGAGGTTTGGCCGAGATGTCGAGACTGGGTACTCCTGTCATTTTCGATGTTACCCATTCTACCCAGCTCCCCGGTGCAGCAGGTGAAAGCTCGGGGGGAGAGCGGAAATACGCCGCCGTGCTGGCCAGGGCAGCAGTTGGAGCTGGAGTTGCGGGACTCTTCTGTGAGGTCCATCCCGATCCTGCCACGGCTCTCTGCGATGCCGACGCACAACTGACACTGCAGCAGATGAGAAACGTGCTCGAACAGGCTGTTATTCTCGACGCAGCCAGACGAAAGGTTTCTGGAAACGAAGCCAGAGCTCTCATTACACCGGGAGAAGAATCGGCATGAGGGAGTGGAGAATACCTGTATGAGTGATCTTGATATCCGGCTGGCCGGAATAGAACTCGTAATCTTCGACGTCGATGGGGTCATGACAGACGGCACGGTCTGGGTCAGTGTAGATGGGCGCGAATCGATCCGATTCAACATTCAGGATGCCTATGGGGTGTTCAGGGGATATCGGGTCGGTCTGCAGTATGCTATCATCTCCGGAAGAGAGTGCGAAGCCGTTGAACATCGGGCCAGGGTGCTGCGTATCACACAGGTCCATCAGGGGCAGTCATTCAAGCAGGAAGCTTTTGAGAAGGTGCTGTCTGAGACCGGATTGGAGACAGAACAGATTGCCTATATGGGGGACGACCTCAACGATCTGTCGATAATGGAGCAGGTGGGAGTGGCGTGCAGTGTTGCCAACGGGCGCCCCGAGGTGAGGGAAGCGGCAGACCTGGTAACACAAGAGCGGGGTGGCGAGGGAGCGGTCAGGGAGTTTCTTGAGATGATTATTTCGGCGAAAGGGGGAGTTCCCGACCCATGAGTGGGGAGGGCGACAGGATGCCCGGATCGGGGAAGGACCATGTTCCGAAGATCATGGAAGTGACCGACGATCTGATTCGTGAATGGGGCAGGAGGGTCATAGAGCTTGAAACCCAGGGTATTGCCGAGCTCATCGAAAAAATAGATGGGGATTTCACTCGTGCGGTACGCATGATTCATGGCTGTCCCGGACGCGTCATAGTTACCGGTCTCGGCAAATCCGGTATCGTTGGTAAGAAAATAGCCGCAACCCTCATTTCGACCGGAACCCCGGCCTCTTATATGCATCCGACCGAAGGTCTGCACGGCGATCTGGGGATGGTACGCAGAGGCGATGTGATCCTGGCAATCTCGAAGAGCGGAGAGACCGAAGAACTCGAACTGCTGATCCCCCTGCTCAGATCGATGAAACTTTCCATCATATTGATGACCGCCAACAGAGACTCCTCCCTGGGCAAGCAGTCCGACCTGGTGCTGGAGATCAGCAACACCGAAGAAGCGTGCAACATGGATCTGGTTCCGACAACCAGCACGACGGCCACTCTTGCGCTGGGGGATGCGCTTGCAGTCGCTTTGTTTTCAATGCGCGGTTTTGGTCCAAGTGATTATCGCCAGCTGCACCCCAGCGGTTCGATCGGCCGCTCCCTGCGCATGGTCAGCGACCTGATGCATACCGGCGATGAGATTCCGATTGTGCCCCTCAATGCGGGATCTAATGAAGTTCTGGTAGAGATGACCAGCAAGCGTCTGGGTGCGACCTGTGTGGTGGATGAGCAGGGGTGTCTGAGAGGTGTGATTACCGATGGAGACCTGCGTAGATCACTGGAGAGTGGATTTGATCTGGGTGCAGTGATAGCGGCAGACCTTATGACCGAGGCTCCGAAAACCATCGAGAAGGATGCACTCGCAGCGGCAGCCGTCAACCGCATGGAAGAACACGAAATAACACAGCTTGTCATCGTGGATGCAAAAGGAATCCCGGAGGGGATCGTTCACCTCCACGACCTGCTCCGTGCCAAAGTTGTATAGCTGGCACTAATTATGAGCACCGGAATACGGGGCGTCATCTCTTATCTGCGCCGCAATCTGGCTGCCGGCGGGGTCTATTTCATATACGGTTTACTGAGGATATTACCAAGATCTGCTGCAATTGCAGTCTGCAGGATAGTGGGAAGAGCAGCATGGCTGCTCGACCGATCGGGACGCAGAGTAGTATTCAACAATCTGGATATTGCATTCGGCGCAGACCGGATGCCCGCCTCCCGAAAGACTCTGGGTATGGCTTCCTACGTGAACCTTGCTGTCAATCTGGCCGATCTGAGCCGGGTGAGCCGTCTCAGCGGGAACAAGCTGGATTCAATGGTGGTTCGTAACCCGGAGTCAATCGTACATCTTGATTCGATGTCGAAAGGCAATCTGGGAGCAATCGTACTTACTCCGCATCTGGGGAACTGGGAACTCTTAACGGCGTATCTGGCAAATATGGGATTGAAAGTGCATTTTGTAGGTCGGGAGCCCTACGATCAGCGTCTCCGGAAGTTATACGAGTCGGTCAGAACCAGTCGTGGAGGAGAGTGGATAAGCCGTGGAGGTGCATTCGATCGACTGCGTGAGGTGCTCGGCGATGGAGAAATTGCAATAATGTTGATCGATCAGGACACCGGTCGCGTGAAGGGCACCTTCGTAGACTTCTTTGACAGAAAGGCCTGGACGCCGACAGGTCCGGCGGTTCTGGCACGGTTGACAGGCTCGGTTCTGATTCCGTGTGCACTGGTCAGAGAGAAAGATCACAGCTACAGTTTATTAATCGAACAACCTGTTGATACGGTTGAGACAGGTATCGAGGATTACGACGATTGGGAGAACACGCGCAGGGCTTCTCTCGCAATGGAATCACTGGTGAGACGATATCCCGATCAATGGGCGTGGTTCCACCGTCGATGGCGCACACGGCCTCCGGAGAGCTGGATTGATCCGGTTCCGCCGGTGGAGAAATACTCTGAAGGAGGAGATGAGGCAGGATCATGAGATGCTCATCTTCAGTAATGGTGGCGCTGCTTCTCATCGCGGGGGGATGCGGAAGAGCCCCCAGCCTGGAAGATCAGGTTTCCTCTCCACCTCCCGAGGGGCCGCGCCCCGACTCTGAGCAATGGGACGCCGTAATCCACCTTTATAAGACGGGCAGAAAGCAGGCCGTTCTAGATGCAAAGTACCTGGCCGTATTCGATATACCTGGTAACAATCTCACCAGAATGGATACTCTCGAGGTCGATTTCTTCGATGAAGAGGGTGCACCAACCAGTCATCTGACCGCTGAATCCGGAGAGATCTACGACCAGAACCGCGAAGGCCGGAGACGGGTTAAAACGTGGGGTGATGTCGTGCTGGTTGGAAGTGAAGGGAGAACGGTTCGAGCCGATACTCTCTGGTGGGACGAAGAGGGGGACCGTCTCTACACCGATGGGCCTGTTGAGGTGACCAGGGAGGGCGAGCTGCTGCGTGGCACAGGCTTTGAATCTGATACCCGCCTGGAGAATATGAGACTTTACGAGGGGAGTGGAGTATCTCAACAAAGTGGTGAGTGGCTCGAAGAAGAACGTCGCGCCGACGAAGTCGATTCACTGGCCCGGCAGGCCGTTTCCGACACAAGCCGGATTCCTCCGCGGTGAAAACTCCACGCGGATCCGCTGCAGCAATCACTGCTGTCGTATTGGCATTGGCCCTGTCGCCATTCATGATTACAGACGGCAGATCGAACGATCACGGTCCGCAGCAGCAGGAGGAAGCCGCTCGATCGGAACCCCTTGAGCTGCTCCATTTCGGTGAAGCCGAATACACCCTTCACAGACTCTCCAGCGGTGAAGAGAGGAGCTACTCCGTACTGACCGACAGCGTACTCTTCAAGCAGGGTGATCAATACCTGCTGGCTGACCAGGCCACATTCCTCGACCAGCAGGAAGAAGTCAGATTGCGCGGCAATGTGAGAGGTTGGGATCCTTCGTGGAAGTTCCGGGCCGATGACGTGATCTACAGGGGAGGGAATCGAATAATTATCGCCACCGGTAATGTAAGGACGGTGAACCTGAGTGATGGATCTGAAGTAACGGCCGGCCAGGTCAGGTTCAATCGCAATACCGGTGAGGGAGTGGCTTCCGGATCTCCGTATCTCTTCCAGCCTCCCGGGGATTCCACTTCGGCAGCAACTGAGGTGATCGGCCGGCCGAGTGCCCGCCTGCGTTTCTGGAGGGATGCCGAATGGGCCGAAATAAGCGGCGGGGCCGAAGTGATCCGAGGTGAGATTACTGTCAGGGGTGAGTGGCTGAGAACGGAGGACGGGCAGCGGATTCTTCTGGTTCGTGACAATGTTGTATTCATCAAGGGGGGTGTTACTGCTACCGGAGACGACCTTTCCTGGGACGAAAATACAGGTTTGGCCAGGTTGAAGGGGAATCCTCCGAGACTCCTGCGCCATGCTGCCAGGCAGGAAGGGAGCCGCGATTCTGTCTGGACAACCATGACGGCGGACAGTCTCGATCTGACCCTTCACAACGATACTCTGGAATCGGTTTTGCTGCATGGTCAGGGAGAACTCACCACTATTATGAAACCTGCGCCGGGCAGCATGATAACCAGACCCGATTCCACCAGGGTACGGGCTCAGCCTGAACACATGGTCCTGAAGGGGCGCGAGATCCTGATTACTCTCAATGAAGAAAGCATGGAGCATCTGGAGGCGGTACGGGCGGCAATGTATTACTGGAGGGAGGATGTTCCTCATCGTCAGAGCGCGATGGGTGGAAATGAACTTGATATCGGATTCGAGAACGGAGAGCCATCGGTAGTGGAATCGAGAGGTAATGCGGTTACAAGGTATTTTGACAATCTGGACGAAGAGGAATCGGGCCTGCAGAGAGCGATGGCGGCCCTGATCAGGCTTACTCTTGAGGATGGGGATCTGAAACTTGCATTCCTTGAAAACGGGAATGCTGCATACTACAGCGCCGATTATGTCAGCCGGGGTCTGGTACCTATGGCCGTACATCCCGATTCGATAAAAGTCGGGGCCGGGCGCTGATACAGAGAGGCACGATTTGAGCGAGCAGATAACAAAGAGGCTGAACGCAGAGGGGCTTGTCAAGATATACAGCAGGAGACGGGTTGTGGATGAGGTCTCCCTGGATGTCACGCAGGGGGAGATAGTGGGTTTGCTGGGGCCGAACGGAGCAGGCAAAACCACCACTTTCTATATGATGGTGGGACTTATCAGACCGAAAGCCGGGAAGATCTTTCTGGATGGGGTGGAGGTAACATCTCTACCGATGTACAAGAGAGCCCGGCTCGGAGTCGGGTACCTGGCCCAGGATGCCTCCGTTTTCAGGAAATTGACCGTCGAGCAGAACCTCCTGGCGATTCTGGAAACTGTCCGAATGAGCGGCAGCGAAAGGCGGGAAAAGTGCGAAGAACTTCTGGAAGACCTGAAACTGTCACACCTGAGGAAACAGAAAGCGTACACGCTGTCTGGCGGTGAAAGACGCCGCGTGGAGATCGCCAGAGCTCTTTCCACCAGCCCTGATTTCATATTGCTCGATGAGCCCTTTACCGGTGTTGATCCCATTGCCGTCGAAGAGATCCAGGAAATACTGCAGAACCTTAAAGTGCTGGGATTGGGGGTTCTGATTACAGATCATAACGTCAGGGAGACCCTTCACATAACCGATCGGGCATACATTATGAATGAAGGGAAGATACTCGTCTCGGGTAATGCTGAGAGTCTGGTGGATGACCCGATTGCCCGAAAAGTGTATCTGGGACAACGATTCTCCCTGGCCTGACTTTCACCCGGAAACCGGCCTGATTGTATCAGCTTGAATGGGGAATTGGGCGAGGGTAGATTGAGTATATGAGGCTTGTCCAGGAATTAAGACTGGAACAGAGGCTGTCACCGCAGCTGATCCAGTCACTGAAGCTGCTTCAGCTTCCAACGCTGGAGCTGGAGCGCTTCCTCAAGCAGGAACTCGAAACCAACCCGCTGCTGGAAGAGGTCCCGACCGCCGAAGTATCACCTGAAGTGGCGGTGAAGGAAGCAACGCAGGACAGCGCCGAGCAGTTCGATGAACAGCAGTGGCGGGAGGTCCTGGCAGACTCGAGCGACGACCGGGGGAGGGGTTTCCGGCCCGATGTAAGCAGGGAATTCGAAGAACTGCCCCAACAGGCGGAGGTCGGGTTGCAGGAGTACCTTCTCGGCCAGCTGTACCTCTCCGACATGACAGAGGCCCAGTTCCCTGTCGGTGAGGAGATCATCGGAAATATCAACGAGGATGGGTATCTGGCATCCACGATTGAGGAGATCGCCGACTCGACCGAATATTCAAAGGAAGAGCTCGAAGATGTACTGGCAGTCATCCAGACTTTCGATCCAACCGGTGTTGGAGCCCGTGATCTGGGAGAATGTCTGGCCATCCAATTGAGGGAGATGGGCCTGGAGAACACCATTTATATGGCGATCATCGAGGAACATCTGGAGGATCTTCAGCATCATCGATACCCGGTTATAGCCAAGGCGCTCGATATTTACGATTCTGATGTCCAGGAAGCAGTGGAGGAGCTTTCCCGGCTGAATCCTAAGCCGGCTGCCGGGGAGTTCGGTACAGCAGCGAAGACGATAATACCCGATCTGATTGTGGAAAAGGTCGACGGAGAATACCTCGTAATATTCAATGACACCAGCCTGCCCCGACTGCGTATAAGCAACCTTTACAAAGAAATACTGGCCAAGGAATCTGAGGCTCAGGAGGAAACCAGGCAGTACGTACTGGGCAAACTGAACGGAGCCAGGTGGCTTATGCGTTCAATCCAGCAGCGTCGTTCGACAATGCTGAAAGTCATGGAGTACATAGTCAGGGCCCAGCATGAATTCCTCGAGCATGGATTATGGAATCTGAAACCGATGACTCTCCAGGAGGTCGCCGATGCGATAGGGATGCATGTCAGCACGGTGAGCAGAGTTACAAACGGAAAATATGTCCAGACCCCCCAGGGAGTTTTCGAGCTCAAGTATTTTTTTGGTGGTAAGATCGAGAAAAGGGAAGGAGGGGAAATATCTACTAAAGCAATCAAAGAGCATATAGAGCATATGGTAAATGATGAGGATGGTCAGAAACCGCTCAGCGATCAGAAGATCGCCGAGGTCCTGCAGAGTGAAGGGTTTGAAATAGCCCGCCGAACAGTAGCCAAGTATCGCGACAAGATGGGCATTCTGCCGGCGCGCTATCGCAAACAGTACTGATCTTTCACCCGTACTCCCAACCGGTTGGGAAAAGGAGTTTCGGGCCCATGAAAACAAGCCTCACCGCCAGGCATTTCAACATGAGTGACAAAGTCCGTAACCACGCTATGGCATCGATGGGAAACCTTGCGAAATATTTTGATCGGATAGTTGATGTACGGATGGTTCTTTCGAAGGAGAAGGAGCGCTGGGGAGCAGAAGTCATCGTGAGCGTGCCGGGCACTACTCTGACCGCAGAGAGCCAGGATGATCTTCTCTTCTCTGCGATCGATGACGCAATGGCGAAAGCAGAACGCCAGTTGAAGAAGTATAAATCGAAAGTCCTTCATGAGAAGGACAGGCGGGATGCCAGACAGCAGGGGAACTCTTTAAAAAAACGCAGGTAATAAATCAAATGGATCATAGAGAACTGACTGTCCAGAAACTTATCGATGACAATAAGGATGTACTGGAGCTCAAGTGGGTTGCCGGAAGGGCTGGTGCAGATAATCCAATCACCACCAACGATGTCTGCCGCCCCGGTCTGGCATTGGCAGGATTCTTCGATCCATTTCCATTTCACAGGGTCCAGATATTGAGTAAGGTGGAGTTCCGCTACCTGGACAGCCTCGGCGATGAAGAGCGGAAGAGTTCCGTGTTGAAATTCCTCTCTTACGATATTCCGGTCATCATATGCGCTTCGGGAAACAAGATGTACGACTGGGCGTTGGAGAAAGCCGAGGAGAGACGGATTCCGGTGCTGCTCAACGAACAGCCCAGCTCCGCTGTTACTCACCTGCTCAGCGAATATCTGGACGACTGGTTTGCTCCATCCACGGTGGTGCACGGTACCCTTGTTGACGTATATGGCATCGGACTGCTCTTTACAGGCAAGAGTGGTATCGGAAAAAGCGAGATAGCACTCGACCTGGTGGAACGGGGACACAGGCTGGTTGCCGACGATGTGGTAACTCTGACGCGCACGGCCCGGGGTATCCTCAACGGTACGGGCAATGAGCTTCTGACTCACCATATGGAAATCCGCGGCATTGGGATAATAGACGTCCAGGGTATCTTCGGGATCAGGTGCATCAGATTGAGGAAGAGGGTGGAAGTAGAAGTAATATTGAGAGAATGGGGTGAGGTGGATGAGGCCGATCGTCTGGGGCTGGAGGAAAAGACAACAGAAATGCTGGGAGTTCAGATCCCTCAGGTTATTCTGCCGATCGTACCCGGAAAGAACATCACGGTTCTGGCTGAAACCATTGCACTGAGTCACCTGATGAAGATCAGCGGGCTCAATTCCGCACAGACGCTGAACGAGAAACTACTGGAACGCATGGATAAGAAGAAACTGGCCAGAATGACCCTGGGTGAAGATTACGAATGATCCGGGGAGTAGTGTATACGCACGCTGACCTGGGAGCTGCATTCTGCAGAGCGGTCGAGTCGATACTGGGTCCCCAGGGAGATCTGCAGGGGATAAGCAATGAGGGTTTAAGCGGCGAGTCGGTGCAGTCAAAACTCAAGGAAACGATCGCCAACGGAGAGGGAGAATCGATTATCTTTACGGCTCTTTTTGGCGGTTCATGCTGGCAGGCCGCCGAGAAGTTGAACAGAGAAAGGGATGAGATCCGTCACGTCACCGGGGTAAACCTCCCCATGCTCCTCTCCTTCGTAAACAAGCGCGAAACCGCATCACTGGATGAAATGACTGACCTGCTGAGCGAATACGGACGCAGAGGAATCCTTCCTTGAGTCTTCTTCTGGTCAGAGTCGATGACAGACTGATCCACGGCCAGGTGACGCAGGGCTGGGGAAGTGCACTGCATCCTGATCGTTATGTGGTTGTGAATGATTCGGCTGCTTCAAGCAGCTGGGAGAAAGAACTGTATGAAGTTACAGCTCCCCAGGGAACAAGCATTGTCGTGCTGCCGATCGGCAGGGACGCCGTTGCTGATCTTCAAAGGTGGCTGGACAAAGATGAGGACGTTATAATCCTTGTAGAGAGCCCGGCGGATGCACTCAGGCTCTATGAGAAGGGGTTTGCATTCGAAAAGCTGAATGTGGGAGGGCTCCACTTCAGGGAGGGACGATGGCGTGTGCTTCCGTTTGTCTGCGTGGATGAGGATGATGTAAAGTCGTTCAGAGCTCTAAAGGAGCTGGGTGTTCAGATTGAATGTGCTGACGTTCCTGGTTGTGAGCGAAAGGATCTGTTTAAATGGCTTGGCAACGAGGCCAGCGGGAACTGACAAACCTCAAGGTCGGATCTGCAGTGCTGCTGGCACTGCTCATTCTGATCTTCGCCTCCCTGTGGGGTCAGGATCTTCTGCGTGCGGGGCGAACCCACAGGATCACAGTTGTATTCGATTCTGGATTCGGACTGTCAACCGGTGATCCGGTTCTGGTCGCGGGCGTCAAGATGGGTCAGGTATCCCGGATTTCATTGACCGGTGACAACAGGGTTGCTGTGGAGCTGCGAATAGACAACGACGTGGAGATCTATACAACCAGCCTCTTCACGATTGAAAGTGAAGGTCTGATCGGATCGAGATTTATAAACGTCACCTCCATTCCGGGCGGAACCGTACTGGCACCCACAGATACCCTTTTCGGCGGCAATGCCGCCAGTCTCAATGATATCTTCCGGAACATACAGAGACTGGCGGGCCGGGTTGACGAATTGATAGTGACGATTCAGGCTGTTTTGACCGACGATGAAGTACGCCAGAAGATCAGCCAGACATACGATAACTTCAATCAGACAATCACTCTTCTCAACCAGGTGGTCATAGACAATCAGGACATGGTACGTGAGAGCATTGAGAACCTTGGCTCTGTTGTAGCGAACGTCAACCAGGCCCTTGTCAACAATATGGATGACCTGGAGCTGGCGCTGAAGTCTGTCAGAGGTGCCGGCGATCAGTTTTCAGTGGCTACAACCACGGTTGATTCCCTTTCAGGGGCCCTGCGAGATCTTGTGGTGAGATTTACCGCCGGTCAGGGGACATTCTGGCGGGTAGCCGAGTCGGACAGCCTCTACATAAATATGATCACTACATTCGCACATCTCGATTCACTCATCACCGACATAATGGAAAATCCCAAGAAATACGTAAAACTAAGTATCTTCTGATGTCGGGCAGATCCCTGCTCATCGTTTTCGCCTTCGATGCCGGAGCAACCTCAACCAGAGCAGCTGCTGTAAACAGCGAGTGCGAGGTTGTGTGGTATGGTGAAGGAGAGGGAGCCTCCATATCGAGGTCAGGTCCAGACCAGGCAGCCATGATGATCATGGAGCTATGGCAGAGGGCCATCGATGAGGCAGGTGAGGAGAATCTGGGCTCCCTTCCTGCGGCGATCGCAGGTGGATTTGCCGGCGCACGCACCGGATCGAAGCAGAATGAAATAGCAGCCATTCTGAATCGACTCACAGGCGGAAGTGAAAACCACAATGAACTGGCCATAACCATTACCCATGATGCCGCTATTGCCCTGGTCGGGGCTGCGGGTGAATCGGGTCCCGCCTCAATCATAATCAGCGGAACCGGTTCGATCTGCATGGTCAGAGATCAGGAAGGGAATACGGCCCTTGCAGGAGGTTGGGGTTGGCCGCTGGGGGATGAGGGGAGTGCAACCTGGGTAGGGTGGAGAACCGTCCAGATCGGTCTGATGGCTCTCGAAGATGGGGCGCCCTCTGAATTGACGAATCTGGTGCTCAGGGAATGGGGATTGAGTGAAGGAGCCAGCGGACATGATGTCATGCTCTCTGCCATCACAGCCGGGAAAGAATCCTCCAGGTTCGCCGCCCTGGCTCCAGGGGTGCACGAACTTGCCATTGCGGGTAACCCGGAGGCTCTGGCTCTCGTATCTGAAACAGGAGAGGTTCTCGGGAGGTTGATTGAAAAAGCGTGCAGAAGGGTGGCAATGACACCGGGGATCCGGTTGCCCGTAATCTTCATGGGCAGTCTGGCACAGGCGTGGCGCGATCAATTGTGCGATCCGATAAGGCTGGGAGCGGGCACCCTGGGCGATAATATCGAGATTGTCGACTCATTGCTTCCAGCACATGGAGGTGCCGCCCTGCTCGGTTTGACCTCTCTGGGCATTTCTCCCGGAGATGAGGGGATAGAACGATTGAGAAAGGTATTCGATTAAAAGCAGCTCTGTTGACAGTGGGGAAGTGGAAATACATACTACGGCAAGAACCTTAAATAGAAGCTACTTTCCCGGCTCACCGGGAGTGAGTGAGGGCACAAATGGATCGCGGTTCAGTCAACAAGGCAATTCTTGTCGGTAATCTGGGTGCCGATCCGGAAATCAGATACACGAGTGGCGGCCAGGGTGTGGCCAATTTCCGGATTGCTACAAACCGTGTCTACAACGACCGCAACGGTCAACGCCAGGAACAGACCGAATGGCACAATATAGTTGCCTGGGGAAAGCTCGCGGAAATCTGCGAGAAATACCTGAAAAAGGGAAGTTCGGTCTACATCGAAGGAAGAATACAGACTCGTTCCTGGGACGATCAGTCAGGTCAGAAGCGCTGGACTACCGAAATCGTGGCTCAGCAGATGACGATGCTCGGTTCAGGCGGGGGTTCACGAGGCGATTTCTCCCGGGACGATTCACCACCTGGAGGCGACGAGTATCCGGGACCTCCTGGAGGAGGATCGGGGACGGTGGAGGAAGCAGAGGATGATCTCCCCTTCTAGAGTAGGTGCCGGAGAAGCGGGGTAATTGCACGGTCGGAGGATATGGAAACCTGGAATCAACTTGAAGAGAGCGCGATCAAACTCGATATAGAGGCGCAGAACAAAGAGAAGATCTTCACCGTGCTCATCGAAGCCCTTGCTGAATCGGGGCAGATAGGTCCCGATCTTCCGGCCCTTGAGGAAGTGATCCGGAGAGAGGAAGTACTCTCGACCGGCGTTGGAAACGGCGTGGCGCTGCCGCACGCACGTCTCGACAATTTTCCCCGATTTGCGCTCGCCTTTGGCAGACCGGTTGAGCCGGTTGACGTTGGAGCTGTAGATGGCATGCCCGCCGACCTTTTCTTCCTGTTGATCGCGGACAAGGATGATCCCTCTCAGATAGTCCGCATCCTGGGAAGGCTTGCCAGGCTTTGCGACGATGAAGGAGTACGTCAAAAGTTGAGGAAAGCGAAAACACCGGCCCAGGTCATAAAACTCGTACAGGCCTTCGAAACGGCCTCTTAAAGTTCACAAACCGTGTTACTGAAGAAATAATCCGGGGTAGACGTGACAGATTCTCGAAAACTGAAGATAGACAGCGCTGCTGTTCTGCCGCAACTGGAAGCCTTTGTGAAGGGTGAGGTGAATAAATCGGGATTGAGTGCGGGTGTTGTAGGACTTTCGGGAGGTCTCGATTCCTCAGTCAGCGCTGCGATAACGGTACGGGCGCTCGGACCTGATAATGTGGTGCTGGTCATCATGCCTCACGAAGTATCGAGCGAGTCGAGCAAAGAGGATGCCCGGGAAGTTGCACGATTCCTCGGTGTGGAGCCAACGGTGGTGCCCATTACAGGTATGACCCGGGGTTATCCGGAATTCAGCGATCTTGACAGGATCCGAGCCGGCAACATGATGGCAAGGATGCGCATGATCGTGCTCTACGATCTTTCGGTCAGGCACCGGGGGCTGGTCATAGGTACGAGCAATAAATCAGAGATCCTGCTCGGGTATGGAACCCTTTTTGGTGATACGGCGTGTGCCATCAATCCTCTGGGCGATCTCTACAAGACCCAGCTCAGACAGCTGGCACCGGCTCTCGGTCTTCCCGAGTCGATCCGGACCAAGGTTCCTTCTGCCGATCTCTGGCAGGGCCAGACAGATGAAGATGAGCTTGGAGTGGAGTATTCAATGGCGGATGAAATCCTTTACCGGCTGTACGATGAAGGGCTCTCTGTAGATGATGTGGTTAACGACGGATTCGAGAGAGAGCTGGTGGAGAATATCCGTGGAAGGGTTGAGAGCAACGAATTCAAAAGGCAGATGCCGACCATCTGCAAACTTG
>CAZWVF010000042.1:0-3462 GCA_964637695.1 uncultured Gemmatimonadota bacterium | reverse complement strand
CTGACAGAAGCTGCTATCGACTGGTGCGACCTCCGTGACTGAACAATTCGAAGAACTGAAAGAACAGGTAGAGGGGGGAGTTCTCTACCTGGTAAGTACACCGATCGGTCACCGGGGAGATCTGAGCCGGCGTGCCCTGGCAGTCATCTCGGCCGCCGATGTGGTGGCTGCGGAGGATACACGGCATACGGGGGCGCTGCTGGCCTCAC
The DNA here is from genome assembly GCA_964637695.1 of uncultured Gemmatimonadota bacterium. Lineage (GTDB taxonomy): Bacteria > Blakebacterota > Blakebacteria > Blakebacterales > Blakebacteraceae > JAGLTZ01. Next base: position 3,253 of record CAZWVF010000042.1, on the reverse strand, counting down.
TCGATATGTCACGGCCCCTTACCAGTTATCATGAGCACAATAAAGAAAGGGCGACGATTGGATTACTGAAGGTGCTGAGGGAGGGTCAGAGTGTAGCTCTGGTCTCCGATGCCGGAACGCCAGGTCTTTCAGATCCCGGCTTCTTTCTTGTGCGTGCGGCCGTTGATGCCGGTGTGACCGTGACTGCAGTGCCGGGACCTTCAGCACTGCTGGCCGCCCTGGTAATCTCCGGCCTGCCTACCGACGCTTTCACATTTACTGGATTCCTTCCGGTCAGAAAGGGCCGCCGTCGCAAAGCTCTGGCTGCTCTGGCCGAACTCCCCCACACGCTGATCTTCTACGAGAGCCCCCACCGGATAATCTCCACGCTCGCCGACATGGCCGAAATCTACGGCAGCCGCTGGGCATGCGTGTGCCGCGAGCTGACAAAGAAATTTGAGGAGGTAAGGCGGGGCCGGCTGACCGATCTGGCGGACTTCTATGAAACTTCGGAGGCGAGGGGGGAGTTTACTGTTGTAGTGGCCGGAGCCCGATACGATGGAACGCTTCAATAATTGCCGGCAAGACTGTATCATGGAGTGCTGTGACTGGGTCAACGAAACAAATGCCGGGCACGTTTGTCACCTTTGAAGGGGTGGATGGATCAGGCAAGAGCACGCAGACCGGTTTGCTGGCCGAAGCCCTGCACAGCAGAGGATACAGTGTAACAACGAGCCGCGAACCCGGTGGCACACCGGTGGCCGAGCGGGTACGGGAAATCCTGCTCGACCCACACATCAAGAATATGGCCTGGTCGACAGAGGTTCTCCTCTACCTGGCGAGCCGCGCAGAACATGTGGCCAGGGTCCTGAGACCTGCTCTGGAGAGAGGCGAGATCGTGATCTGCGATCGCTTTCTCGATTCGACTCTGGCCTATCAGGCCTTTGGAAGAGATGGGGGCGACACCGGCATTGCCGAGGCTCTGGTCGCCATTTGCAGGGCGAACGATCTGAGCACAGGGGGAATTGGACCCGAGCTGACATTCCTGCTCGATCTTGATCCCAGGGAAGGTCTGATCAGGACGAGTGAGGCGGGGCGGGCCCCCGACAGGCTCGAGGGTGAGGGAATAACCTTTCTGGAGCGGGTCAGAAAAGGTTTCCTGCATCTCGCTGCGGAGGAACCTGATAGAATAGTAGTAGTGGATGGATCGAGTGATGCTTCTGACATAGCAGAGGAGGTACTCGATTCCACTCTTAAGCATCTTCAGCGGAAGTGACTGATATGAAACGTTGGGCAAGATACTCTCTGGTTATCGCAGTAGTTGCCGGAGTCTTTGGATTCGCTGCCGGTTTAGGATTCAAGGGTGCAGCCGCCAATGGTGAGGCTGATGGCCAGATTTCCAGGCAGGAGAGGAATCGCATCACCAGGAAGGTTCAGGAGGAGATGCGCCTGGTGGGTACCATCCTGAACCAGGTCTCCCTGGCCTACTATGAAGATGTCGATGTTCACGAACTGGCGGTAGCTGGTGTCAAAGGAATTATGAGCCGTCTCGATCCGTATTCCGATTTCTATGTTGTCGAACAAGATGAAGCAGCGGTAGCGGATCTCGATATCACTGTCTCAGGTACATATAGCGGAATTGGCGCAACAATTGGATATACGGGCGAAGCCCTGTCGATAATCTCCCCGATGAAGGGATCACCGGCTCTGAGGGCTGGACTGCAGGCAGGGGATATCATCGCCGGGATCGACGGTACTTTCAGCAGACAGATGTCCACTGCAAAGGCCGCATCCCTGATAAAAGGGCCGGTCGGAACGCAGGTGATACTGATGATAGAGAGGGAAGGATTCCCAGAGCCCCTCGAGATGGTAATAACCCGTGCCCAGATCGAAGTTAACGATGTCTCTGCCGCGGTATTCGCTGAACCGGGCATCGCGTATGTTGAGATAGGCCGTTTTACCAGAAACACCGGACAGTTTCTCATCGAGGCTCTGAAAAAACTGCAGGAAGAACAGTCGATGGAGGGGCTGATTCTCGATCTGCGGGGCAATCCCGGTGGAATGCTCGATGAAGCGGTGGCGGTAGCCGAACCATTCCTGCCGCCGGGGGAACTGGTAGTTTTCACCCGCGGCCGGATACCGGAGATGATAGCCGACCTGAAGACCAGAGAGGAGCAGTTCTTCAAGGGACGGCTTGTCGTGCTGGTCAACCAGGGCAGTGCTTCCGCATCAGAAATAGTCGCCGGTGTCGTTCAGGATCTCGACCGGGGAGTAATTGTAGGCAGGACTACATTCGGTAAGGGTCTGGTGCAGTCGGTTGGAGAGATCACAGAGGGAAACCGCTTCCGGCTGACAACAGGTGAGTATTTCACGCCGAGCGGAAGGAATCTTCAGCGTCCATTTATCCGTAATCCCGCCGGCCGGCTCGTGGTAATGAATCCGAACGCCCCGGATACGACCGAGCATGCTCTCTATGCCAGCCGTAACGGCAGAACGGTCAGTGGTGGTGGTGGAGTAGTTCCCGACATCGAAGCGAAAGGCATACTGGGAAACATCCTCCTTTTCGACCTGAAGTTCCGGCGCGGCATGTTCCTCCGCTATGTGAATAACTATGTCAACACCCGAGGTATAGAGCAGGGGAGTGAGGTGAAAGTGGATGACACCCTGCTGGAGGACTTCCAGAAATGGACGGCCGAGCAGGGATTCACATTCGAAACCCCAACCGAAATGCTTTTCGATAATCTGATCAAGACGGCAGAGGCAGAGCGGATTGCGGGTGATATCTCATCTGAAATCGATGCCCTGCAGAGGGCGATCGAACGGAAGAAGAACGAGATGTGGCAGGAGAGCAGGGATAAGATCGCACTCGAACTGCGCAGGGAATTCGTAACGAAACTGGAAGGTTACGAAGCCGGAAGACTGGTCTACATGGAAGAAGATCCCCAGTTCCAGGCGGCCATGGAAGTTGTCAGGGAGGAAGCGATGTACTCCTCCATACTGTCGGGAACCGATGAGGAACGATCGATCGGAACACGGCTGTCCGGAACCGACAAGCCCGGCATGGAAGAGCAGGAGGACGAATCCTCGGAGACCGCCAACACTTTATCTACGGTCTGAACCAGGCACTTGACCTGAACAGGGCGCTGTGGCAGTTTAGTTCCCCGATGGATATACTATTTAGTTTGAACAAACACACTCCGGCGTAGCTCAGTTGGTAGAGCGGGTGGCTGTTAACCACTATGTCGCAGGTTCGAGTCCTGCCGCCGGAGCCAGC
>CAZWVF010000041.1:0-24844 GCA_964637695.1 uncultured Gemmatimonadota bacterium | reverse complement strand
CGCTCCGTAATTACGGTGATGTATCGAAAGTGCCGAAGTATCAGGCCGGCAAGGCACGAGGAGAAGGGATAGTGGTGTCTATCGCGACGACGAGCAACGCGGCCGGGCGGAATGCATCGGCGCTTGAATGCCGGCGTAATTGCGGAACGGTGTACCAGATACATCGCTCCGTAATTACGGTGATGTATCGAAAGAGCCGAGGCGTTAATAGAATGTATGGAACCACGATGCTTTCAATCCTGACAACCGACCACTCTGAGCGATCAATTGGATATGAGATCCCTCACCATTATGTAATCCGAGGAGCAGGCGTATTCCCCGTCTGGTTTCGTAGCGCAGGTTCCACCCGTAAGCCGGTCCCGGTTCATACCAGTAGAGCGGGAGATCGACAGAGGGCCTGGAGAATGTGGCGCGAACATATCTGGTCCATTTCCGATCAACCGATTCCGCCTTGACCCAGATTCCATTTGATGAGGAATCGGATCCCTCCCCCTGCATGCGAAATCCTCCATACCAGCGGATCCTCCTCCCGGTCGCCGATCGCACCTTAATATCCACGAGTGATCGGCCGTGACTCGACCAGTTGAGCCACGGCATCGCCTCCAGTTCATCTGTTTTCTTCAGGCGCAGCTGCAGACCAGCCGAGGCGGCCCTGCCGCAAAACAGCTGAAACTGGCTGCGCCACCAGAGTGATTCCGGATTTCTCCCCCGGTTGAACGCGCTTTCCAGAGAGGCGGCAAGTCTAACATTGTCGAGTGGCTTCACTTCGATTGACATGCGTCCTCCGAACCTCCTGCCGGCGGCCGCACCCCTGGGTGGAGGAGCCAGGGGAGGCTTACCGCCCTGCCACGACCAGAGCCGCAGTCCCCAGCTCGCCGTACTCCCTCTGCTGGAGACCAGAAGCTCCGCTGACCCTCCATCTCCTTCCGATACGGTATTCCAGACCGCTCCACTAACCCTCCACTCAACCGCGTCACTCCTGCTTCCAATCGAAGCTTCAAATCCTCTCTGATCTTCCGAACGCAGAAATACCGCCCGTGCCATCCCCGATGGCCGCAGCTCTGCCAGCAGGAAATCGATACCAGCTTCCTTCCTGATAAAGGAAAGAGTGACCCATGGCCGGCCGGCAAGGCTCAGCGAGACCGTCTGAGGTCTCGGGTACCCCGCATATGTCGGACCTACCCGCAACCGGGTCGGGATTCCGGTCCAGGCGGATTTCACCCCGGCTCCCGAAGAATTCCACAACCGCTCTCCAACCATCAATCCCGCTCCCATTCCGCCCCTGACCGGTCCCATCGACAGCCTCCAGCTGCCCACTCCGAACTCTATTGCCCCGCTTATTCCGGTTCTCTGCAGGTCATCAATCCATTCGACCCTGACCTGGAAATTGTAGCCAGCCATCCCGGCATTGCCGCTGTAACCCGCATTCAGCACAAACCGCTTCCTCCCCTGTTCGATCGAATATCTCGCTCGCAGACCTGAACTTCCTATTATCAGTGGCTGTCCGGACTCTATCATTTCGACGATCTCTTCCGTAGCAACGAGCCAGTAGCAGTCGGCCAGGGGTCCGGCTGCAAGGGCCCGCAGCATCAGAAGAATCAGCAGGGAGTTCACTTATTCCCGATGGGGGTGCTTGAAACAGACCAGAGGAGATTGAGGCCGAGACCGGGCACCCACCTTCCCTCAACACTCCAGCACATTTCCCTGACTGTCAGATGCAATCCAGCCGCGGGCATGGGTGGAGTACCCCACGCTCCGATGTCTATCCTCAGATGTTCCAGATAGCAGGCCAGAGAGAGTGACGGTTCGAGCTGCTCGCCCCGGCGCAGCAGAAAGCCCGCACGCAGCGCAGACTTCTCATTCTGCCATCCCCCGGCAAGCCCGATCCACGACCTTATCCAGCCATTCCGGCCGCCGACTCCCCTGTTGAACAGAAGAGCCGCCCGCCATCCCTTCAACCAGGCGGCTGAAATGCCCAATCGGTAAAACCTGTCAGCGAGTCGCCGGGTACCGGTGCCTGTGAGGACCTGATATCCCGCTGCCGCACTCAGATACAGTTGAGGTGGCTTGAAAAGTATCACCCGCCTGCACCTGACCTCGGCTTCTATATGGTTCAGACCATCGCCCCGGAGCTGCTTCCAGCCGACTCCATATGCACCGGATTTTGCAGGCAGAGATACGAATGCCCCTGTATAAGTAAGTCCTTTCACCGAATAGGGATTTGAAAGCGCCAGCCACCATCTGAACTCTCCGGGGGCCTGCACCGGATCCCTGAGAACCGGACCGTAAGCTGACAGGGGGTCGGCGAGTGTGGAGGACCCTGAGACCGCCCAGCCGGGACCCGGTGGCAGCAGATCCTGAGCTCCGGCAGTTACAGCAGATACTGTTGAGGCAGCGATCAGAAGCAGTGTGCACGTTTTCGCTTTCGGGGCCTTCACGGTCGCACTCCCAGCGCCCTTTTGACTGCCCAGCTTCTGCCGGTGTCGGCATCACTGGCATGGACAGCCGCTATGTAGATACCTGGCCTCACTCTCCTTTCAGCAGAATCAGGATCCCAGTCATAAGTGGAACTGCCCGGAACCAGCACCCTGCTCACAAGAGGGGATACCATCCTGCCCGATGTATCGTACAGATCTGCCTGAAACCACAATCTTGCGGCACGGCTCTCCCATTTCAGACGGACTCTGCCATCGCTCAAGTGCTGGATTTCCAGCCTGAATCCCTCCTGAGTTCCATCGGGCGGTTTCTCTCCGCCAGATCCGGTCAGGTCGAGATCGGCGGTCCAGCCGGGCGAGATGTCCTCTGCCGAAGTACCTACTCCCCAGGCAAAGGGATACCAGCCGGGCAACAGGTGATCCCATCGCTGCCAGCTGTGACCCCTGGGCAGATCGGGAACCGGTCGCAGCACCGAACTGTCCACTGTTGCACCGGTTGGATCTGCAAGGGTGATGATCGTTCCGCTGTCAGCAAGTCTCAGCCCCGGCCACATAATCAGATTGACCGGCCAGGAGCCATTCTCCCGATCGACGGTACTTCGAACAGATTCCCCCGATGAGACGAGCACGACCTTTCCTGACACCTCACCCAGCAGAAGAGACCTGCCGGCCGAATTGGGTGATGATACCGAACGGACCGTAATACACCACTCGTTCCACGAAACCGGATTGACCTGAGCCGATCGTGAAGTTTGAGGAATCGCCCACAATTCAAGCCACTCCTCATACCCGCTGAGAGGCCTCGGCTGGGCTTCTCCAACTACTCGTGATAACGGAGCGTGGCTCACTGCAACAGAGATGGTATCCCGATCATTCCATTCGCGCGGTGCCGGCGGACCAGCTGCAGCGACGTGCAACTGCCACTCTCCTCCTTCAGGAGGCTGCCATTGCCAGATGACCGATACAGAATCGAACGGAGCCACGGTGGAGACTCTTTCGGGAGGAAGGTTGTCTGTTCTTGTCCCCGGCAGGCAGGCAGCAGCTTCTAGCACCACCTCTGTCAGACCGACCCCACCATCATCCTTCAGCACAGCGGTGATGGCATATACTGTTCCATCAGCGGCTGCCCTACCCCCTGGCATCCTCCACCTGACAGAGCGATCCAGCGGGATCGGCGTCCACGAATTGATTCTTCCAGGAGTGGACAGATCGGGAGACCGGCACGCCTTCCAGTTGCCATCCTCATTACCCCCGTTTACACGTTCCCACGAAACACCATCTCCCGCTCCATGGGACCACTCCGCACTGTCGTTAAGATTTCCCCATCGATCGTAAAGAAGGATCTTCTCTCCCGATCCTTTCAGACCGTTCCCAATGGATGAATCATCGGGCCGCAGGAGCAGGACTTCCGGCGGCAGGTCCAGATCGGCCGGCTTGCCATCGGGGTCGAGAATCAGAGCGAAGGCTCCGGCAGGAAGTAGAACCGATCCTCCTGGCTTCCATGGGACAAGCCTGTCTACCGGATCGTTCTCATCTCCCAGCCACCATCCGGAAAGATCGATTTCTATCTCGCCATTATTGCGGAGTTCAATCCATTCCCCTCCGCCATTTCCTTCGAGGCCGGGTGCATCGGCCAGCACCTCGTTGAGAACAACGCCCTCCGCCGCTTGTGCCCTGTCACGCAACAACCGTGGCATTCGAGCGGCGTCGGGTGCAAAACCATCCGCACCGTGCTGTGCCGGCATCTGAAGGGCAGATACAGCCAGAAGGGCAACCAGTACATATTTCAGTTTTTGCATGGCCATCTCGATTCATGCGATGGCCGGGGAGTGGGCCGCCGGGGGGCGGTTTCAGAGCTTAGTGCGCCGTTCCGTAATTACGGAGCGGCGTACTGTGTGTGCCGTTAAGCCAGTCCTCCAGGGGGTTCTTCCTCCTTCTCGTACATCAGTTCCGAAGGAAGTCTGAGAGAGGGATCGGCATCGATATCAAAAGAGTCGCGGTGACCGCTGGCCAGGCGATATGCACCGGCGGCTGCGATCATGGCCGCATTGTCGGTACAGAGCCTCGGGCTGGGGAAGGCTACCTCGATATTTCTCTGGAGTGCCAGATTTGTGAATTCCCTGCGCAGCAGACGGTTGTTGGCCACACCGCCGGCTACCGCTATTCTCGGCGCATCCGTATCATCGAGCGCGCCGGCTGCACCCTTCAGAAGCGCCTCAACCGCCGCCTCCCGGAAGGAGGAGGCTATCTCCTTTCTCATATTCTGCCGATCAGGTTCCGCAACAGCCTGCCAGCGCAGAAGCACTGCAGTCTTGAGGCCGCTGAAGGAAAAATTGTGACCGGGTTTGTTTACGCTGGCGATCGGGAAGGGATCCCCTTTTCCATCAGCCTCGTCTGCCAGTTCATCCAGGTTGGCTCCGGCAGGATAATCGAGGCCCAGCATCACTCCCACCTTGTCAAATGCCTCGCCGGCGGCATCGTCAACGGTCGCACCGAGCAGACTGTATGATCCCAGCTCATTAACCATGTGAATTTCAGTGTGCCCACCGCTTGCTATCAGCACAAGATAGGGGGGCTTCCATTCGGGATCTTCGAGGAGGAGACTGAAGAGGTGGCCTTCGAGATGATTCACACCGGCAAGAGGGATGTTTCGTCCGAATGCCAGTGATTTGGCCAGTGAGATGCCCACCAGAAGGGCACCAACCAGACCTGGACCGCGCGTGACTGCAATGCCGTCCAGATCCCCCCACTTAATCCCGGCTTTCGACATCGCCCGCCTGACGGCAGGCAGGCAGAGACGCAGGTGTTCCCGCGATGCCAGCTCCGGAACCACTCCACCCCAATCGGCATGAATCTCCTGGCTCACAACCACATTCGACAGAATTCTACGCCAGCCGCAGACGACAGACGCAGCCGTTTCATCACACGACGTTTCGATACCCAGGACCAGAGGCCCTTCTGTTCTGACAATATTTTTCGGCATCAGCTGTTTTTCTGTAATATCAGTATTCAGTTACCCGGAACTGCCGGGGATCCAGAATCAGGAGGGTTATGCCTTCTGGAAGCTCTACCTTGGGTGTCAGAGGGGTCTGTATGTCGGGTCTGATCAGATTGAGATTGAGAATCAGCCGGATATCTTCTTCCGTCAGCTTCTCGAGCAGCCTGACTCCTCCCGAAACCGTAACTCTGGCAGTCTGGGGTTGAGCCAGATAGCGGTCGGTATTTCCTCTGCCTTCGAATCGGACCGCGATTTCTCTGAAGGTTCTCTCGCCAAGAGGTTGAACATCCTGCACCAGCCTCACCAGGGAGGGCTCCATTGAGAAGTTGTATATCGGGAGGTTTCTGATCGCAACCTCCTGATCGACAGGTTCCTTGACCCTTCTTCTCGACCGGAGGGTATCGGTTTCGACAAAAACGAGATCACGCAGAAATGAACCGGGACCAGACACGGTAACCGAATCGGGCACGACTTCGACGGTGCCGACAAAAGTATGGCCCCCGGCTACCTGGATATCCATTCTGGCCACTACAGGCAGACGCATGCTCACGAATCGATCTGTTTCTATTGTTATCTGGTCCGGTTCCAGTATCTCCACCACCGTGAGGTCGGGTCCCTCGGGATACATCACGTTGCTCAGGTTGAGACGGCGCGGACGTGTCCCCCTTGTCAAGATATCGCTGGCATCCACTACCACCTGTACATCCCTCCACGGCAGTGTTAGCAGATTCTTGCCCCTGCCGTGAAATCGAACCTGAACTGTCAGGGGAAGTTCTGCCGAAATGATCAGATCGGAGGGCACACCTTCAACCTGTATCGGAACCTCAAGGATCCGGTCGTACGTATCCTTTTCGGTGGCGATATGAAACCACAGGAGCAGAGCGACGGCCAGGGCGCCGACTTTCAGCCCCATGTTTTCTGTTATTCTGCCATGATCCATGGGACGACGGAACTTCGCCCGCTTATTTCTTTATCGGGGCCGGTCCTATTTTTTCCCCCATACTCAATTCCCCGTTGTCTATCCGGATATGGAATCCACACTGGGGATCTGTACAGACCCAAGCCTTGTACATGATACTGGCGCCATCACGACCGTAGTCGGACAGAGGTACCAGAGTTCCGTTGGTGCATTTCAAACATTCTGGAAAAGACGTTTCCATGCGGGTAACTCACCTCCCCTCTCCTCGCAAACGCCCACACAAGATGTCGGCATGGCCGACCTGGAAGCGTGCTGAGTAGTGTCTGTAGATGCACAGGAGTATAAAAAAGGTGGAGGTGACGGTCAACCCCGCACGCTTCGAGTACAATTTTTTATGAGACAACGATAGTGTTTGGAGTACATTTCTAATGATGCGATGCGCATTCTTGACAGCAGTCAGGGTAGAGCCGTAGTTACGGTACGGTGTGCTATGTGCATCGCTCCGTAATTACGGTGATGTATCGGGAGCACCGAGGCGGCCGGCCGGAATGCATCGGCGCTTGAATGCCGGCGTAATTGCGGAACAGTGTACTCAGGGCCCAAACCCTGGAAGAGGTACTTCTGAATGAACGCTGCATCACTCCTTCTGCTGGCTCTGCTGGCTCTGGCGGCTGGTTATCTTTTCTATGGCAGATTCCTGAACCGCGTGCTCGGGATCACGCCAGACCGCGAAACACCGGCTCATACAATGAGCGACGGTGTCGACTACGTTCCCGCCGGAGCACCTGTGCTTTTCGGTCACCATTTCGCTTCGATTGCAGGGGCCGCCCCGATCATCGGGCCTGTAACGGCCGCGCTTTTCGGCTGGGTGCCTGTCTTCCTGTGGATCCTGGTCGGATCCATTTTCATGGGGGGCACTCACGACATGTCGAGCCTGGTCGCCAGCCTCAGGCACAGGGGACGTTCCATAGGCGAGATCATAGACGAGAACATCGGTATCAGCGGCAAGAACCTCTTTCTCATCTTCAGTCTTTCAACCCTTATTCTGGTTGTCGCAGTATTCGCCAGCATCGTGGCCAAGACATTCGAGAATACACCGGAAGCGGCTACAGCCTCGATCCTCTTCATATTACTCGCCATTCTCTTCGGACAGGTCCTCTACAGGTGGAAACTGCCTCTCGTACCATCCACTGTGGCTGGTGTCGTGCTGCTCTTTGCCAGCATCTGGGCAGGTATGAGATTTCCAATACAGATGGACGAAAGCTTCTGGCTGATCTCACTCTTCGTCTACGTGTTCCTGGCCTCGGTTACACCTGTATGGGCGCTGCTTCAACCCAGGGACTACCTCAATTCCTTTCTGCTCTATGCACTGCTCATAAGCGCCGTCCTGGGGATACTGGTCGCCCGTCCTGAAATTCAGTTGCCCGCATTCACCGGATTCAACAACGAGGTGCTGGGACCGATCTTTCCATTGCTGTTCGTTACGGTTGCGTGCGGGGCGATTTCCGGTTTCCACAGCCTGATATCCAGCGGTACAACGGCCAAACAGCTCGATAATGAAAAGAATGCGAGGGTTATCACCTACGGCGGGATGCTCACTGAAGGTCTTCTGGCGGTTGTGGCGCTTTCAACGGTTGCGGTTCTCTCCAGCAGTATTCACGCGGCCGGACTTAATGATGTCGGTCCTGTAACCCTTTTCAGCCAGGGCGTAGGAAATTTCCTCTCCTCCCTTGGTATTAATGTAGTTGTAGGCACATCTTTTGCGGCACTGGCGGTTTCCGCCTTTGCCCTGACCACGCTCGACACTGCCACCAGGCTGGGCCGTTACGCCTTCGCCGAGCTGTTCGAGCACTTCAGTGACGATCAGAAGCAGAAGGGGCCCTTACGCTGGAGTCAGAACAGATTTGCGGGAACCACCTTCATGGTTGCGATCAGTGGCGCGCTGGCCTTATCGGGCCAGTGGCAGATCATCTGGCCGATATTCGGCAGCGCAAATCAACTGCTGGCCGCCCTTGCACTGCTTGCAGTCTCCATCTGGCTGACTCACACGGGCAGGAGAGCTCTCTTTACGCGCATTCCGATGTACTTCATGTTTGCTGTCACACTGACCGCTCTTGTCAAGTTCACATACGACAACATCATGCAGGGACAATATTTCCTGGGGTGCCTCAGTTTCCTGCTCCTCATTCTGGCAATTGTTCTGGCACTGCTGTCGTATCAATCGCTCAGGCGGACCAGGTCTGGTCACGGGCCCCGATCAGACTCAGATGGCGTTGAGGCTGTTTCCTCTTCCGAAGGCTGACGGAATATCCTCCAGGAGTCGCAACAGCGGATCCGGACCTTCAGCACACAGGACCTCTCCCGGAGCTCTCTGACCCAGACCGGGATGGGCTCTGGTCATCCAGTCGTCAATTGATTCGGGACGGAGAAGATGAGTCAATCTCTGATGCAGTCTTTCCAGTGATGCAAGCTGGCGCTGGGCAAGCTGACTTGGAGCTGACTCCCCGGCTTCCCAGCGGGCAACCGTTCGGACGCTCACTCCGACAAGCCTGGCAAATCCTTCCTGGGAGAGTTTAAAAACACTCCGCAGACGCTTTAAAGAGTCCACTTGCATAATGAAATAATATAAACCAATCACATGACATATGTCATGACGAATACTTCTTTGTCAATTTGGCGAAAAATTTCGAACGATTAGAAATCCTGGTTTGCATGCTTCGGCTGGAATTGGACATTTATTATGTCTAAATACAGGCCTGATGCAGATCAGGGACGCTGAAGCGTCTCCATATATATTGTGGTTTGATAAATCTGTGAATACAAGAAGGCAAATAAGAAATCTTTTTAATCTGTCTTACATTCAATACCGATATCTTACAAATGAATCTTTCTTTCTTACTTGCCTGCTATGTCGTTCATTTATCTTACATTTTCCACGAATTACCATATTATGGGTTTTCTCTCATTCCGGATGGCAGGAGAGCTACCATGCCAATAGTCAGAGTTTCATCAAAAGGTCAGATTGTCATACCGGCACTGCTTCGAAGGAAATACAAGATCGATAAGGGAACAAAACTGAACGTTCTGGATGGGGATGGTGAGATAATTCTCAGACCGGTTCTGCAGGATGCCGTTCAGCAGGCGAGGGGACTCTTCCGGGGTGGTGTATCCTCTCTGCAGGAGCTGGTAAAAGAGAGGCGTGAGGGAGGTACGGTATGAGCCAGCCACTGGGAATCGAAGTACCGCGGAATATTGTACTGGACAGCCACGCCCTGCTTTCCTACCTGGAAGGCGAGCTGGGGGCGGACTTCGTTGCCAATGCCCTGGGAATGGCAGACCAGGGAACCCTTCACTGTCTGATGACTATCGTCAACTGGGGCGAGGTCTACTACAGCCTGTTGCGGGCGAAGGGAGATCGCCGGGCCCACGAAGCGACTTTCGTAATCGATCAGCTCCCGGTAGAGATCGTCAATATGGATATGAACCTTGTTCAGCGCGCCAGCCGCTTCAGGGAAGAGTACCGAATCCCAAATGGTCTCTGTTTCGCCGCCAGTCTGGCTACCAGTCTCAACTGCCCGGTAATGACAGGAGATCAGATATTCAGGAGGCTTGAGGATGAGGTTCAGGTATTATGGCTGAAGTGACATTTCTCGGACTTGGAGATATACACGGTAGTGTCCGGTGGACCGGGAAACTTGCAGCCGCCGCCCGAAGTGCCGATGCTGTTCTCGTCTGTGGTGATATAACGACGTTCGGAGGACCTGTTGATGCCTCTGCCGTTCTGGATGATATTCAGGCTTACTGTGACACACTGTATGCCATATCCGGCAACTGCGACTCGGATGAGATCGACGACTATCTGACCAAACGTGGAGTGTCGCTCAACGGACACGGTGTCATGTTCGACGACACAATCGGTCTGTGTGGAGTGTCCGGATCCAACCGTACCCCTTTCAAGACACCTCACGAATTTACCGATGAAGAGCTGCTCACTACTCTGATTCGCGGCTGGCAGGAGATAGAAGCGGCTGAAGTGCGCCTGGTAGTGCATCATGCCCCTCCTTATAAGACCAGGTGTGACAGGATGAGGCTCGGGTTGCACATAGGGACGCGCGCGCTCAGGTCGTTCTGTGAGGAGAAGGCACCCGATCTGGTCCTCTGCGGCCATATTCATGAGGCACGCGGTCGTGATTCGATAGGTGATACTATCGTCGTCAACGGCGGCATGGCTGCCAAAGGGAACGGATCACTGATAACTGTTTCTGATTCTGGAATTGAGGTTGAGCTGATCTAGAAAAACGCCCCTTCACAGGGGCATTCACGTTATTCAGATAAATTTCGAACCGATCCTGCTATTCTTCATCCGCACTTATCGACAGATCCTCCCTGTCGCTTTCATCTTCGCCCGGCAGGGTGATCCGCTGAACCCGCTCCTCGCGCTGCGACCTGCCTCCCAGGCTCTCCTTCTCCTGCAGCTGCTTGCAGTCCTTGCATAGAACAGTTGTCGGTATTGCTTCGAGGCGATCCCTGTTTATCTCTTCTCCACAGTTCTCACATTTGCCGTAGGAACCGTCGAGCACTTTCTCCAGTGACTTGTTGATCTCCTCCAGACCGCGAGCGTCCTGTTCGATGAGCTTCGAAAGGTATTCCTTGTCATCAGAGAGGGTTACTTCCTCTTCATATTCAGCTGATCTGCTCTCGTTTATCTCCTCCAGAGTTCCCTGAAGACGTCCGAGAGCGCTCAGCTTACGTCTGCGTTCCTCCAGGATCAGTTGAGTGAAATAATCGCGCTCTTTCTTGTTCATAGATTACTACCCCTTTTGATCGGCCCGTAAAAAGAACCATCAGATCAAACCCGATTCATAAAAGGACGCATTAATCTATCTGTTTCCAGCCCGCTGTCCAATGGAATCCGTATCTTTCAGGTGCTATTTTCTCCTTCGTCATCAACAACTTCATAGTCTGCTTCGACCGGATCACCGGTCGTCTCACCCTGAGAAGGTTCACCTGCCGACCCGGCTTCACCTGCCGCCTGCTCCTGAGCGCTCTTCTGATACAGTTCTTCAGATGCCCTGTACCAGGCCTGTTCCAGGGTTTCAGCCTTGGATTTAATAGCATCCAGGTTCTCACCCTTGAGAGCTTCCTGCAGGTCGGACAGTGCCGAGACCACTGCACCGCCGGCCTCGGCGGAGAGCTGTTCCCTCTGCTCTTCCAGCTGCTTCTCGGTTGTGTAGGCCAGTTGTTCGGCATGATTCCTTATCTCGACGCGCTCGCGCTTCTTCTGGTCTTCCTCTTTATTAGCTTCCGCGTCATGCATCATCCGGTCGATCTCTTCACGAGACAGCCCGCTCGAAGCTTCGATCTTGATGCTCTGCTCCTTGCCGGTTGCCTTGTCCTTGGCCGATACGTGCATGATGCCGTTGGCATCGATATCGAATGATACTTCGATCTGCGGGACACCCCTGGGTGCCGGTGGGATACCGGTCAACTGGAAACGGCCGATAGTCTTGTTGTCTATGGCCATCTCACGCTCACCCTGAAGCACGTGAATATCAACCTGTGTCTGGCTGTCGGAAGCGGTCGAGAAGATTTCCGATTTCCTGGTCGGGATAGTCGTATTCCGCTCGATCAGCCTCGTAAAGACCGCACCCAGCGTCTCGATGCCCAGTGAAAGCGGTGTGACATCCAGAAGAAGCACATCACTTACCTCACCCGCCAGTACTCCACCCTGGATAGCTGCTCCAACTGCCACGACTTCATCGGGATTTACGCCCTTGTGAGGCTCCTTGCCGAAGAGGTTCTTAACGATCTCCTGCACCTTCGGGATCCTTGTTGACCCGCCTACCAGGATGACCTCATCGATCTCACCTTTGGCCAGACCGGCATCGGCAATCGCCTTTTCGCAGGGACCGACTGTTCTCTGAAGCAGGTCATCGACCAGTGACTCGAACCTGGCGCGGCTGAGAGAGAGGTTCAGATGCTTCGGACCGCTCTCATCGGCCGTGATGAAGGGCAGGTTGATCTCTGTTTCCATCGTGGTGGAGAGTTCGCACTTGGCCTTCTCTGCGGCCTCTTTCAGACGCTGAAGGGCCATCGGATCCTTGCGCAGGTCGATCCCCTCACTCTTTCTGAACTCGTCGGCTATCCAGTCCATAACCCGGTGGTCGAGATCGTCGCCACCCAGGTGGGTGTCACCACTTGTAGACTTGACCTCGAACACACCCTCACCCAGCTCGAGGATGGAAATATCGAATGTTCCACCACCCAGGTCGTAAACCGCTATCTTCTCGTTCTTCCTGTCTTCCAGACCGTATGCAAGAGAAGCCGCGGTAGGTTCGTTGATGATTCTCTTGACAGTCAGGCCGGCTATCTCACCTGCATCCTTGGTAGCCTGCCTCTGAGAGTCATTGAAATAGGCAGGTACGGTGATAACCGCATCCGTAACCTCTTCTCCCAGATAATCCTCGGCCGTCTGCTTCATTTTCTGAAGGATCATCGCAGAGATTTCGGGAGGACTGTATTCGATGCCGCCTGCAATAGCTCGAACATCACCCGATCCACCCCTCTTCACCTCGAAGGGCACCTCACCCCGCTCTGTTTCAACTTCGTCGAACGCACGACCCATAAATCTCTTTATGCTGAAAATCGTATTCGTCGGATTCGTTATCGCCTGGCGCTTGGCCGCCTGACCTACGAGCCGCTCACCGCTCTTTGTAAATGCCACAACGCTCGGTGTTGTCCTGCCACCTTCGGCATTTGTAATGACGGCAGGTTCTCCGCCTTCCATGACGGATACGACCGAATTGGTCGTTCCCAGATCGATTCCAATTATTTTGCCCATTTTATTTTCCTCTTGTTATAAATACACGTTCCCCGCGGCAGGCCGTTGAGGCCTGTCCGCGGGGAACATCCGCCTCATCCTCCCGCTCGCACTGACTGCTTACTTGACTTCTATCTCTATCTCCCGCTCTCTGGCTTCCTCGGCCTTGGGCAGGGTGATAGTCAGCACGCCATTCTCATGCCTGGCGCGGATCTTTTTCGAGTCTATCGACTTCGGAAGAGTGAAAGAACGCTGGAAGGAACCGTACATGCGCTCAGTGCAGTGATACTTGCCTTCCTCTTCCTCATTGCGCTCAACCTTGCGCTCACCCTTTATCGTGAGGACCTTGTTATCCAGGGATACCTTGATGTCCTTCTTGTCGACTCCAGGGATATCCATGGATACTTCGAAGTCATTTTCACGCTCTTCCACATCTACTCTGGGCATCCAGTCTTTCAAACCATAGTGACTGTGTTGAACTGTCCACATGTCGTCCATCAGTCTGTTGATGTCACGCTGAACGTTCCAGAGCATGTTATTTCTCGGCTGCCATTTTACTAACGTCATTTTTTCAATCCTCCTGCACCGCCTGTGGCGGTACGTCTTCCAATATTCTGTCAACAGCAATTGGGGATCTGTAACAGCCCCGTTCGGTTTGTTTTTTCATATAACAGATAGATCAAAGAACGTGCCAATAATAATGATTCACGTGATGTTACCAGTAATTTATTGATATATAACAAGTTAACTAAAACAGCACTCTGCTTTTCATAATCCAGTTTAAACCTGGATACAGAGTATTGCGCCAATATGACATAATACGGTCAAATTGGCAACAATTCGTTGCCACAATGACTAACCATTGCCGATTTGACCAGAAGCGCTGTCATGGTCGAAAATGAACAATATGGAAGTGAAGAAACAGAAAATACTCATAGTTGTGCTTTACAACAGCCTCTGGTATGCTCTATGATTCTTAAGAGACTTAGTCGCCTCCCGGGCGGCTATTATCATACCAGACATTATCGATGGTATGCTGGAAGGTCTATGAAATAGAGGAGTATGCAGCATGTCCAACATCATGAACACGGACCAGATATGTCAGGCTTTCGGTATTTCAAAGTCGACGCTCAATAACTGGCGGAAAGAAAAGGGTCTGCCCTACATAAAAGTGGGACGCACGGTCAGATACGATTTTGAAGCAGTTGTAGAATGGCTGAAGAAGCACGAGGTTACATCGACGAAGTCCCGCTGAACTGCTTCATAAAGCAGAAGAGAATCTCCCCAATACCGGACCAGGAAAGATGAATACTCCACAATCCAGAGAGTCTCTGACGATTCTTGTGCCGGCATACAACGAATCGGCGACAATCGTCACTGCACTTGAAAGGTTGTGGGCCGTTGATATCCCCGTGGAATACGAAATCATCGTCATAGATGACGCCTCAACCGATGGTACGGGTACTCTTGTATCTGAGGTCAAGGATCGCAGTCCCTTCCCCCTGACATTACTCACGCACGAGAGGAACCACGGCAAGACAGCAGCTCTCAGAACCGGTCTGCAATCCGCAACTGGAACCTTCACGCTGATCTACGATGCCGATCTGGAATACGATCCGGCTGACATTCCGGCGCTCCTTGCACCGGTTCTGGATGGCAGGGCCGACGCGGTCTACGGTTCAAGATTCCTCTCTCCGGAGCGCAGGGTTCTCTTCTTCTGGCATGCCCTGGGCAACCGCGTGGTTACCGCCCTTGCCGATATGTTCGCCAACCTCAATCTGACCGACATGGAGACCTGTTTCAAGCTGGTCCGGACCGATGTTCTGCGGTCGATGCGCATCAGGTCCGAGCGGTTCGGATTCGAGCCTGAAGTCACGGTAAAGCTGGGTCGATTGGGACTTCGTGTGTACGAAGTTCCGATAAGGTATTCGGGACGATCCTATGAAGAGGGGAAGAAGATAGGGTTCACCGATGCGGTACGCGCCGTGGGGACGATCATCCGGGCAGGGGTGTTCGAATCTCCTGTAGACACACATGAACAGCGCACCCGATATGCACTTGGCCGTCTCGGCACCTACTACCGGGAGATCCTCAGGCATGCCGAGCGGGCGGTCGGAGACTCGGTACTGGAATTCGCTCCCGGAGCTGGTGAAGTTTCAATGCACCTGATGCAGAAAAGCCGTGTCCATCTGACCGATCCCGATGAACAGACTGTTTCGAGGCTCCGTACCCGGTTTTCACACCGTCCCAATGTTGGAACAAGCCTCTGGAATCCCTCAAAAGAGGACATTCCTGATGAACTCTCTTCATTCGATACGGTGGTGTGCATGCACGGGGCGGGCACCTCAGATACCGCATCGGAAACCCTCTCAGCGCTGGCTGTTCACCTTCAATCAGATGGACGCCTGATCCTCCTGCTGCCTGCTCACTCCGCACTTTACGGGACAATAGACAGGGGTATGGGCCTTCAGGATCGTTTCACGCGGAAGGAAGCACAAAAGCTTGTTGAGAAGGCGGGTCTGACCGTCGAGATGATCCGTCCCGTGAATGCACCCGGTGCAATTGGATGGTGGCTGGCTTCAAAACTCTTCCGGTCAGGCTGTATCACACCACTCCACGTACGCTCATTCAGGCTTCTGATGCCGGTCGTGAAGCTGGAGAGGTGGGTCAGACCGCCCTTCGGACTCTCATATCTGATAGTGGCCTGCCCTGAGTAAGTGATTTGCCTTAAATACGATTATCCTGGTAATTGTCGACGATCTGGCACCAGCGTAAAAACATTGCCATTATTATTCGGACAGTGACTAAGTGCACCGCTCCGTAATTACGGTGATGTATCGAGAGCGCCGAGGTGTCGGGCCAGCAAGGCACGAGGAGGAGGGATAGTGGTGTCTATCGCGACGAAGAGCA
Source organism: uncultured Gemmatimonadota bacterium (assembly GCA_964637695.1). Lineage (GTDB taxonomy): Bacteria > Blakebacterota > Blakebacteria > Blakebacterales > Blakebacteraceae > JAGLTZ01. The sequence goes on along the minus strand of CAZWVF010000041.1, from coordinate 8,762 downwards.
ATGCTGCAGGCCGGAATGCATCGGCGCTTGAATGCATGCGCAGTTGCGGAACGGTGTACTAGGATCATGAATATGTCTGAACAAATGCCAATTGAACAATTTCTAACAAATGTAGAGTGCAATTGCTGTAAAAGCCGACATACAAAGTCAGTCTTCTTATGTAGGGAACGTTTTGCTCAGAAGTATCCTATTCCTGGATTGAAAGATTATCTTTTTTCAATAGTTAAATGCACAAATTGCGGGCTTATTTATGTCAATCCAAGGATTACCAATAGTACTTTAGAAGACATATATGAAAAGTGCCTGGTTTCCGAAGACGATTTCCGGGAAAAAACGATTGATCCTTTTACCAACCCATTTCTGGCTAAATTACATACTTCTCTTGAGATCATACACCCAGCAGGAAAGCTATTGGATATTGGATGTGGCTGGGGGCACCTCCTAACATACTTTTCTTCTCACGGTTGGGATGTGACTGGCATAGAAATCGACGAAATGAGATATCAGCACTGCCTGGATCAAAACCTGAATATTATTAATCGCCCTTTACATGAAATAGAAATAACAGAGGGCACCTATGATCTGATTACTTCGGTTCAGGTGATGGAACATCTGCCAGATCCATTGGGGACTATACGCTGGGCACGGAAAGCACTCAAACCTTGTGGAATCTTTGTTGTTGAGGTACCAAATTATCTAAGTATAAGTTCAATTCGACATAAGCGTGATTGGCACATTCTCCATCCTGTAGAGCACATCTATTACTACACATATGGATCCATGAAGGCCTTATTGAATGCGGGTGGCTTTATAACCATACACAAACCCTCTCCAGTTAACCACTTTCTTGAAATTAATCCCTTGCTGGAAAAGGCGACCCTGTTAATGGAAAATTGGTTAGGGATTTTTATAGACAATCTTACACTGTTTGCCAGAAAAAGCCGGTAGACATAAGTCAGGGCATACTTCAGGTAATTACTTTCTATTATTCGTATCTGAGAGACTCAATCGGGTCGAGTTTGGCTGCTTTCAGGGCCGGGTAGAATCCGAATACGATCCCCACACCAGCAGAGACCCCGAATGAGAGCGCCACGGCAAAGCCGGAGACCAGAGTGGCCCATCCAGCGTAAATGCTGATGATCTTGGTCAGGGAGAAACCCACGACAATCCCGATCATTCCGCCCAGGAATGACAGGAAAATCGCTTCTACGATGAACTGGTAGGTAATATCTCGCTGGGTCGCTCCAACAGCCCGGCGGACACCGATCTCCTTGGTCCGTTCCAGTACGGTCGCGAGCATGATGTTCATGATTCCGATTCCACCGACAAGAAGGCTGATTCCAGCGATCGCACCCATCACGATTCCCCAGATGCGCTGAGTTTCCTGACTCTGGCGCATCAGTTCCTCAGGGATGATGATTCGGTAATCCTGCACGCCGTTGTGGCGTCTCAGCAGAAGCCTGTTCAGAACAACCGCGGTCTCCGCGATCCTGTCAGAATCGGAGACTCTCAGTGTAATCTGGTCCACCGGGCTTGCAAGCATCGGAAGCGGAAAGCGGGAAAGAGCACTGCTGATAGGGACGTAGACATCCATGTTCACATCCCGGTTCACAACATCGCTGCTGGTACCGGCGGATACCGCTCGCCGTTCCATCACACCTATGACCGTGAACCACTCTTCGCCCAGGCGCACTTTCTCTCCCACCGGATCTCTGAAATAGAAGAGATCTTCTTTTATTGTCGATCCGAGCACGCAGACCTGTGAGCGCTCTCTCACATCCAGATCGGTGATGAATGCCCCTGAGACGGGCAGGAAATTGAAAACACGTGAGTAGTCGGGGGTTGTGGCAACCACGGTTGTCGCGACTGTCAGATCTCCGAACGTAGCCTCTACCGGATATTCTTTCTGCGGAGCCAGTGCGGCAACAGTGGACAGAACCTCTGCCGAAGCGGCGACATCCTGCAGGGTCAGTCCCCTGGAGAAGTTGCTGCGCTGACCTTCAGCCGCCTCATCGCCACCGATAACACCTGTGTCACGAACAATGATGTTGTCAATTCCCATCAGTTTGATCTGCTCGAGTGCCTGCTGCTTGGCCCCTTCACCGATCGACAACATCGCGATGACCGCGGCTACCCCGAAGATAATTCCCAGCATCGTAAGGAAACTGCGGAGCTTGTGGCTTTGAAGACCTGTAGCACTGATGCTGATGTTTTCCGAAAAATTCACTTTATCATATCCCTTGTACCGTATTCAGATCAGCGTGGATTCCTGCGCTGCGGCTGTTTTTGTGTACCAGATTTGCTACCACCCGGTGCAGGACCACCGCCTGGAACCGGAGAGGCTGCAGATGAATCGTTCTCAGGCTCGCGTGGGTCTGTGAGGCAGACCTCTTCACCTGGTTCAAGCCCCTCCAACACTATCACGGCATCCAGGTTCCTGCTGCCCAGCCGGACTTCACGCGGTTCCGGCATGTCACCGCGCGGGAAGACAATAGTTCTGCCGTCGGCCTCAAAAACCGCTCTATTCGGTATATAGAGTGCTTTCTCAACCTTATCTGTAATTATCCTGATACTGGCCGTCATTCCAGGTCGCATTGCCGCCGCAACGGAATCGAGACGTACCCGCACTGTGAAATAGCTTGCATTAGCCATCGCATCGAAGCTGGCTATTGTAGCAATTTCTTCGAGAGAACCAGTGAATACGGGACCCTGAATGGCATCGAGTCTCAACTCGACCGTTTGCCCCAAACTGACCTTACGGTAATCCCCCTCCCCGATCCTGGTATCCACCAGCATCTCAGAGAGGTCGGGAATCGTGACGATTACCTGTCCGCGGTGGACAGAGTCGCCGGCCCGTATCTTTCTGTTGCCGGCGGTGGGGCCGTCATACGTTTCACCGTGCACGATGATCCCGGCTATAGGGGCCCTCAGAATCGCGAATTCCATCTGCGTCTCAACTTCGTCCAGACGCTGCCGGGCCTGTCTTATCCTGGTTCTCTGGCGTCTCTCGTCTACTTCCAGCCTGTTCTTTGTTGATTTCAGGTTCCTGGTGGCTTCATCCACACGCAGCTTGGCATTCTCAAAAGCAAGTCGCCGCTGTTCCTGCTGCTGGGCCGACTCGAACTCGGAGAGTTCGAGTCTCAGCTTCGCCAGCTCGTAATCGTATTGCGCTGTTGTCAGGGATGATTCCGCCGATCGGATCCGGTTCGGTTTGCTGGCCAGGAAGTTATCCAGGTTTCCCTGCTCCAGCTCCAGCTGCTGCTGTCTTTGTTCAAGCTGATTCTGGAGATCAGCCATATCGATCCGTGCAACTTCATCCCCCGGCTCAACACGCACACCCTCTTCGATCAGTGATACGATCTGCGTTCGTCCCCTGATGTAAGGCAGGATAACAGAACGGGATTTCTCAGACCTCAACTCTCCACGGACGAGAACATCCAGGACAAACTCGCCTTCGGTTGCCCTGGCATACTCCAGATCCTTGTACGGATCTGCAAAGGCCCCCGACAGCACTACTACCAAAACCACCAGTCCCAGGGCCGCGGCAGCGACAATCGCTCTCTTTGTGGACAGTAATCTCTTCATTATCAAGTTTACTTCTAGTGGAAAATTCTCATGGTAACGTCGCCCATACGGCCACCTCGACCCATTCGCTCCATGATCATCATTCTGATTTCACCTGTACCGCTTGCGCCAGCTTCTCGCTGGGCAAGCAGTGCTTCTGCGCCTGCTGTTTGAAGTGTTTCGAGCTTCATATATGGATCGCGCAGGGCAATCCGGGTACCTTTCGCCAGACCCTCTTCAATCACAACGTAATTTCCGTTTTCATCTCCCAGCACCACTTCAATCTCTTTAATGCCGTCCTCCACTGAAAACACAATCGACTTGCCCTCCCGATGAAATATGGCCTCCATCGGGACCACGATCTTGTCAGGCTGGTAACTCGTGATAATGCTCGCCTGCGCCGTCATACCCGGCCGCAGAGACAGGTCTGCTCCCTGGATCGTCACCCTGCAGTCGAAGACCTTCACCTGGGATAAACCCTGGCGGCGCGCAAGCGGGCTTATCTCAGTTACTCTGGCCGAATAGAGCGTATCCGGATAGGCGTCCACACGGACGAGTGCCTCCTGGCCAACAGAAACCCTTCGGATATCCAGCTCGGAGATCTGGACCTCAACGGTCATCATCGTAAGGTCCGGTATCGAGATCACAGCCTGACCGGAATAAGCGGAATCTCCTGCCTTAACTTTTGTGCGTCCACTCGGACCCCAGGTCATCTCATGTATTACCAGTCCAGGCTGGATCGCATGGAGTTCAGTCAGGTTGAGTTCAGCTTCCATTTCCACAAGCTCCTGATGTTCACGGCCGACACGGATCTGGAGACGCTGCAGTGCGGCTTCATTCAGTCTTATTTGTGTATCGATTGCCTCCTTTGCCCTCTCAAGTGAAAGCTCGCTTTTCAGGAAATTGTACCTCTCCTGCTCCTGCTGGATTGCCGATTCGAACTGCAGGGTCTGCATTCTAAGTTGGGCCTGCTCGTGCGAGTGCTGAGCCTGCTCGAACGAGGCCTGCAGACTCGCCATCTGGCTCTCCTGCTGGGCGATCGTCTTTCGCATGTCGGCATCGATTTCAGCGACTTCATTGCGTTGATTGGCTATCGATTCTTCAAGTGATGAAGAGTCAAATCGAACCACAAGATCACCGGGCTGAACAACTGTCCCCTCTGTAGCCAGTTCCAGTATCACCTGGCCGCCGCCGCGCCGTAATCTGGGAGCGCTGTATGTATAGGTCTGAGCAGCTTTCAAAGTACCCTTTTCAACAACGATCGAGACAAATGGTCTGGATTCAGCAACCGCCGTCATCAGTGATTCCGTACTTCCTCCAGCGCCCAGCAGTCGAACACTCACTATAACCAGGAGTAGAACTGTCAGCCCTCCTCCGATAAACAGCTTCTTCTTCGATCTGGGACCGCCTGCAGGATCAGACCTTTCAGCATTGAAGAATTGGAACAGTTTCACTTTTTACTCACTTCCTTAATCGGGTCCGCAATCTGCTGCAGATCCCTCAGTTCAATCAGATAATCTTCGGTTGGCGGTGGTGGCTGATCCGTCTCTGCTGGTGGCGGTCTGCGGCCCCCTCGTCCGAATCTGCTTCTTGCACGCAGACTGTCCAGCAGTGCAGGCGAGATGCTCTGGAAATTGAATTCCCCGCTATCGATGATCGCATCGACCTCCGCCTGCAGGTTCTCAGGCAATCCTTCCTTTAATCCCCTCAACATTTCCATGGTTCGTGCAGTACGTGCGCTGTCTGATCCGGCTCCTGCTCTCCCACCACCAATTCCCCTCATCGTCTCACCGGCCTGCTCTTCGTGCGCTGCCTGTCCAGCTTCACCAGGTGCAGTTCTCATCTGCTCTATACGGGCCCGCATCTCGGGAGAGAGTCGAGAGAGATCGATCGCTTCCATTGCTCTGCCTGCTTCCCCTTCTGTCCCTCGATCTGTCCTTCTCATTCCCAAGCGATCACCACCCCGGCGCAAGCCGCGCTCCTCACCTGTTTCCTGCACCGGAGTAATCGGCGACACACTCCCGTAGTCATCACCTCTGGCTACGATCGAATTCGCCATTTCAACCGGTACAGGGTTATAGCCTGCCAGAATACCCAGTACAGCCCCCGGATCCCTCAGCCAGCCCAGTTCCACCTCTTCGCCGACTTCCAGACCTTCCAGAACCTGCGCCTCAGATTCATTGCGCGACCCAAGAATGACTTCTACCGGATCTTCAATTCCGACAAGTTTTACATATGTTCTCTGATTGATGACTCCAACAGCTGAGAGCGGTATGTACACGCAGTTCTGCAGCTCTTCCACCACAATATCGGCGCTCGCGGTCATTCCCGGGCGTATCCTGGGATCTGTCTCCTCAAGAGTTAAAACCGCCGGAAATACCTTTACATTCCCACCGTCCTGCGTTTCCTGGGCCAGTGTGGAGAGGTCTGTGACCCTGCCTTCCAGCACCAGGCGCGGAAATGCTCCGAACCGAACGAGAGCACGCTGCCCCAGCTGCACCCTTTCTGCATCCAGCTCGTTGATACGTATCTCCACGAACAGCAGAGAGAGATCGGGCAGTTCGACCAGGTCCTGTCCCCGGCGAACATTATCCCCTTCGTGGACCTTGGTGCGTTCAGACCAGCGTCCCTGTTCAGCATAGATCACAAGCCCCGAGATCGGAGCATAGAGAGTCAGTGCTTCCAGTTCCTGTCGCGTCTCCTCGACATCATCCCGCTGACCCTCCAGGCCTATCCTTCTCTGTATCAGCTCTGCTTCGTTGATGATCTTCTGAGCTTCCAGCTTCCGTTTTGCCTCATCCCTGGAGATCCTTGCGTTCTCCAGGTCGAGTTCACCCTGCCTCTGTTCGAGTTCTGAAGAGAACTCCAGATTACTCAACTGAAGTTCCCGCTGGGCGTAGGAAAGTTCTGCCGATCTGACGTTGTTCTCCAGATCCAGAATCAAATTGGTTTGATCCTCCAGCAGCTGTTCAAAAGAGGCTTCAGATGTTTCGAGCTGGTCCAATTCGTTCTCCAGGCGCTGCACGGCTGTAACCGTATCGAGCTGTGCTATAATATCACCCGCCTGGACAACTGTGCCCTCGGGTACAAGATAGATCAGCTGAAGTTCGCCTCTGACTTTTCCAGGCACATCAATAGTGACCGCGTTGGCAGCCCTGACCCTTCCAGGGCCGGTCACGGTGATCTCCATGTTTCCCTGTCCAACTATGGCAGTTGTCACAAGATCACCGACATAACCGTCGTCAGAGCGGGTGGCAATCCAGAAGGCCCCGACCGCTACAACAGCCGCAGTTGTCCAGTAGACCCAGCGCGGCAGACTTCGCAGCAGAGCACCGATCCCCTGGGGATCGTTCACGTTTTCTATTGTTTTCTGTTCAGTCATAGCTGCTTGTTCGACACCATTCCGGTGAATAAACTTGTGCGCAGGCAGAAAAGTTGTGCATGTAATACATCTGCCGCATTTTGACATTCAGTTGAACAGGAGCTGTAATCTGTAAATACAACTAACAGCATGCACTCCATCATTCAACTTTGCAGTTAATAAACGCCTAACCCGGCAGGTCGAAGCCAATGCCCGCAAACCGCAAAACGCCCCGGAACCGAGTGTTGTTGACATTCGGCATTCTGGTTACTGTTACAGTTGTTTCTGTTGCAGCAGGAACGCCGCAACATCCGCAATCAGCCAATGATGCAGGCACATATCTCTCAACGATTGAACCGGAAAACAGTTCACTGCCTGTTCCGCGCAGCTCACTACCTCCGGTCAGGGCCGCCCACGGAATGGTTGTCTCTGCCGATACACTGGCAAGCGGCATTGGAATCGCAATTCTTCAGGCGGGGGGTAATGCCGTCGATGCTGCTGTTGCAACAGGGCTGGCACTGGCGGTCACCTACCCCTCTGCGGGGAATATCGGCGGTGGTGGATTCATGGTTATACGGTTCCCCGACGGCCGGGTTACTGCATTCGACTTCAGGGAAAAAGCTCCCCTGAAAGCTCACCCGGAGATGTTCCTGGATGAGAACGGCGAGTATTCGCGCACGATTCAACACAACTCCCATCTGGCGGTAGGTGTACCGGGCACCGTGGCCGGCTTTGTCAAGGCCCAGAGCACATATGGCAAACTGCCGTGGGCGAAAGTGGTTGAACCGGCCATGAACCTGGCACGAAACGGTTTTCCCATTACAAGAAGGCTTGCCGGTTCCCTGGCAAGTCAGGTTCGTCGTGGCTTTCAGCCATATCCGGCCAGCATCAAAGCGTATTCAAAGGATGGAGTCCCCTATGAAGAGGGAGAGATCCTTCGCCTGCCCGACCTGGCCGGCACCCTCGAGAGGATCATGCACCAGGGACACGATGGTTTCTACAAGGGAGAAACAGCACGATTAATCGCCGAGGAGATGCGTCGGGGCGACGGCTGGATCACCGAGGAAGATCTGGCCCGCTACGAATCGATCGAGAGAACACCGGTACGGAGCACATACAGAGAATACGACATAATCAGTATGCCTCCGCCCAGCAGTGGCGGCACAGCCCTTATCCAGATGCTGAATATTCTGGAAGGCTACGATCTGGAGGAGATGGGTCACAACTCTGCAGCTCACATCCACCACATGACCGAGGCGATGCGCCGTGCTTACAGGGACAGGGCCCGATACCTCGCCGACATGGACTTCGCCGACGTACCGCTGGAAATGCTTACCAGCAAGGAATACGCAGCCGAACTTCGTGCAGGTATCGATGAATCCAGGGCTACACCGTCGAGCACTTCTGACATCGTGCTGCCGTACGAGAGTCCCGAAACCACACACTTTTCGGTAGTAGATGTCAGCGGAATGGCGGTTTCAACCACATTCACTCTGGAGGCCGGGTACGGTTCGAAAATCACAGTGCCCGGTGCCGGTTTCCTGCTCAACAATGAGATGGGTGATTTTAATGCAGGACCGGGTCTTACTTCTGAAAACGGTCTGATCGGCACCGATCCGAACCTGGCCCGTCCGCAGCAGCGGATGCTCTCGAGCATGACCCCCACAATCGTTGCCAGGGATGGCGATCTGGTGGCCATCATCGGAAGCCCCGGCGGGCGCACAATCATCAACAGTGTTCTGCAGGTGATTATCAATTTGGTGGATTTCGGCATGAACATACAGGAAGCGGTGGACGCTCCCCGCATACATCACCAGTGGCTGCCTGCCACTATCCG
>CAZWVF010000040.1:3508-25395 GCA_964637695.1 uncultured Gemmatimonadota bacterium | reverse complement strand
GAACCCCATGCAGATTCTACTGAGATCTATCGAGAGGAAGAACAAGATGAAAAGTACATTCATCCGATGGCTCACGCCGGCTGCTCTGGCTCTACTGCTGGTAGCCTCTGGATGTGAGCTGACGCCGACCAGCGCCGACATCGCCGAAGACGAGGCAGCTATCCTGAGCCTGCTCGGTGAAGAGGCAGATCTGTTCGACACCGCTCTGTTCACGGCAGAGGGGACGAATGATCCCGGGTCTGCGGCAAAAACCGCGACCGAAATCGTACCGTGGAGATTCGGCCGGCAGATCAGCTCGATCGACAAGGATATTACGATATCCATAGACAATACGGTCGAGCCCGCAACCGCAGAGGTCACATGGAACATCGCCAAAACCGGTGTCTTTCTGGTCCGGGACACGACCTGGACTATCTACTCCAAGGACTTCTCAGACAATATGATCAAGTTCGCCACCCTGGAACGTCGTGGAGGCAGGCATACCGCACGTCGAGGCTGGCGGCTCATTTCCCTTTCGGGAACCGAGATCGTATCTGACAGTGCGACGGTGGGAATCGTTTCGGTGAACCTGAGTTCCACCGGCGGCGCCGACACCACATTCACCGATGTCAGCACCCTGGTTCTGAAGAACGATATCAAGGTGTTCGCGGCACGGGATACGATCACCGTTACCGTTACCACGAACAACACCGATGACGTCGTCCTGCTGCACTACCCTGCCTGGAGCGCCGGTAATCACCAGCGGCATCACATGCGGACAGAGCTGACCAACAACGGTGACGGAACCTATACCGGCACATGGGTGACCCGTGGAATGGTCTGGCGGCACGGGCAGCTGAGGAACCCACCCAGGTACATTACGGTCGATGTCCTGAGTCGCGGGACAGTCTATGATGACACCCTGCCCTACGACTCGATCGCCTGGGGATTTGTGTACCGCGTCGGAAATTGACGCAGGCGGGTGCCGGGCCATAAGGGCCGGGCACCCGTTATTCTTGATTCCAAACATTGATAAAGATGCCGGCGTAATTGCGGAACGGTGCACTCAGGATACCGATGTTCATTGACCCGGGTTAGCTCAATTCCTAGTCTGATTACATGAATAGACAGAGAATATTTCTCATTGCACTGATTGTCCTTTTCCTGGCAACTATCCTTGGAGAAGCAACGATCAACCTGCTCACCAACTGGTGGTGGTTCTCAGCAGTCGGTTTCAAGAGCATATTCATAAAGGTCCTTGGCAGCCGCATCCTGCTCTTCTTCATCTTTGCCGCAATCTTTCTCCTCTTTTTCTTTCTCAACCTGCATGCGGTTACAAGAAGAGGGGGAGGCAGGTGGAGGGAGTTCTACTCAGACCTCCCTATTCCAGGTGAGTCTCTGGAGCGCTTCAGGCGGCTGATACTGACAGGTATCAGCCTGCTTATAGCAATGGCCCTGGGCATCTGGGCATCTGAACAGTGGATGACGGTGCTGCAGGCCGTGAATGCACAACCTTTCGGGACACCCGATCCCATTTTCGGCAAGGACCTGGGATTCTACCTGTTCACCCTGCCATTCATGATCTTCCTGAAGCAGTGGGCCCTCTGGACTCTGGCAGTGACTTCTGCCGCGGTTCTTCTACTCTACTGGGAAAGCAAGGCTCTGGGCATGGCGTACGAGAAACTCTACATAAGCCCGAGAGTGCGTCTACACCTGATTTTCCTGGCCTCTCTTCTCTTCCTGCTTCTCGCCTGGCATTTCAAGCTCGAGATATTCAACCTGCTCTACTCCGAACGGGGTGTTGTGTTCGGCGCATCCTACACCGACCACCACGCCGACCTGCTCGCATTCAGGATCATGATATTCATCTCGGTTCTGCTTTTCGGTGCGATGGTGATAGGACTATGGAAGAAGGAGGTGAAGATCCCCCTCTATGCGACCGGCAGTTATGTGGCCGCCCTGATCCTGGTTACCATGCTTTATCCGACTGCCATTCAGCAGTTCATCGTTGGGCCGAATGAAATCACGAAAGAGCGCCCTTACATAGAGTACGCAATCGAATACACCAGGCTGGGATACGGGCTCGATAAGGTCTCCGAGCAGGATTTCCCTGTCACCCTGGAGCTTACTACGGAGGCGCTCGACGAGTACAGCGGCACATTTCAGAACATCAGGCTGTGGGACTGGCGTCCGCTCAGGCAGACCTACAGCCAGCTTCAGGAGATACGTCTCTACTACAATTTCCAGAATCCCGACGTTGACAGATATACGATCAATGGTGAATACAGGCAGGTCATGCTGGCCCCCAGGGAGCTCGATATAAACAAGCTCGCTCCACAAGCCCAGACGTGGATCAACCGTCACATCAAGTTCACGCATGGTTATGGTGTGGCCATGAGCCCGGTGAACGAGGTGACCGCTGAGGGGATGCCGGTCTTCTTCATCAAGGACATTCCTCCACGAAGTGACTGGGGAATAGAGATCACCAGGCCCGAGATCTACTACGGGGAGCTCACCTCCGATTATGTGCTGGTGAAGACCACCGAGGAGGAATTCGACTACGTACAAGGTGATACCAATGCCTATACGACATATACAGGAGAGGGAGGTGTCCCGATCGGCGGCCTTCTGCGCAAGGCTGCATATGCAGCCAAGTACGGTCACTTCAAACTGCTGATCAGTGAATATCCGACTTCTGAAACGCGGCTGATGGAGAACCGGACAATTCGCCAGAGAGTTCAGAAGATCGCACCCTTCCTGCAGTACGACCGCGATCCATACCTGGTTGTGGCCGACGGCAGACTGTTCTGGATACTTGACGCCTACACCGTGAGCGACAAACTGCCCTACTCCGATCCGAGCGCCAGCGGAATCAATTACATCCGCAACAGCGTCAAGGTGGTCGTGGACGCCTATAACGGAACGGTGAATTTCTACCTCTCTGACCCCGATCCGATCACCAACACGCTGGGAGAGATTTTCCCTGCTCTCTTCAGCCCGATGTCCGAGATGCCCGGTTCGATCCGGGAGCACATCCGCTACCCGCTTGGACTCTTCGAACTGCAGGCTGAGAAGTGGCAGGCATTCCACATGGAAGATCCCGATGTCTTCTACAACCAGGAAGACCTGTGGACCCGCCCGACCGAGATATACCAGGGCGACCAGATACAGATGGAAGCTTACTACGTCATCATGAACATGCCTGGTGAGGAGGAACCTGAGTTCATTCTGATGCTCCCATTCACTCCTTCGGGCAAGGACAACATGGTGGCCTGGCTGGCAGCGCGCTGCGATCCGGAAAATTACGGAGAGCTTGTTCTCTTCAAGTTCTCAAAACAGGAACTGATCTACGGCCCAATGCAGATCGAAGCCAGGATCGATCAGGATCCGACCATCAGTGAACAGCTCACCTTGTGGAGCCAGCAGGGAAGCTCGGTCATCAGAGGCAACCTGCTCGTCATACCTGTAGGTGGAAGCCTGATCTATGTCGAGCCTCTTTATCTCCGTGCCGAGAGAAGCGAGCTGCCCGAGCTGAAGCGTGTCCTTCTATCGTACGGTCCGAAGGTTATCATGGAAGAGAACCTGCAGCGGGGTCTGCAGATTCTGCTGGGAGGCGAAGTGACAGCTGCTGCACAGGAGCAGGTGCCAATCACTATCACACGTCCCGGCGGTGAGCCGGAAGTAATGCTGGTACCGGCCGATATGGCGGTACGGGCTCTCGCCATTTACGGGGAAGCACAGGATCACCTGCGAGGCGGCAGGTGGGCCCAGTACGGTGCCGCGATGGACCGGCTGGAACAGCTTCTACGGCAGATGGAAAGAAGTCTGCGGGGAGGCGGAGGAGAATAATCAGCAGGGAGAGCTGCCCGGTACACCGTTCCGTAATTACGGAGCGGTGCACCTAAATGAGAATAAGCTCTCCCTCCTCTCCATCCACTGCTCTTCCTATACGGTTCGATTTGATTCCACGGCCGGCCAGGGCGGTTTCCAGTGCCAACGCCTTTTCATCAGATATGGAGATCAGAAGCCCTCCGCTGGTCTGGGGATCGAAGAGCAGATCGAGCCCTTTCTCGATTCCTTTTTCATTCCTGATCCACTTCTCAACGTGCGATCGATTGGTTACAAGTCCGCCGGGAATGAACCCTTCAGTCGCAAACTCGGCGGCACCCGGCAGCAGTGGCAGCGAATCAATTTCCAGCTCCAGGGCGATGCCGCTTGTGTGGGCCATCGTGTGTGCATGTCCGGCCAGACCGAATCCCGTGATATCGGTGCAGGCCACGGCTCCGGCCTCGATCATGGCTTCAGCAGCACCGGAGTTGAGAGTAAGCATCGAGGCCACGGCGCCTTCCAGGATTTCAGGAGGGCACTCTTCTTTCTTGAGAGCGGTTGTGATAATTCCTGTTCCAAGGGGTTTTGTCAGGTAGAGGCTGTCTCCGATAGCGGCACCGGCATTGGTGATGATCCTGTCGGGATGAACGGTGCCGGTGACGGCGAGACCATACTTCAACTCGGGGCACTTCACGGTGTGGCCTCCCACGATCGGCACGCCCGCTTCATTCGCCTTTGCCTGTCCGCCGGCGAGGATATCTCCAAGGATATCCATATTGAAATCCTCCGGAACAGCGGTGACTGCAAGAGCAGTCAGCGGCCTGCCCCCCATGGCATACACATCTGACAGGCTGTTTGTGGCCGCAATGGCACCGTAGGTCCATGGATCGTCCACTACAGGAGTGAAGAAGTCCACCGTCTGGATGAGTGCGATATCTTCATTCAGCCTGTAGACACCTGCATCATCCATAGTGGCGGTTCCGACCAGAAGATCGGGATCGGTTTCAGGTTTCAGTTTTTTCAGGGCCAGTTCCAGGTCCGCCGGACCCAGTTTCGAGGCTCACCCCGCGCAGGTAACCATCGCCGTCAGCCGCCTTATTCGTGCAGCCATGGCATCCTCCCTTCACGTTTAAAGGTGCGGGCTCCCGTTCTCTTTTAATCTCTTCACCGCTTCACGAACATCCTGAGCTCTGTCGGTTCTGCTGACGAGCACACCGTCGTCCGTGACAACTACGGTCAATCCTTCAACGCCGATGAGTGCTACAGAAACGGCATCTCCTCCGACATCGTTCACCACCACGCAATCTCTGGTATCCACCCTGATAGAATCACCGAGGGCCACATTCCCCTCCTCGTCCATCTCACCTGCTCTGCGGAGTGAATCCCATGCACCGAGGTCATCCCAGTGGAATGATGCAGGGATCATCCAGACCTTGCTGGCCCGTTCCATCAAAACGTAATCGATCGAGATATCTTCCAGTTTCTCGAAGAGCTTTCCAACTTCCTCCTCTTCTTTATCCCGCAGGGCCAGCGCAAGCGGTTCAACCACGTCGAAATGATCGGGGGCTACTGCCTCCAGCTCACTCAGAAAATCACTCATACGCCAGAAGAACATCCCCGAGTTCCAGAAATGTCGCCCGGAATCTGCATACCTGCCGGCGGTCTCTTCCTCGGGTTTCTCTCTGAAGGCCGCCACCGGAAGAGCCGATACTGAAGATCCCTCAGCAATTGTCTTGGCATCTTCCTTGTGCAGTTCGATATACCCGTATCCGGTCTCGGGGCGTACGGGTGGGATACCGATAACAGCCAATCCACCCTGTTCTGCTACCGTTTCCATGGCGGTGATGACATCTGCTCGAAATGCGTCGCCATCCTCGATCAGATGATCTGCCGGCAGAACCGCGAGGATCGCCTCCCGTGCCACTCCTCCGCGCATTGCCAGCAGATAGGCCGAAGCAAATACCAGAGCTCCGGCAGTATTCCTTTTTGCCGGTTCGGCGATGACGTTTTCCGCAGGTACGGGAAGACGGGTAGCGCGGATCGGTTCCAGAAGAGTTTTGCCCGTCACTATATAGATCGATTCCGAGGAGATGACCGGGGCAATACGATCGACAGTATCAGCCAGAAGGGTTGCGCCTCCCGGTCCGAATGGAAGGAGCTGCTTCGGTCTCAAGAGGCGTGAGAGAGGCCAGAAACGTTCTCCGATGCCACCGGCCATTATGAGGGCAATACGATCCCAATCTTCCTTCATCGTGCAATCCTTGAATAAGCCTCAGTTGATTTGTCTTCTTTCAATTCAAATAGAAAATAGGCGTTCACAGTGGAACCTAAACAGACAGGATTACATTTTCAAGTACACCCCGTTGACGCCGCGCAGTCCGGTTATGTATTGTCCAGCCGGATTCCCCTCATGACAGGATGAGAAATATGCATAATCCTCCTCTCTTCCCGATCGCCCTTACCCTGACAGCGGCCCTGCTGCTCTCAACACCGGCCCTCTCACAGCAGAGGGATCAGATTGCGGCCGCCGAACACGGTCACCGGTACGGCAGGCTGCTGATAAGAAATGTCTACGTGATCGACGGCAACGGCACGCCCACCCGCGGGCCGGTGAACGTCGTTGTCGAAGAGGACCGGATAACCGCCGTCGGAGGTCGAGCCGGCGGTTCCTTCGATGCGGTCATAGAGGGCGAAGGTCGCTATCTGCTGCCCGGCCTCATCAATATGCACGCTCACCTGCAGGACAGTCGCAGCGGCAGACCCCTGCCATTCCAGTACCAGATGAACCTGTGGCTTGCCAGCGGGATTACTACGGTCAGGGATGTCGGCAGTGATATCGAGAAGGCGAAGAGACTGAGGGAGGATAGCGCAGAGGGTGACATGGTTGCCCCACGTATTTTCATCTACATGCGGGCGGGCGGCGCCACCGAGGAGGAAGCCAGGGAGAGCATCCGACAGGTTCAGCAGGCCGGTGCCGACGGCGTCAAATTCTCCGGTATGGACTCAGGTCCGATGGCAGCCCTGCTCGACGAGGCGAAGAAACTGGGGCTCCGGACCGCCCATCACGTGGGCGTCGAGGAGACAGATGTCTGGGATGACATTGCAGGTGGCACAACTTCAATCGAGCACTGGTATGGGATTCCGGACGCCGCGATTCAATACGGATCGCAGAGCTTTCCCCCCGACTACAACTACAACGACGAGCTGGACCGCTTTCGCTGGGCCGGCAGGCTCTTCAAGGATGCCGATCCAGAGATCCTGAGCAAAGTGCTGCAGGGGATGGCAGATGCCGGAGTTGCCTGGTGTCCCACCCTGACGATCTACGAAGCGTGTCGGGATGTGACCCGCGCCCGGAACCAGCCGTGGTTCGAAGATTACCTGCACCCCTCCCTCGAAGCATACTTCCAGCCCGACCTGGGAAACCACGGTTCCTTCTTCCTCACATGGACAACAGAAGATGAGATCGAATGGAAACACAACTACCATCTCTGGTTCGCAGCCCTCAGGGAATTTGCACGCAGAGGAGGGGTCATCTGTGTCGGTGAGGATGCGGGATTCATCTACCGGATGTACGGTTTCGGAATGATCCGCGAACTCGAACTGATGCAGGAGGCCGGTTTCCATCCTCTCGATGTCATCAAGCACGCTACCGGCAACGGCGCTCTGATGCTCGGCATGGAGAACGAACTGGGAAGGGTGAAGGTGGGATTCAAAGCCGACCTGATCCTGGTCAACGGCAATCCCCAGGAGAACTTCAAGCTGCTCTATCCGACCGGCACAGGTGTAGAGAAGAATGGGGAACACAGCTGGGGCGGCACGGTAGAGTGGACCATCAAGGACGGCTTTCTATACAAGGGCTCGATTCTGATGGAAGAGGTCAGGCAAATGGTTGAGCGGGCGCGATCCCCGGAACCACCTGAATGAACTATTTAGTGTCCATCCGGAAACTCCGGATGGGCACTGGCGAAGTTTCCAGTATGGAAACGAGTAATTTTGCGCAAGGTCAAGGAAATCAACGGATTGCGCGGAGACGTACATGCGTACGTCGCACAGGAAATCCGGCAGATTGACGCCGAGATTGCGCAAAAGGGCCGTTTCCGGACGGTAACTATTTAGACGATGGAATAATAATCCGTGTCTACTCCGGGTACCCGATCCTCTCAAAGGGGTTCACTACTGATGTGATCATGTTCCGCGAGTGAGCTGCAATCCTTTTCAGGAAACGCAGATATAGTGCCACGGTGACCAGGTCAGTAGCCGCAAGATCGGGATATTTCCCTTCCACCATTTCGAAGGTCAACTCGTTGCATCGCCTGGAAACTTCTTCCTTGTAATCCGTCATGAGCTGCCTGGCGAGCTCAATATCATCGTTCCTGAAACAGTAAATCGCCTCGTCCAGTATTTCTGTGACTTTCCTTTCAATCGGCACCAATTCTGCTTCCACACTTCCAGCTTCAAGCCTGGCCGGATGATGAACAGCGAGGTCGTAGATATTCTTGGCGTAGTCTCCGATTCTCTCAATATCGACTACTATGCTCACCAGAACGAGGCCTGAAGTGAGTTCCGCCTTTCCACTTATCGTAAGATGGGTCATGACTTTCCGGCGCACGTCCCGCTCGAAAGCGTTTATCTTCTGGTCAGCGGCGTAGATATCCAGATCGACATCCGCACTATCAGATTTGCGCAGAGAGTCGACCGATGCGACATACATCTTCTGTGAGATATCGAGCATTTCGTGACACTCATCCAGTGCCTGGCTGTAGAGGTCACCCTCCTTGAAAACCGCAAACAGTTCCTTAAGCATTACTGTTCCCTCCTCCCAGAAGGATAATAAAAATCGGCAGAAGATAGAACATCACAATAATCCAGATGATAGGAATGAGTCTGTTCTTCACAGCCAGATTTGACAGGGCTTCGGAAGCCCTGATGGGGATGTGACGTATGGTTTTAATGGGCCAGATGATCAATCCGGCCATGACATTGAAAAGAAAATGAGCGATAGAAACGGAAAGAGCCGTCACGTTACCTGTGGAAAGAGCAGCCAGGTTGGCGGTCACAGTAGTTCCAATGTTCGCACCTATCGTATAGGGGAAGACCTGGTAAATGGTTAAGACCCCCGCTCCAACCAGTGGGACAACGAGTGAAGTAGTAACAGAACTGCTCTGTACGATAAATGTCAGACCTGCACCGAACAGAAAACCACGGAAGGCGGTCTTGAAGATATAGGTATCGAAGAATGCTTCGATCTTTTCCAGAACAAGCGCTCTCAGCAACTTGACAATAGAAAAGAGCATGTAGAACGTTATCGCGATACTCAACAGCAGCATCAACCATGGATTATTGAACACTATTTTCTCGAGCAGTTCCACGACTGGATTTACAACAATCCTAAGTGGATCTGCCACTCTCAGCCCACCCACCGATTCAAATGTGGCAGCCAGCACCATGCTGAGCTTCGATATGACTCCAGTGAAATATTCCAGCGGTAAGAGGATAATTACGGCCATTACGTTGAAGAAATCATGTACAGTCCCGGCAGAGAACGCCCGATGAAATTCCTGTCTTCGGGTTATGTGGCCAAGTGATACAAGAGTGTTCGTCACAGAAGTTCCGATATTCGCGCCCATGATCATCGGGATCGCACCCTGAATTGATATTGCTCCACCTGCCACCATTCCGACAATGATCGAGGTTGTTGTGGAGGAACTCTGTACAAGTGCAGTAGTGAGTATTCCGATGAACAGACCGGTAAATGGATTCGAAGTGGTCTGTAGTATCCTCTCGGCAATGTCACCGCCGAAGAGTTTGAAGGCAGCACCGATGCCTTTGATCCCTACCAGGAAAAAGTAGAGACACAGGATAATCCCAAAACCAATGAGGATATTTTTCTGGAGTTCGGTCAGACGCATTTAATGTGGTTCTGCAATCGAGATAGACCCTGAATTGAGTAAGTTAGTATTCAACGGTCCATCAACTGTTTGCGCAAGCAGAGATCAATCCTCCTTTTCTCTCATCGCCTCGAGCATCAGGTCGAGAGCCACCTGGTAGTGGTAGCGGTAGGCGATGATCAGACCCTGAAGCTCTTCTTCGGAAATCTCCTTTTCATCCTGGCGGAACTCGCGGAGCATTATCATCAGGGTTGCCAGGCCGGAGGCCTGCACCATCAGTGACAGAGTTGTAGCATCCAGACTCAGGTTATCCAATTCATCTTCCTCCTCGATTATGCAACGGATTTCCGACTCAGGACACTAGTGCCCTGTCACGCGACAACCGTCGCATTCGAGCGGCGCCGAATCCCGACCGGCTGCGTTTCGCCTCCTCGCCGCGCCTTGCAGGCCGGGCCCGGCATCACTCTCGGTGCCGATGTTTGTCACCTGACATGACACTATTACAATCAGGGTATAAGTCTACAGGGAAAAAAGAAGGCCGGCAGGTACAAATTCACGCCTGCCGGCCCGACACCTCGGCACTCTCGATACATCACCGTAATTACGGAGCGATGCCTTAGTTGATCAGAGGAGGTGGGGGAGTAGCACCAGTTCGGTTACCCCGGTTTCTGCACTGCATGAATTTTCCATGCTGACCTCTTCCCCTTGTGAAATCCCCTTTACGGCCCTGGAAAGCACGGCCTCCACCCATCCGACCCTGTATGAAGAACGACATCCCTCCTCTGAGGCCCGAGCGCATCCGGCTCTTCTGCTCATCTGTCAGAAGGTTCATATACGCCTGAATGTTTTTCATCGATTGTATCTTCCGTGCATTCTCCAGTTCAGAAAGCTTGTTCATCGCTCTCTGAAGGGCATCGAGATCTGTATCCGTCTGCACCATCAGACTCTGCACCTCCGCCCTTGCCTTGATTATCTCTGCGGCGGCCTCTGCAGATGCCTCTCTATGCTGCTCCCGCAGCTGTGTGATCTGTTCTTTCTGGGCATCGGTCAGTTCCAGTCTGCCCTGCCTGATCCGCCCTGGCTGACTGGTTTCTTCAGTCTGCGCAATGGCGTTTCCGCTGGTTGCAGCCACCAGCAGCAAGGCTCCTGCCAGGGCCATCATTCTGCCTCTCATTTCACTGTCCTTTCAAATGGGGTATTAGAGCCTGTCTGAGAAACCGACGATAGCGAGGGTTACACTGGCGCCGGATGGCAAGGCGGTCGAGCGGAATACCCGGAGACGTAGCCACTGCGCTACGTCGAGGACATTCCGTGAAAACCAACGCCGCCTGCCGGATGCCAGCGCAAGCCGCAGCCGTAGTGTTTTTCAGACAGGCTCATTAGTGCCCTGAATCATAAGTCCGTCGTTATTCATCCTCCGCTGACTCAGGACACCAGGTACTCCCCAATCCGCTTTATCTGTATCTTCGACCCCGCCGGAGAGTGGAAACCTTCGCTGTCAGGTCTGTAGAAGTCCCCGGCATGCCCCTTCATGCTGAGGACGATGCGGCAGATCATCTTATTCGATCAGTACGTGAATTCCCTGATATCGTAAAAAGCCGTTCTCGGACCGCCGTCAGAGTGAGGGGGCAGCACGGAGGCGATTTCACTTCGCTGCCTCTCCATTGCCTCCCTCTCCAGAGGGACGATACCATCCTCTTTTACTACTACACCATAGGGAGAACCTGCTTCATCCACATATTCACTGAAATAGATGATATCTTCCGAGTCGACCGGCATTTCTTCCAGCAGAGCCTTTGTATCCTGGATGTGCCCCCTGTTAAAAGTCTCACCTCCCACCCCGATCAGGACGACCAGGCAGACCTGAACTCCCCCCTCCTTCATCGCCTCGACACTCCTGACGGCATCCGCAGAAAATCCGGGTTTGTGCAGCCACTCCAGGAGTGGATCGTGACCGGATTCCAGGCCGACGGTGACGCGTCTCAATCCCAACTCCCTCAGCCGATGGTAATCCTCAGCGCTTTTCTTCGCACCCGAGAATCCGTCCAGAAATGCGTGCATGCCGTTGAACGCTCTTTCACTGTCTGTGGTTCTTTCAGGAGTAGTCAGTCGGTCGCTGTAGTGATCGGCCACGATCTCGAGGAGAGGTTCGAGCTTCGCAAACGGCACGACCAGAGCGTTGGCATCTCCCAGGAATATGCTGTGCCGAAGACTCGTCCCCCTGCCCAGGTAGCGATCAACCTCTTCCAGGTGTTCTCTCAGTTCATCACTGCTTTTAACCCGGAAAGGGATATCCGTGTAGAAGGTGCAGAATGTACAGGTATTGAAGGAACAGCCATGCGTCATCTGGACAACCTGGGCCATATACTGATCTGGAGGCAGTATTCCCACCGGAGAATAGATCGATGCAAATCTGTCGGCGTCGCGCCGGAGGGCATGAACATCCCATTCGGCGAGCATGTTCAATGCATCTATCAGATCTGATTCAGAAGAAAGAGGACCTTCATCATTATAAGTGAGACCGGGCAGGCCCCGTGGGTCTACCCGGTCCAGGAGGGGTTTAAGTCGTTCTCTTGTACTGTTCCAGAGGTGCGAGGCCTCGTCGATTCCCAGCCGGTTACGTACTCTGCGGCCCCCTTCATCCCGCCACAGGGCCATAACTCTTCCGTTAAGGCCCCATCGGTATGTTACCGAACCGTCGATCAGCCGCCACGGCCGCCCTTCGAGGTCGGAAGCCAGAACCAGGTCGGGATCGAGGCCTGTTACGAGTGTTCCGCCACCGATTCTCAGAGTCGGACAGCGGCCCTCGATCTCATTATTCCAGATCCAGTAACCGATAGCCGCATTCCAGGGATTACTTCTTCAATTCCACCGCAGTTGTCATGCGTATCTCTATCGGCATGTCGAATCCAGCACCGGAAACGCCGCCGATCATTGAGATGGTACCTTCGGCCGAAAGGAGCATGCCCGTTCCTGTTTCGACATAGAAGGTACCTTCCCCGGAACCGGTCATGGCCATGTCCATCGGCATTCCCATCTGTTCGCCGCTGCCCGACATCGCCACTTCAGTAGTCATCGCGATCTTGTAAGCCGGTGCGCCTCCGAAAGTCGTGGCTTCGATGCACCGGTACTTGTCGATCGAGGAGATAGTCATCACCATGCCCATCTGGATGATCGGGATTTCGACTTCGCGGGTCCATTCAACTCCAGGTCCCAGTACACCCTCAGGGGAGTAAAGAAAGAAACCCTGTATCTGCTCTTTGAAAGCGGCAACACCACCCTGCTCTTCTATGGAAGAGTTACCCTCCAGGTTGGATGCTTCTGTTATCAAACCGCGTGCATCGAGCAGTATCGTACTCTCCAGACCCTTAAGAAGGCTCACGTCGGGCATATCACCACCCATTGCGGCCGCATCGCTGCTGATCGAAACATCCTGAATCGTAAGATAAAACTGCCGGGGTGTAGCTGTTGCCTCCACGTTTACATCCATGGAAACATCTGTGCCGATGGTCATTTCACCCTGTCCGGGAACTTCCATGACCATAACCTGGCTCGAGATCGATTTGTATTCAACCGACGAACCGGCCGACCAGATATGAAGGCCGCCGGAACTTCCAGCCATACCGCCGGCACATCCGGCAGCAGTTACAGCCAGCAGTGCCAGGAGTGTGGTAACGTGGAAATGTGCACGTCCGTGCTTCATTAAAACCCTCCCATGTGGAAAGTCCAGTTAACGATTTGCATCTCTACCTGATTTTCAGCAAGTTTCATATAATACAAAATCTGATCCCTTTCATTCCAAATGTAACCGAATGGATTGACTCAGGGGCCTGTAAATATAATCATGGACTCACATGTCACTTCATAATAATAGAATATCCAGACTCTTTCTGATCCTGCCGGCAGCCGCTGTACTGATCTCCTCCTGCACTATGGCCCGTCCAGGAGATCTCGCCCGCAGTCTTGCTCCAGATGTGCCCCGGGAGCGGGTGAAAGAGGTCCAGCTGGCAGTCTTTCTGGCCGGATCGGATGCCCGAAGGAAGCTGCGCCAGACCGGTGATGTACTGGTATGGCTGGATAACTTCTGGAACGAAAGGGATCCGACACCAGGAACCCCTGAAAACGAGCTGCTGCAGGTCTACACACAGAGAGTCGAGTATCTGGAAGAGAGATTCCCCGAATCGGCCTTCGGCGAATGGCCGCAGATATGGAGCCATTTCCTCACATACGGGTTGCCCGATTCAAGGGGTCCCGATTACGTGCCGTGGCAGCGCGCAAACGAGGAGGGATTGCGTCGCACCCCGCCTTCGATCGCATCGGGATTCACCTGGGAACGGCTGCGATACGGTTCACCGGTGCCCTACCAGTTCATTCTCGATCAGGGGATAATACAGCGACCTCCTCTCGATTCCCCTCCACCCCGACCTCCCTCCCTCGAAGGAGTATGGGAGATACTGGATAATCCCGATTCATCGATTCCTGATAAAGAGAGAGCGCTGACCTATATTTCCTGGTACGAACTCCCTGAAATAGCTGCGAGATTGATATCGATTCCGTCACAGAACCTGTCCGATGTCACCGATAAGTACGAGGAGGCATGCGTACGTCTGACAAGAAGGATCGCCTACCGGCATGAAGTGACTGATATCCGCAGGCTGGCAGCTCTCATGGCGGCAGGTGCCAGCGGTACCCGGTCATTGCGCCGGGCGATTTCAGACCGCTACGACGCTGCTTCCCTCAGCAGCGATCTGCTGGTCCTGTATGACAACCGATTTCAGCTGCCCCGTACTCCCTACCGGGGACCTCATCCAAGATTATGGACGGATCCGGAGGGCCTGCTGGAAGAACTGGCGATGTACTACCATTCCTCAGACCGGATAACCGGATGGGACTTCAGGGGAGATCTCAGCCTTGCCCTCGGTCCTCCGGGATATCTCGACCTGCGTAATCGTTCTGCCTACTACCAGTGGGGAACACCGGAAGTCCTCGGCATAGGCGACTCCATGCTGGGCTGGGTCGAGGTTGAAAGGATACGGGATCCGCTGAGGGAGTTCATCGCGACGGCTGCGATGGATATTCGCGAACGTCGCAACCGGGCCGGTTCTGCGTCCTCGACCCTCTCCACAGCTCTTGCGGCACAAGCCAGCGGTGAAGGTGAGTTGATCACCGAAACTTTTCTGGAACAGCTTCACGTACTCGCTCCTCCAAACGTCTACAGGGTGGGTGCACCTGGTGCGGCCAGCTATATACCGATAACGGTCGATATCGTCGCATTCCCGGCTGAGGGCGATTCGGTTGAGATCCAGGCTACATTCGGAATCCCCGCCGAATCGGTGCGGATGAGCCGTGAAGGAGGGCTTTTCACCACCAATCTGCGAACGAACATCATCCTTGTGGACCACAGTCTGAATGTCAAACACGCCGAGAGCAGGCAGGGCGGCTACTCGATAGAGGGAGTGGAAGATATCAAGGGGAGGTTCTTCCTCGATACCTTCAGGTTCACGACTCTTCCCGGATCTTACATCGTCTATCTCTCTGCAGAGGATCCCGACAGCGGGATCTCGGGCGGTGTTCTGGTCTCAACCGACCTGATCTCCATGGCAACCGAAAGACTCCAGGTCTCACCGATACTTCTGGCCACAGATATCCGTCCGGCTCAGGGAGAGGGTAAGTTCATAAGGGGTGGAGAGCTGATCCTGCCGGCCCCCTTCAGGCAGTTCCAGTATGACCAGGATCTCTATTTCTATTTCGAAATCGATCACCTCGCCACGTCAGATATAGGCGATCACGTCTGGAAAGAGGCGTTCTTCATCATCCCCGATGATCCCGGACAGGGAATTGTAGCAGTAGCGCCGGAACAGGAACGGAACAGCCTTACTTCTTCTGCGAGCCGGCGGATGCAGATCGATCTCTCAAGCATGGGTGCATCTTACGAGGGACACGTCTTCGTAGTCGTAATGGTAACCGACATGGTCTCTGGCAATCAGGCGATCGGAGCAACCATCTTCAGTCTCAGCCGTCCCCCCGAGGACCAGGAGTAAATAGAGGAGTCCAATTGTGGATCTTTCAGCAATCCAGCAGGCTATCAGGGAAGCCGGTTTCGACGGCTGGCTGTTTTATGATTTCCACAACCGCGACGTAATCTCCTACAGGATCCTGGGAATGGATCTCGAGAAGAGCACCAGCCGGCGGTGGCTCTACTGGGTACCGGCTTCGGGTGATCCGGTCAGGCTTGTGCACGGTGTTGAACCGACCAGGCTCGATGAAGTGCCTGGCGAAAAGAGGGTTTACGTCACATGGAATCAGCTGCATGAGGCACTCGGTAACCTCTTTGGAGATGCCGGAAGAGTCGCCATGCAGTATTCACCCGATTGTGATATCCCATATATATCGGTAGCGGATGCCGGGATCGTGGAGCTTGTCAGGAAAGCCGGCGGCGTGGAGGTCGTCTCCTCTGCCGATCTTGTAAGCCGCTTCGAAGCAGTCTTCGGCGAGGAGGGCGAGACCAGCCACAGGCGGGCCATGGGTACCGTCCACAGGGTCAGGAAGGAATCGTTCGCAAAGATCGGTGCCGCAGTCGCTGCAGGAAAGGAGTTGACCGAATACCGGGTTGCCATGTTCATACTCGACCGCTTCGAGCAGGAGGGACTCGACGCTGGAGGGCACATGCCGATTGTAGGTGTAAATGAGCACCCCGCCGATCCGCATTTCGAACCAACCTCAGAGAACACATTCACCTTCGGCATGGAACAGACCCTGCTGATAGACCTGTGGGCACGCGAAAAACCTCCGACATCCATTTTCGCCGATATCACATGGTGCGGATATATCGGGGAGAATCCTCCTGAAGAGTACCTGCGCATGTGGCAGATCGTCTGCGACGCAAGGGACGCAGGATGCGAACTGGCGATCGAGAGGTTCGAAAAAAATGATCCGGTTGAAGGCTGGGAGGTAGACGACGCCACCAGGAAGGTGATCAATGACGCCGGCTACGGTGATTACTTTATCCATCGAACGGGACACTCGATCGGATTCGAGGTGCACGGCAACGGGGCGAATATAGACAACTTCGAAACCCGTGACCGCCGCCGCATCCTGCCCGGAACGTGCTTCAGTATCGAACCGGGGATCTACCTCGAAGGGAAGATGGCTGTTAGAACCGAAGTCGACGTGCTCATCTCGCCGGATGGAAGGGCAGAAGTGACCGGTGAGATCCAGAAGGATCTGATCATGCTGCCCTAGTACACCGTTCCGCGATTACTTCTCTTACGATGCCTTCGGCTTGAATACAAATGCCTGCACGGTTAGCCCTATCACGCTGACGATACCAATACCGCCGAAGATCAGCCACATCAGCTGGGGTGCCCCCAGCGTCTCCCGCGCAAATGAAGAAACCGGACCTCCTATGACTCCCGAGAGGAAGCTCCCCAGAGCCACGGGCAGGAAAGCAAATCCCATGTACATTCCAACCTGGTCCTTCGGAGCCATATCACCCATGTACTTGTAGAAGTGCGCCGCATAGAACATCTCGCCGATAGCCCAGATCAGGATCCCTATAGCCGCTGCCCAGACCGCAGGATAGATGGCCATCGACATCACGCCGATCGAAGAGATGAGAAATCCGATCAGGATCGCCCTGATCGTTATCATGTTCCGCACCAGATAACCGACCAATACCTGGAGGCAGACGATCGCCGCAGCATCGAGTGAGATTATAAAGGCGGCCCCCTGTTCGGTTATTCCCAGGTCGTTGGTCAGGTATAGAGGGAATGCGCCAAAGAACTGGAAGAAGATGCTCCAGTAGAGGGTGACCCAGAGAAAGAGGAACATCATCTGTCCGTTTTTAATTACCGTGAAGAAATTACGGAGGAAAATGGAGAAGGTAATGCCCTCCTCATCCTCCCCCTTTTCCTCGGTCGGTTCCCTGAAGAGGAAAACGATGAGCAGGATCGCGATAACGATCGCCAGCGCACTTGCATAGAAAATCCGCTCCACACCCAGACCCAGTGTATTGGAAACAAAACCGGATACGTTCGGTCCCAGGAACCCTCCGACATTTACCAGCATGTAATAGATGGAGAACCCGACCGCAGCCTGAGCGCTCAGGCAGGTCTTCTGGACCGTCCCAGTGACAGCCGGCTTCACAATGGAGGCCCCGAACGCCACCAGCAGCAGGGCTCCTGCGATACTCCAGTAGGTCGTGAACTGACCCACCAGCAGATACCCCGCGCCCAGACAGATATATGCCAGCAGGAAGGCCTTCCTGTAGCCGAGCCAGTCGGCTATTACTCCCGAGAGAACCGGGAGACTGTAGACGACCAGTCCGAAGTTGCCATTCAGACCGATAGCCGCCGATTCACTGATCCCCCGCACGTCGTGCAGGTAGAGCACCAGCATTGCCGTCATGCCGTAGAAGGCCACCCGCTCGAAGAGTTCAGATACGTTGGCCGACCAGAAGGACCTGTTGAACTCTTTCATGGAGCGGAAGAAACCACCAATTCGATCTGGCAAGGGAAACCTCCATTCAGCTGCTCATGCAGTCTCTTTGTCGCGCATATGGTAGACACTGACGGGACTCAGTGCCATTTCATTATACGGTCCTCTTCATATAGAGTGCTGATAACCGGATATAATCAGGCATCAGCCGGTTTCAGGCAGGTACTACTTCGCTTCCAGAAGTTCGATCTCGAAAGTCAGTGTTGCATTCCCGGGGATTGCGGGCGGTCTCCCCTCCACACCATAGGCGAGATCTGGAGGACAGATGAGCTTGCGGATTTCACCCACCCTCATTCCTATAATCCCCTCATTCCATCCTCTAATGACCTGTCCCATTCCAATGTTTTCCACGGGGTATGCTCTTCCCGATCCGCCGCGGTCCTTCCTTGATGTCTGGACCAGAGTTCCATCCTCGAGCCAGAGTGTGTAATGGACCGTGACCGTGTGGCCTTTCACTGCCTTCTGTCCCCGGCCAGCCTTCATGACCTGTATGGTGAGTCCGGAATCTGTTGTGTAAGGTTCGCCCGGTTTGCTGGAACAGGCAGCGACAAGACCAGTCACTACCAGCACTGAAAGCAACATGAAAGGACGGTCCATGGCCATTGATCGTCTTTTTCCCATCATTTTGAGCGCTCCATCAAAATGAGATTTCCTTCCCGGTGAACCGTTCCGCGGTTACGCTTGTCGTAACCGTAATCATGGAGCGGTACACTTTGCGATCCAATAGCCTATCTGGAGTTTCTCGATCTTGCAAGTGACGTACGTCACGGATGAATAATTATATTTACCTGCTTACAATCGGAACAGATCGGTGATTTAATTATCGGATTGAGTCTTCTGTCTCTGTAAGGTAATCGGTATGGCCGGAATCAAGGATATAATAGTAGTCGGAGATCGGGTGCTGATCCGTCCCGAGGAGGAATCCGACCAGACAAGCCATGGTTTATATCTGCCCGCCGGAGTCCGATCGAAAGAGAAGGTTCAGGGCGGCACAATTATGAAAGTTGGTCCCGGTTATCCAGTACCAAATCCGGGATATTCCGACGATGAACCGTGGTCAACCGAAGATAAAGAGATGATCAAGTACGTGCCTCTTCAATCACAGCCCGGAGACTATGCCCTCTTCCTGCGTGAAAAGGCGATTGAGATCGAATACCATGGAGAGAAATTGCTCATAGTACCACAGTCCTCTCTTCTCGTTCTGATCCGGAAAGATCCCCTGGAGGAACTTCAGGGATAGGGAATCGTGATCGATCAATAACGTGAGGGTTCCGCCTTCTGAAGAGCCTCCTTCAGTTTCTCTCTCATGCGGTCCACATGCGAACCATCCCAGTAGATACGATCACACGAAGGGCAACCGGCGAATCTAGCGGCAAAGTCGAGAACTTTCACAGGCACCCTCCCGGCAATCTGATCCTGTTTAAGAGGATGGAGAGGTTCGTTGCATACGGTGCAACGGGTGAAGAGAGATCGCTGCCACGGCAGGTTGAAATGAGTGACAACCTGATGGAGTTGTTCCATCGGTCTGACGGAATCGATCAACAGGTAGTTGTCTATCCACCACTCGGTCGGCAGCGCACGGTCGCGGGTAAGAACGATCCGGTTTTCATCTATTGCATATCGAACCAGATCCTCATCCTCAATCCCCTCACGGCAGGCCGCGTCACTTCCGATTACACGCAGCCACCTGGCCAGCCGGTCGAGCATGACATCAACCATGAACTTCAACTGATCGGCAGTGGCAGGTGTATTGAGCGACAGTACCTTCAGCTCCCGGCCGACCCTGTTTCCGCAGGTACACTCGATAGTGCGACCGTACTGGAAAAGGGTTATGTCGTATTCACAACCACAGTCGGAGCAGAAAACCGACATTCAGGCTGTCCCTCCAGAACCAGAGAACAGGTTGACGGCCATTGGCACAGGCACGCAGGTCAGTGTACAATTCCACAATGGTTTTCATGAAACTCAAATGGAGATAGCGCTCATGCGTTCCCTGTCATTTCAGGACGTTACACAGCCATCAGGTCAGTCTCAAAGAAAATCGCTGAGGATTCTTATCGGATTATCGCTGCTGGCTTTTATCGTATCCCTGGCAATCGGATGTGCTGCAGGCACTCCCAGTATTGAGGATGAGATAATCAAGAGGAAATTCGATCTCCGACTTCGAATGGCCCTGGGTGGTTACGGTACGGGAGAGCCACTCGGGGATCATGTCCGAGTTAACATCCACATGAGACGTAGTGTGACAGATGAAGACAGGCAGGAACTGGGCCGGTTTGGTACTATTGGCTCTGTTATAGGACCAATCGTGACCTTGACTCTAAGGCCGGAACGACTGGTGCAGGTCGCAGCGCTCTCCCGGGTAAGATTTATCGAATTCGATGCAGGGAATGTCCCGATGCCGATTCCACCCTCTGAATCGGAGCCTGCGGGATAACCGCTGGCCTATGGCTTAATTCAGGACCCTCAATATGGATCGTCACGCATCGTCTGCAGGAGATACTCGATTTCAGCAACAGTAATCCGTCGCGCCGTTTTCTTCATCATTTCACCGAACCAGGCGATCTCCCAGTCAGCTGCAGGCGCACCGACGTTTTTACCCTCCTCGTTAAAGCTATCGACCACAATAGTTCCATCCGGTTCCAGAATGTAGAAAACCGGGATCCCCCCATAATCCCCTGCATAACGCTGTTTCAATTCCATTCCACCGATAGTGCGATCCTGATCGATCTTCAGGACGATGAGATCCTTACCGATTATTGGAGCGATGTCTTCGCGTGCAAGCCAGGCTTCCAGCCGGCTGCACCATCCTCACCACGGTGCCCCGAATGTGAGGAATAATCGCTTTTCCTCCTCCCCGACCTTTGCGAGCGCCTCCTTTAAAAGGTCCTCTGCGTTCAGGTATTCCGCCTGGTGGGCAGTGAGGAAGTCGAGCACTTTAACCGGGTCGTGTGCCCTGCCCTCTTCCAGTGATCCGGTCTCCTGGTTGACAACTACATTCCCATCGCCATCCAGGATAGTGATGAAGGGCACACCGTTGTTCTTGAAGTCGGCATCATATTTTTCCGCCAGCTCCACATTCTTGTCGAACCGCCCTACATCTACATAGACCACTTCGTATTCGTAAAGGATCTTCCTCCGGATTTCGCTATCCTCGTTGAAGAGCTGGTGCAGCAGCTTGCACCATCCGCACCAGTTTGCTCCCCACTGGATCAGAACCCGTGTGTTTTCCTTTTCAGCAACCGCCACTGCCGCAGCGATGTCGGCTGCCGCGTCGGCTGATTCATCATATACGGGAGGCTCTTCAGGTTCCTGTGCAGCCTCGGGTGCCACACCCTGTTCCCCGGCTGATGCCACCACCGGTGCGACGACCTCGACGGCTGCATCCTCGACTCTATTGCCGGCGCCGGCCGCGCAGGCAGAGATAACGGAAAGAGCAGCAGCGGTAATAAAAAGAGTGAGTGAATGGTGGGCGTATTTTTTCACTGGTCATCTCCTCATGTCACACTTTGATAAATATGCGCTTCCTGTAAAGCAGGCCGGCCACACCCAGCCATAATAGAACATTGGCAATGGCAAATGCCAGTGAACCGTTCATCGAACCGTGCCAGCCGGCGATGGTGACGCCCCGGAAGGCATCGAGTGATGTCAGGCTTCAGGTTCCTCAACAGCAGTTATCTTCTTCGCCGGCTTCGC
>CAZWVF010000040.1:0-3408 GCA_964637695.1 uncultured Gemmatimonadota bacterium | reverse complement strand
CGGCTTCGCAGACCCTTCGGCCGGCGGCTTCAGCATTTCGGCCAGTCCGCCCAGACCACCCAGCAGCGCGGAGGCTTCAATCGGCAGGAATATCTTGGTAGCCTGCCCGTCCGCCATATTGCTGAGGGCTTCCAGGTACTTGATCGTAATGAGGTCCTGGGTCGGATCACCTTCATGGATTGCCTTATATACCTGCAGAACGGCTTCAGCTTCTCCGGTTGCGACCGTTGTAAGTTTGTATCGATCGGCATCGGCCACTTTCCGGATGGCCTGAGCTCTGCCTTCCGCCTCCAGGATCGCTGCCTGTTTCTGACCTTCGGCGATCTTGATTGCCGCTTCCCTTTGACCGTCGGCTTCCAGAACCATTGCACGCCTGATACGTTCCGCCTTCATCTGACGGTGCATGGCCTCCATCACATCCGTAGGCGGTTCAATGCGCTGTATCTCGACCCGGACAACCCGAACTCCCCATCTGTCTGTGGCGTCATCGAGGATCATGCGCAGCTTGGTATTAATTACCTCGCGGGAGGTAAGGGATTCATCGAGTATCATTTCGCCAACTATGTTACGCAGGTTGGTCTGAGCCAGCTTGGTTGCCGCTGAATAGAAATCGGCCACGTTATAGAGAAGTTTTACAGGGTCGGTGGCTTCGTAATAGACAATGGCGTCCATCACCACGGCAACATTGTCCTTGGTGATCACTTCTTGCGGGGGGACATCCACCACCTGCTCGCGCATATCCACCTTACGGAGCTTTTCGATAAAGGGGACGATAATTATCAATCCGCTGCCCATGGTTCTCTGGTATTTACCCAGACGCTCTATGACCCCCTTCTGGTACGGCAGAACGATTCTCAACGCATTCGCCACGAATACGAACAGTACGAATGCGACGACACCCAATGCTATTACCGATTCCATATTGTTCCTCCTGCAGGGAGTACCTGCTGAAAGGACCCGGTTATTCCGTTGTGCCGGATCTCCAAGGCTAGGATGACGATTCTGATGGAGAAGGGACAGCTCGAACCACCATTCTCGTTCCGTCCACCTTGACTATCTCGGTCCAGGAACCTTCCTGAATGGTATTGCCATCGATAGATTCTGCGAGCCATTCCTCTCGATCCACCCTTATCCTCCCGGTTGCTGCAGAAACATCTATGGTTTCAACCACATATGCCTTCATGCCCCCGTAGCGTTCTGCGCCGACACCAAATTTTGTCGGTCCTTTGTATACTCTCTTTGCGAACTTTCGGCTGCCCGCAAATGCAATTGCCGAGAGAACGATAAAGACGATCCACTGCCAGAACACGCTGCCGCCGAATATTGCGACCAGAAATGATCCGAACGATCCGACGGCGAAAACGATCAGGAAGAAACCGGCCGTCAGCATTTCTCCGATCAGCAGGATGGCAGTCATTATCAGCCAGGCCCAAGTCATCAAATCCATCTTAACTACCTTTCTTGCAGGTTTCGTTAATCGGAAATCATCACACTATTCCGATCTGCACCTACTTTCCAGGATTTTATGGTAATACGAATCGATCTGGACTTATTTCAATTATACACCCCGCCGTTGAGATACATCTTATCGTCCGCGAACAATATCGCACTACATCATCAGGGTAGCCTGACTTTGTATATCAGGGTCTTTTCCGGCCAGACCCTGATGCGTTCGTGTGTCTTGTTGTAACCGAATACAGGCTGTTCCATCAAGTAGTAGACACCCTCATGAAAGTATATCACCCGAACGGGGTAATTCACCGGAATGGAGCGCACTGTTCTGCCGCTGTCGGGATCTATGAAGAAGAGCGCTTCCCTGCTGCCTGCAACAAAGTGTTCCCCATTCCAGGTAAGTGCGGTCAGCCCCCTCTCTTCCGGTTCGATGTTCCTCAATATCTCACCGGTCCGTGGATCCACCTCGCTTATCCCGAAAGATGAGAGAATGTAGAGAGAGCTGCGGCGCCAGGTGATGGCGTGTGCTCCGAAGAATTTATTCTCGCTGTTCTCTTCTGTTACGATATCGCGGATTACACGGCCGTCACGCGGGTCAATGACGTGAGTAGGCTTGGCCGCAGTCCATCCGTACTCCATACCGTAGAGCACTTTTCCGTCCGTGCATATTCCCCGCACAGATGGGCCGACTTCATACTCGTCTTTTACCTCCATCGTATTCAAATCGAGACGAAAGAGAGTGCCGAACTGGGAAACCCACAGGTCTTCATTCAGAATTGTGATCCCTGAGGGCACCTCTTCAGAAGGGGCATCAAGCGTCTCGACTCTTCCAGCGTCGATAAAGGAATTCGACCTGGGTGCAGGTATGTCCCATTCCTCTCCATCGCTGTACAGGCGATACCTGCGGAGTGCTTCATCCAGTTCCTCTATAAATGGTGCAGGCTGTTTATATCCGCTGAATCGATAAACCTTCTCCTGATTCTTATTGATGACCATCAGAGAGGGATGGACCGAAACATTGAATCTCTCAGTGATTTCTGGGGTGGAATCCCTGAGAACAGTGACCCAGTGGAAATCTCTGCTTTTCGCCACGACCGCGGCGTCGGTGTAGGTGGAGTCTTCCAGCACCTCACACCAGCGTCACCCCACGAAAGTGAAATAGAGCATCACCGGCTTTCCATCACTGTCGGAAAGCGCGAGCGCTTCCTCGATACTTCCTTCCCATTTAATGCTTTCGGATCTTTTCGCACATGCACCGACCGTAAATGCCAGCACGGCTGCAGTCAGTAAAACGGATGATTTATACATGCTCTCTACTCCTGAATCGTGACAGAAACTGACAATCCAGAGATCCGGTCTGGTGGACCGGCTACATCGAGAACATATCACAGACTCTGTTGCATGTGCACTCGAGGAAATACAACTTTCAGCTGAAAATGCTTCACCCTTGCACTTCTCCTCCACATCCGTTACCAAAGAAATCTGAACGTGGTTGAATCAGGTTTTCCCACCCGTATTCAGTGGAGGTGCAGTAATGGAATTCGGTCAGGTCAACTATCTCGCTGTACTGGTCGCAGCAGTTGTGAGCTTCATGTTTGGTCCGCTCTGGTACGGACCGATGTTCGGCAAGCAGTGGCAGGAACTAACCGGCATCACAGAGGAGCAGGGCAAGGAGATGGGTATGAAGCCTCTGATTGTCACCTTTGCAGGCTTCCTCTTCCTTTCTTATGCCATAGCCCGTGTGATGAGTTTCGGTCCGATGGAAGGAATACAATGGGGAATCATGGTGGCACTGCTGGTCTGGATACTTGTTATGGCTCCCCTGATGCTGAGTCAGGTTCTCTATCAGAACCAATCGACAAAATTGTGGGCCATCGATGCAAGTTTCCGTCTGGTCACGACACTGATAATGGGCATCATCCTGGGACTCTGGTCATAGTGCCCTGTCACGCAACA
>CAZWVF010000039.1:0-26553 GCA_964637695.1 uncultured Gemmatimonadota bacterium | reverse complement strand
TGTTGCGTGACAGGGCACTACATGCATTTCAATACTACCAGGGTCAGATCATCGAATTGAGCCTGATCACCGGCGAAGGAGAGAACCTCCCGGTAGACTTCATCTCTGATCTCGCGAGGAGGCAGATACGATCGGTCTCTGAGAGTGGTGTGAAGCCGTTCCTCACCGAACTCCTCTTCGGCAGCGTTCTGTGTTTCTGTAACACCATCAGTGTATATGGCCAGCACATCGCCGGGTTCCATCTGGATCGAACCCTTTTCATATGTGGTATGCTCGATTGCACCGACCAGCAGGCCCCCCTCCTCCAGAAGATGCTGTTCTCCCGAATTTTTAGTAAGAATCGGGAAGTTGTGTCCGGCGTTCACATATGTCAGAACGCGCGTTTCTGTATCCATTTCGGCCACAAAGAGTGTCACGAACTTCTCTGCGGCGGTTGTCCGATATATGACCTTGTTAACCTTTTCCATGGTTGCCGCCAGGTCGGGCTGCACTTCGTATACGGCACGAAGGGTGGCCTGAAGGCTGGCCATGAGCAGTGCTGCAGGGGTTCCTTTCCCGGAAACATCACCCACAACGATAAGCAGTTTCTGGATAGATTCATCTTCTTCTATATCTGTATCTGTTACGATGAAATCGAAATAGTCTCCTCCGATCTCCCTGCTGGGCAGGTTGATGCCCGATACAGCGAAATTCGGACCTGAGGGAAAGCTGTCGGGCAGGAGCGCCTGCTGTATCTCCCGTGCTACCGCCAGTTCCTCCCTCAGTCGTTCCTGTTCCAGGCGTCCTTCGTGGAGCCAGGCGTTCTCAATAGCCACCGAGACCTGACTTGCCAGGACAGAGAGGAGTGTGATCTCCTCGGTATTGAAGGTGGTATCGGCCAGCTTGGCCCCCAGAGTGAAGATCCCCACCAGATTGTTGCGCTGTTTGAGAGGTACGACTATATACGGATTCAGCCCCTGCAGAGGGGTCCTTTCACTGCGCTCCTCTTCGGGTATCTCCGCTACCAGCCTTTCATATCTGACCGGACCGGAGGCTCTGGCCAGCACCTCTGCGACCGGATCACCCACCCGGAAAATTGCGCGCCCCGGTCCGGATGCGGCTCTCTTACGGGCTTCGACCAGACCACCTGATATGGTATCGCCCTGCTCTGCTTCATCCCCTTCCAGTTCTGCCGGTGTTTTCAGCTCCCACTTTTCCTGCTTCAGTGGAGGCGGTCCGCGCCGTATGAACCGGTAGGCACCTGTCTTGCGATCGATAAGGACGACTGCCACTTCTTCAACCAGGAAGGCCCGCTCGAGAGTCTGATAGAGGGACCTTATCAGCGAATCCATGTCGAGAATACCGATGATGTTCCTGACACTCTGCTGCAGCACATTCCGATAATCGGTCTCATCGCGTATGAAGAATCGATCTACGATCGACTCGAGCCTGCTCAGCAGCGGCTGGAAGGAGAGCACAACAATTACAATAAAGATTATCTGCACTACCTTAACGTCCGTAACGTCGGGCCCCATCATCGCCTGGTAGAGATCGGTGAACCAGGTGTAGAGGAGGAAGTAAACACCAACCACTACACCGGTGGCCGCGGAATAGATCAGGCTGCGCTTGGCAAGTATCTGAACGTCAAGGAACTGGTGCCGGATTATCACCCAGGCGATCGCTCCACACCCGATCAGCAGGGCCAGAGAGAGGAGTATAGCCCGTATCCAGTCCGGCAGCGGCACCGACGGCAGCACAATCGAAGCCAGGTATACGACTATATAGATACCGACGCTGAAACCGATACCTATCTGCAGGATGGAGACCTGCAGGCCGAGACGTTCATTGGCCAGTGACCTGTGCGTTCGGCGCAGGAAGTAGATGGCCATAATGACGTAGAAAACATTTATGGCCGCCCACAACTGGATATGGGTCTGGTAGATCAGCCTGAACAACATGTCGAAAAGAACTACTGCAAAACTGACCATCTTCAGGAAGGAGCCGAGCAATCCTCCCCTTCCTCCCAGATTTATCGAATCGAGCAGGTTGGGATCTATCAGGAACAGCAGAACCAGCAGCAGGTGGAAGACGTATGGCAGGTAGACCAGCCATAATAGTCTGGGATGGCGCTGGAGCACCTCTGATTCACGTGGAAAGACCAGGCTGAAAAGGATCAGTGTCGGAAAGAAGAACTCCCAGATAACAGTAAGTTGCCTGACATTCTGGAGGGAGAGAAAAGTATCGGCGGCTGAATCAGCGGCCTGAACCGCAAGGGCATCGCCCAGGGATGCTCCCGCCGCACCCATAAGGGAACCGAGACCTCCAAGAAAAAGCATGGCGGCAGTTACCCTGTTCAGGCGCTTTCCGGGATTCTCCCGGAAAATCACCGATCCCAGAAGCATGAGCAACAAGCCACCTGCCAGGAAGATCCCGACCTGAAGTCCCTCTAATGACACCGCTATCTCTTTTTGATCATCACCACATCGGTTCCGGTGGCTGAAAAGGACACTTCCACGTCGTCCATCAATGATTCAACGATCAGAAGGCCCCTTCCATTCGGTTTGGTCAGATTCTCCGGGGAAAGTGGATTCTCAACTGCTTCCAGGTCGAATCCTTCGCCTTCGTCCCGTACCGTGACACGCAATATGTCGTCTGAGTATTCGAACAGGAGGGTGACATACTTTTCGTTTATCAGCTTATTGCCGTGTTCGACGGCATTATTGACCGCTTCTGTGACGGCGATGCATATGTCAACCCGTTCCGGCTCACTTATCTTGAGCTTTCTGGCGACTTTCTCGGTAAGCCGTTCAGCTTTTACAACCGCATCGAGCCGGCTGCGATATTTTTTCTCCGCTGCTTTCTTCAAGATCCGTAACTGGCAACAGCGTCTTCGGTGTTGCCATAGATGTCAAAGACTCTGTCAAGCTTGGTTATACGAAGAACCTCATCGATCTTTTCCGTGACGCGCGCCAATCGCAGATCGCCACCACTCTTACGCAGGGCTGAAAGTCCTCCAATAAGTATCCCGAGTCCTGAAGAGTTCATCCAGGCCACCCCCTCGAGGTCGACTACCACGCTCAATGTGCCGCTGTCGATCAGCTCATGGAGCTTCTCGTGAAGCGAGGTCGCATCGGGTCCTCCCATGATCTTGCCCTGCAGGTGCAGGACGGCCACGTCACCACTAACGTCGTGCTGTATCTGCATTTGTAACTCTCTCCTCTGTTATCTCAACACTCTCCGGCACGACGCCCGGAGTTCCGGTCTACAATATTGAGATATTGCAGCTGTCAAATATGGCCTAAAATCGGTTGTTGAGTCCAGTACCCATCATAAAAAAATGTATCGGCGCTTGAATGCCGGCGTAATTGTTGAAGGATGTTGTGTCGGATCACTCTAAAGATCTGCTGTGTGCGTACTTCTCCTTCAACGCAGCGGCAACATTCGGCGGAACGTAGGATGTGACATCACCACCCAGGCGGGCCACTTCCCTGACTATGGAGGAATTGACATAGGTAAACCGCTCGGATGGCATCAGGAATACGGTTTCTACCTCCGGGTAGAGCGATTTGTTCATCAGGGCCATCTGGAATTCGTACTCGAAATCCTTTACCGCTCGAAGTCCCCTGATGATTGCCGTCGCGTGCTGCATACGTGCATATTCGGCCAGGAGCCCCCCGAACGTCTCCACCGAAATATGATCTCCGCCTGCAACAGAGGAGACAGCCAGCTCGCAGCGCTCTTCGATGGTGAAGAGAGGAGTTTTGTTCACGTTCTCAGTGATGCATATGACTATCTTATCGAACATGTGTGAGGCTCTCTGGACGATATCGAGGTGCCCATTGGTGATGGGATCGAAAGTTCCGGGGTAGATAGCAAGTCGCGACAAAAGCCTGTCTCCTAGGAAATGTGCAGGTCGATCCAGAGGCTCACAACCGTGTCCCCGAACGATTCCTCCCTGAGCGGGAGTAATCCGCGGGGTGCCAGAGGTGAATCTCCCCTGTGTTCTACTATCAAAGTACCGCCTGGAACGATCAGTTCCAAGACACTCTCATCGAGAAGTTTTTCGAGATCGTCATACCTGTATGGGGGATCGCAGAAGCAGAGATCGAATCTCCTGGCATCCCGGAGGAGTTCGGTGACGGCACGCTCTACCTCGCTCGTAAGGACTTCGCTCCGGTCACTGTAGCGTGCCTTCCTGATATTCCTGTGCAGGCAGTCGATTGCAGGCTGCCAGTTTTCAACGAAGAGAACGATTTCTGCACCGCGGCTCAACGCCTCGAGACCGACGGCACCGGTACCTGCAAAGAGATCGAGAACACTTAATCCGGCAGGGGAACCTGTCACGTCGAATATCCACTGGCGAACCCGCGATGTGGCAGGACGGGTCAGATGTCCTTTCGGGGCAGAAAGGATCATTCCTCTCCTCTGTCCTCCGGTTAAACGGATCATGAGATCTGTGAGATTTGCGTCCCTCCCGCGCATAGGGCGAAAGCTCCCAGGTTGCTGCGGATCAGAGGGCTTTCTACCAGAGAATCATCCATATGAAAGATCTTCTGGAGTTCCATCATTTCGACACGGATAGAGAGGGACCGTACCAGCGACGCCAGCAGCCTCTCGGGTTCTTCAACGGAGCCTGTAAAGAAGAGTCTCGACACCTCAATCTCTCTCCCGCCCCAGAGCGCCGTCCATCGTCCCGAAAGCTCCTGCATGCATCTGACGATCTCGGTTGCCACGCTTTCAGGATCGTCGGGATCCCAGCTCTGACGCATACTGTCGCTCTTCTTCCCCTTCAATGAGGTGACACCGACAGAGCAGATATCGTCGACGAGGGCTATCTCAAGCGATTCAGCTTCCAGCAGCACTACGATGGAAGGCTCAACACAATCGATTTCGGCAGAGTAAGTTTTGAAAAGCCTCGTTATCGCCCACTGATCGCAGTCCCACTTGACAACCCGGCATCCAACCGCCTCGACCACTCTCTCGAAACCTTCAAATATCTCCGCGTGCGCTCCCCAGACATCCACAAAGGTGGTCTCCCCTCTGCTGCCGCGTACCATGCCTTCAAACTGAAGCTTATCCGCATCCCCGGGTCCACTCCACCTCTGCGAGAGCTCCCATCGCGCATGCTCTTTCAAGGTCTCAGGGCTCTCGGCCTTCCCTGCGGCAAGAGGGAAAACGGTCCTGAGTACGCTTCGTCCGTCGAGGATGACTACCGCATCGCCCCGTTCAATCTCTGCCTTGTCGAGAGCACGGTCGAACGCCTCCACCAGGCGTCGGGTTCCGGCAGAACATATCTGGCCTCTCAGTTTGGCATTGAAGGGAAGTAATCCGGCCCCGGCTGCAGTCAGCTCAGGGCCATCATTCAGATAATCTATGTTGGCAAATCGGAAAGTACGGTCGGCGAATTTTATTCCCAGCACACCGTAGCCGACCTGCTAGTATGCACTAGTGCCCTGTAACGCAACAACCGTGGCAGGACACTAGTCCCCTTTACGACCCTGTAACCAGGATGCTTCTCCATCTTCAATCCTCCCTATCCCGTGGCGATCCTTCACCGTTATCGAAATACCCTCATTCTTCACTATCAGCATATAGTCGGACGAATCTATCGGAGATACGTAGAAGCGGCGAATTCGCGGTCGCGGTTGCATGATCTTCCACAGATCGGTGTCGCGAACGGTGTCCCCCAGAGCGTAGGCGTTCATGAGGCCGATCGGATTCGTGACCGAATCAATCTTCATAGCACGCACGTTGTTGATGTAGCTCAACAGGCTGTCAGGATCGGAAGTGTAATACTGCCTCCCCTCGAAGAAGAACTTCTCTGCCAGATATATGTCGACCAGGTGCATCCTGGTCAGCAGCATCTGTTCCTCCTCAAGCTTGCGCTGCTGCATCGGGATATAGATCGTCGCGCCCAGACCTGCGATGAACACCAGCAATAAGAATTTCCAGAAGATCGAGCCACTCTGACCACTCTGATTGAGAATACGGTTCACAGAAAGCCTCCTGCATCCCACCTAACAACGGGGCCGAACCCCCCATCCGGGAACCCGGCCGCAAACAACCGCGGTATCATAGTGAGGACCTCCGAGACCGTCAACGCCATTCACCAACAGTTATGAAAGGCCGGAGACGCTCCAGAGTCGCCGGACCTATTCCTGGAACTTCCAGAAGGTCATCGGGTCTCCAGGTATCTCCACGCTGGCTGCGCCATTCGATTATGCGCCGGGCTATCACAGGACCCACTCCCGGAAGCATCTGCAGCTCCATTACATCGGCTGAGAGGAGGTCGAGTTGCAGCGACGGAATCGGGAACTCACTGCTATCCTTCTCAGAATAGACGCCCCCCATCTGCAATTCGTATAGCAGATCCTCATCGGGGGCCGGCTGCAACGCCCCCTTTAGAATTGTTACAGGCAGCGGCGGCGGGCGCAGCTCTCCGGCTACATGCCAGATCGTTCCGGCAACTGTTGCTGCGAGAAGGAAACGTGCAATCCGGCGTTCGGCCGGAGTGAATGGAGAGGATGAAGACATTTCTGTACCCTGCCGGGG
This sequence comes from uncultured Gemmatimonadota bacterium, assembly GCA_964637695.1. Classification (GTDB taxonomy): domain Bacteria; phylum Blakebacterota; class Blakebacteria; order Blakebacterales; family Blakebacteraceae; genus JAGLTZ01. The sequence goes on along the minus strand of CAZWVF010000039.1, from coordinate 20,022 downwards.
GGCAGTGTAGAAGTTGATCTCGAAGAGCGTCTTAATTCGGGGAGTAGAGCAGTGCTGTCAGAACTTTGCCCACGGCCGCAAGGCTCTCGGCACTCACCTTGTCGAACGTGTCCTCTCTTGTATGCCAGTAAGGGTAGTCACTCACCGTTTCAGTTATGTCGATCGAGGGTATGCCGGCGTCACGGTTGAGGATCCAGTGATCATCCCACAGTGAAGAGGGATAATCGGTCTGCTTGAACTGGGATATCCCAAGTGAAGCAGCCAGATCCCAGACCTTCCGAACTACATCCGGGGCATAGTCGACCGAGATCTGTTCCGGGAAGTATGAGGCTTCCCGGTCTCCAACCAGATCAACCAGAACAGCGAACCAGGGGCTGTAACCGGTCTGTTTGGCAATCCTTGCGAAGTAACGGCTCCCCTGGAACCAGTTCTCGAACTCCGGATAGGCGCCGGCCAGTCCCAGATCTTCCGCATCAAAGAGAACAATATCCACGCCGTATGCCGGTTCGTGCTCAGCAAGGATGGTGGCCAGCTGCAGCATGATCGCCGTACCGGAAGCGCCATCAACGGCTCCGTCGATCGGTTCGTTGACAGCGGGAATCTCCTGATCTGCAACGGGTCGGGAATCCCAGTGCGCGCACAGCATTATCCGGCGCCGGTTCTGAGGATAGAAACTGGCTATCAGATTGGTGGCGTTGACATCTTCACCGGAGAATGGATTGTGGGCGGTGAAGGGCTGGCGCTGTACCACAGCGGCCAGAGGCTCCAGGAACGACTCCATCCATTCAAGGGCTCTCCGACTCGCTTCCGATCCCGGGACACGCGGGCCGAAATCTGTCTGGGTCTTTACAAGAGCAAGGGTCGCCTCGCCGCTGAATTCCGGCATCGACCGTGCCGCACCGCCCTCTGTGCACCCGGCCGCGATGCAGAGAGAAAGCATGATCGTCAATGCATTTATCACTCTGAGTCCCCCCACCTTATTTCTCCCCTGCATCAATTAAAGAAGAGGTTTACGTAGGCGGCTACCTCGCGGACCTTTCGCGTTCTGTTCATCAGCCTGTCCTCGATATTTTCGATGGTCATATCGAAGCCGCCCTGAACCCTGCGGCTGAAATTATAACGTATGTTGGGACGAAACGACCACGTGGCTTTCGAATTAGTCGGAGTGTAATCGGAATCCTTCTCATCCTCATCACCGATCCTCACCTCGGTGATCTCGGCACCGCGGATGATGCCCAGGAAGATGTCCACATTGCTTGTGAAGCGCAGCGGCTTCTTGAAGAAGGGTATCTTGATCCCCTGAGGCGCACTGAAAGAATACGATATGTCGACTCTGAAGTTGGAGCTGCTGCTCCTGGTCAGACTTGTTCCCAGGGTCCACTGTTTCCTCAGTGCAACCTGGCTGCTTCTGCTGAGCGATATGCCTATACCGTTGTTGAATGTTGTCTGAACGGCAATGAGAGGCTGAAATCCCTTTGTAACCATGCTGCTGTAAGGTTTCCTTACACGCACCTCATCATCGCTCAGCTGGTCTGTCAGATCGGTGGTTTTGCGATAGCTCGAGGAGATATTGATGGCGCTGATCCAGCTGGAAAATTTCCACAACTGCTGCAGACCGGTCCACTGCATGCTTATGGAGGGCCAGGTTATTGACTGCGAGAAAGTGGTCTTCGATTCGCTCAGCCTGTCCGTCCAGTTCCATGTAGGCCGTATATCGAGATAGGCCGACAGCGGCAGCTGGATACCCGAGTTCATGTTGATTCTTCTGACGGTGCGGATCGTCGATTGCTGGGTTGCCGCCGCCGCAGCGCGCTCCACATCTGGTGATTCGTTGAATCCCAGCTGGTAGGCCATCGACGGCCGTCCCGCAAGGTTGTACTGATTTCCGGTACGCTCCTGACTCAGATTGATGATGACGGGGGTGAAATTCCCCGCCAGACGCCTGATGTCGTTCACCAGTTTCGCCAGTCCTTCGGCGCCTTCCAGCTGTTTCGGAATTCCAAGCATCTGGGCCGGCTGGATCGTGTACGCCGCACTTGCATCCACGTTCGATACGACATCCCTGCCCAGTTGTATTTCCTCCCCTTCCGGTGAAACTCTGGTGTTGAATCTGGGATCGTTGTTCTCCCTGTATTCGGCCGTGTACTGGTATCGCTGCGTCAGCCATGTAAAGGTGCTCGGTTCGTAAAGGGTGTCGAAGACCTGTCTGCGTCTGACCTCCCTGCCCAGGTTGAGGTCGCTCGGCTGCCACCCCTGGGTCAGATCCCTGTTGAAATCGAGGTCGTATGTCGCCCGGAGCGACTGGATGGGTCTCATCCCGATTCTGTACATCTCGGTTGCGGTGAATGAATACCTGCTGCGGACCTGTCCGGTGCGGTCCGCAACCTGCTCCTGGATCTCCTGCGTACCCAGCGTATAGGTCAGTCGGGTCGGCAGGGGATTGACAGTCGCCTCCTTCAGCGCCTTGGGAAGCAGGGGTATGAAGCTTAGAGGATGCCATTCCAGAGTTCTCCCTGGGGAAAGGTCGTAGCCGAAAGAACCCTGCATTAACGATGACTTATTGATGGGGCTGATGGGATTCTGCCCGTCGCGGCTGCTCCCTGTGAACGAGAAATTCATGCGGTCTATCGTCCATGCGACCAGAGGATTTTCGCTCTTTGCCTGCTTCCTGAAAGAGAGATTTATGCTCTGGTCGTTCTGATAGGTCTGATGTTCCTTCTTGGCGCTTTCGGCCAGGACCTGATCGGAGCCTGGCAGGTACTTGGGAAGGCTCAGATTGCTGCGCCAGTTGAATGTGAGCGGTATTATCAGGCCCCACTTCTCTCTGGTGAACCTGTCGAGAGACATCTGCCACGAGAAGGAGGTGCTGGTTGAGGTGCTCAGTGACCCGCGCTTCTCCCTCAAGCCGTGGAAATCTGCCGTTCTTCTGCTGAAGCGGAAATCGATGGTGCTGACATCGGAAATCCTGGCGCGTATGCCTATACGGGTTGCTCCCCCCTGATCCCTCCTTACATCCACCACCCGCATCTCATCGGCCCAGACCTCTCCGTCGATTGGCAGTGCCTCGTGCCTGTTCACTATCCCGATCGAGAGGCGCTTTATGTTGGTCAGGCTGGGCCTGCCGCGGACCCGCAGGTTTCCTGCCGTCGTATCCGGAATCCCCTGCACTCCCGCCAGGCGATCGAGCATGGCCACCTTCAGGGAGGTTATCTCATCGAAGCGGAGGTCGACGAAGTTCCTGTCATCCCATCCGGGGTATATCCTCGTGTGATATTCGTAAAAGTTGTTTTCGTCCGCGCCGAATCTGAGGAAGCCCTCTATGTAACTGGTATCCTGGCCCGACATCCAGGTCTGAGCCGGCTGGCCGTTAAAGAACATCTCGAGGCCCCTGTACTGCGTGAAATCCTCAGCCTTGATGATTGTTTTGAAGACCTCTCCCTCCACACCGGCCGGGAGCTGTGAGAAAGTCACAGCAAGAGATTGTTCCTGCGAGAGGAGGTTGGTTATGCGATCACGAATCGCAGCCACACCTGGAGGTAGTGTGTAGACGCCCGCGTTGTCGAAGGAGTTCCGGATGCTTACCCGGACAGTTTCGGGGGGGAGTTCGACCTGGTCCACTATCACCGGTTTCTCCCTCCACTGGTTTCCGACGATATCTATATTGGCAACAGAGACGGTATATTTGCTGGTATCGGTTGATCCGGTCACCCACAACCGTACGTTTTGGACCAGAGACAGGTCGGGAGATCCGACCGTCTCGGCTATGTCGGTCAGTGGGATCCTGTAGAGCCTCCACGAATCCCCCTCATTCCACGTTGCCGGATCCGTGTCCCCTCCCGCCACATATATGCTGTCGGGAGAATTCGGGCTGAGACCTATCACATAGGAGACGTAGTTATTCGGCCTGTCGAGGTAACCGTTCCGGTCGATGTCTTCGGTGTCGGGACGTCCCTGCCTGTCGGGGTCGAGTTTGTTGTTTTCGGTGCCGTTGACCTGCGTATAGACGTTCGGACTGGTGTATCTCCAGTTGTCGGCCGAGGGGTCGTCGGCACTCCTGCCGGCGTACCAGACAGGATCTGAATAGAGCTGTGTGAACCTGCTCTTTTTTTCCTCCACCGTCGGATAATTGAGGGGGTTATCTCCTGCATGGACGAGGTACATATCCAGTTCCTGCTCGTCGGTCAGCCCGTCGAGCCCGATATCCTCACCTGCGTCGATTACTCCGTTGCGTACGCCGTTTCGGAGCTGGTCCTCGGTGTTCAGTACACCATCGCCGTTGGAATCTTCCGATATGGTTCCAAGATCTATGTGAAGTTCACCGTGATACCCTTTTACCCACAGTTCCAGGTATTGCATCTGGGTCAGGTCGGCCGCCCCTGCTGCCACCGCCTGCTGGACGCCGTTCCAGCGACCGTACAGCACCGTTGAATCCCACTGATAGGCGCCAGCGGGCCAGGCACTGGGCTGGTTGGGCACCAGGACCATGCTGAGTACGTTCACCCTGTCGGAACGGATGTCTGTTTCCTTCGAGGACCAGATATCACGGCTTTTGACCCGTTCCCACGGATTGTACCAGACCATTCGGGCGCGGTCCTCAGCAGTCCTGCCCACAGGGACAGACGCCGGCGTCCATCTTCCGCGGCCTACACCGTAGCCGGAGGTATTCTTGGCGCCTTCGAAGTCATCAACCAGCGCTTCCCCCTTTGTGTTCGGATCGGGCATGCTCCTGGCGATCTCGGCTTCAAAGTTTATAAGCGACGGGGCCTCCGCCTGCAGAAAGGGAAGGGCGTCCACCGCCCTGGTCAGCCAGTTCGGTTCCCACCTCAACACCGCATTGGCATCCCACACCAGCATCCGACTCGGTTCCCTGCCCAGTCGAACTCTCTGGTCGAGGGTCCGCTCGCTGCGGGAAAGCACCATTGCCGAGATCGTCCCCATCTGACCGAGCTGGTATTCGGCGCGGGCTCCCAGCAGCACCTTCTGCTCCAGCTGTATCAGGGGGCTGTACTCGTAGTCGATCTTGACATCGGCGGTCGGGTCGTGAATCTCATCGGTCAGGAAGGTGATTTCGCCGGTAAGATAGTTGATCTGGTAGTCGGTGCCCTTAATGAGCCGCCTGTCGTTCAGCATGACCACTTCGCTGTTATCCAGGATGTTGGTGGCCGGAAGGGTGTAGGTGACAGATCGGCTCGACAGCTTGATCTCCAGATAATACCTCGATTCATCGGTGAGCACTTGGCGGTCGATCGTATCGTACATTTCGACCGTATCGGTCAGTTGGGGATTCTTGAAGGGTTCCAGGTCGGGGAATATCAGCTCACCCCGGGCCAGGTTTACAAAATTTTCATTCAGGTCTATGTTGCCGTCCGGCGGGGTTCCCGGGAGCTCGCCCCAGTTGTCGAGTCCCAGAATCTTCAGGTAATCGACTCCATCCTGCGTGTATTCATCCTCACCTGACGGAGGATCGTAGAATATCCGTACCTGAAAACCTTCGGGCGGGATATTCCTCGAACCCAGGTAGTAGACACTGCGCAGTTCATATTTCCAGGTCCTGTCCTCAGGACGCGGATCGGTCGGCTTGATCAGCTTCATCAGCAGCTTTACGTCGGGATTTTCGGGTGTCGGGGCCTGACCCACCGTATCACCGCCGACGGTCGAATAAACAGCACCGAGCACATCCTTCGGTCCCAGACTCATGTTCAAAGCAATGAATCCTCCCGCCCGGTTCACGTAGTACTCCTCGGGACTCAATTCGTGAAAGGATCCGAGGTGGGCATCCCTCGAATCGAGAGAGGAGGGATTGGATGGATCAAAATGAGCTTCGGCGTTTTCAACCGCAGCATTTTCCGTGTCGTTCTCGTATCGCTGATCGTCCACGAAAAGCTGGATGGAGACGATCGAGTCGGCCGGAACGAACGTGCGGTCGGGGAACCTGTCTCTGTATCTGAAATCGAGAAAGTAATAGGTGCCCAGCAGCGGCTCTATGTCGGGACGCCGTACAACGGTCTCTTTGGCACCGGCCGTAAAAGAAGCTTTCTCACCCGAACCCTTCTCCTGACTGGCAAGGGCCGTGACCGTCAGATTGCCGAGCCTGGCAGTCCCCTTAATCCCGAAGAGCCCTTTCGCTCCCTGGTTGAAACCGACGAACTGTGACCCGGGGAGACTGAATTCGGTGTTCCCAGCAACGATTTCCTGAATGATCTCGTCCTCATCCCCCCGGTAACTGATATTGATCCGGTTCTCCAGGTCGGTAAGTGCCCTGCTGTCCTGCTCAACAGACACTTCGATCTTGCTTCCCACGTTTCCGACTATCTGGAATCTCGATTCCTGCTCCATATTCAGCGCGGGGAATTTGCTGGTGTATGCCGTAGCCGTGGAAACAGCACCTTCGGTCCACTCGCTGCGTCCGCTGAAGCGGATCCTGCGGTTACCGGAAACCCGGAGCCCTGCACCTCCTTCACCGACTACGTTCGAGAGCCCCCTGGGAATGGTTATCGGTATCTCGAATTCGAGCAGTCCCCTCTCACCCTCCTCCTCCAGGACCTGCGACCGGAAGAAGCCGGCCAGCATCATCCTCCGGTTCTGGTCTTTGCGCACTCTTTCGAGGTAGTCCTCAAAACCGACCACAGATGGCCGCTGGACTATCCGGGTCCCGTAGAGAGTCTGGAAAAAGACGGCCGTGTGGCCCCGTTGAACCGCTACCTCCTGCCTGAATCCGGGAATTTCGCCCTGCAGGAAAAGTCCCCTGACTCTGAGCGGTGCAGGAGAACGCATTCCGCGGGCGGGAACCCAGGGAGTGGTCATGTTGTCATATACACCGGTAAGGAAGTAATTGCGTATCCCGATCGTTCCGGCGGCCGGATCCTGCTGCCGGGCTGCTGCAGAGGAGAAAACAGGTCCGATCCAGAGGCAGACCAGCAGAAGGGCAGGTTTAGACACGGCTATGCGGGGGAATCGACTGGCCACCCGGCACTCCCTTGCTCGTGCACGTTTGCGCGGCGTCCACAGTTGCGGACGTCATTCAGATGCTGCGATCACAAGGTGCCTGGGAAGCCCTCCTGCAGATTACTGGTTGTACCGGTGTTTATCCGAATGTCGGAGTACACTGTTCCTGGTGCCATGTCACGCGGCAACCGTCACATTCGAGCAGCGCCGAATCCCGACCGGCTGCGTTCCGCCTCCTCGCCATAGCCACCGCTATGCCTCGTCGCCGCGCCTTGCAGGCCGGACCCGGCATCACTCTCGGTGCCGACGTTTGTCACCTGACATGACACTAGTGTAAGACATGTTCGGGATAGAGGACAAGTCCACTTTCTTCGGCGGGCTCTCTTCTTTGGGCACTAGCCTGGAGCTGCCTGAGGTCATTATACTCGGAAGACCGTGCGAATACTGAGCAGATACATACTGAGGGAGCATCCGGGTCCATTCCTGCTTTCAATGGCGATCCTCACATTTCTCTTCCTTATGGACTACCTGATCGAGATCCTCGACCTCATCATCGGAAAGGGCCTCGAGGTACAGGTTGTGGTCGAGCTCTTCGTATACAACATCGCCTGGATGATAGCCCTGACCATACCGATGGCGGTGCTTGTCGCGGTCCTGATGGCATTCGGCCGGCTCTCTCAGGATGGCGAGATCACCGCGATGAAGGCAAGCGGGGTCAGTATCTTCCGGATAAGCATACCGGTGCTGGTAATGGGCATCATCATTGCCGTACTCCACGTCCGTTTCAACGACAGGGTTCTTCCCGAATTCAACTACCGCGCCAAAATGCTCGAATCGAACATCAGGATGAAGCGTCCTTCCCTTGCGCTGAGGCCCGGCGTATTCGTCGAGAGAGTTCAGGGCTATACCCTCTATCTGGAAGAAATAGATCCCTTCAGTTCCCGCGTCGATGGCGTCACAATCCTTCAGTACCTCGATTTCGCCCCACCAGATCCCCCCCGAATCATCCAGGCGGAGTGGGGGCTGATGAGCTTCGATGAAACCGGTGAGACCCTCAACCTGGATCTGAGAAAGGGAACCATTACCGAGATAAAGCAGGGACAGACCAGTATTCACGAATTCGCCAGATTGAGCACTTTCCTTGTGGTGGAGGGCACCAGACTCCAGAGGACCGATACAGGAGTGAGGGGAGACAGGGAAATGCCCATTGCCGATCTGAAGGCCAGGGCTGAGGCACGGGCCAACAGATCATACGAGAACCTCCAGCAGCTTATAGACAGTGTCCAGCCCTTTCTTGCCAGGGTTGTAGCCGGAGAGGACGTAGATCTGCCGGACGGGGGCCGGGGGCTGCAGCCTGAGGGAAGGACCCTGGCTGCCCACAAGGCGCTGCTGGGCCGTCTGCAGACCACCACCCGGAACGTCACATACTTCCGCAGTCAGAGTAATCGTTACCTCGTTGAGGCCCACAAGAAGTATTCGATCCCCTTCATCTGTGTTGCATTCGTGCTGATCGGAATACCCCTCGGGATAATGGCCAGAAAAGGGGGAGCGATAGTGGGATTCGGTTTCGCCCTCTTCTTCTTCCTGCTCTACTGGATGTTCCTGATACTGGGCGAAGACCTGGCAGACAGAACCCTTCTCGACCCATGGCTTGCCATGTGGCTGCCCAATATCATCGTAACAGCCGCCGGGATCTTCCTTGTCTACAGGAGTGTCTACGAACAGACCTTCATCCAGTGGCAGGTACTGGCCGGCAAGATACCAGGACGCCTCGGTGTTCGCCTGGCCGAACGGGTCGCCGGGCGGGAGGCGGGAGTCTAGTGTCCTGTCATGTAGCAAATGTCGGCACCGAGAGTGATGCCGGGCCCGGCCTGCAAGGCGCGGCGACGAGGCATAGCGTGGTCAGGAGCCTGCCGGAGAATCCGACGATAGCGAGGGTCGCGCTGGCGCACCGTTCCGCAATTACACCGGTATTCGATTGCCGATACATCACCGTAATTACGGAGCGGCAAACTTAAGATGAAGATACTCGACCGCTATGTCTCCCGGACCTTCCTGCTGGTTCTGATCGGTTCCGTTGCAGCCTTTATCTCCATCTTCGTGATCCTCAACCTCACAGAGCATCTGGAGGATTTCATCGATCAGGACGCCCCCCTGATCGCACCTGCTCTCTACTACCTCTACTTCATGCCATACATGGCGATATTGACTTTGCCCGTCGCCATGCTGCTGGCATCGCTATCCACTATGGGAGGCCTGGTTCGAACCAATGAGCTGCTGGCACTGAAAGCCTCGGGGATAAGCGTTTTCCGTCCCATCGGGACTGTTGTGATCCTGTCGCTGTTTGTTTCGGTGGCAGCCTTTGTGATCGGTGAGACTGTCGTACCGCGCACGAATGAAGCGAAGGAGATGATCTGGAACCGCTACATAACCAAAAGCGGTTCGGTGTCGCGTACCAGCATCATCAACCGCACCCTCGATCTGGGTGAGGGGAGGGTTCTTTTCGTTCAGCGTTACAACACCGAGGAGCAGCTTGCCCTCGATGTCACACTGGCCGAAACATCGGGAATCCACGTCAGGCGCCTGCTCCAGGCCGGCCGGATGAAATACCTGCCGGAGGAACAGTTATGGCTGTTCGACGGGGCCATCGAAAGGATATGGAAGGATGGCAGGGAAACCTACATGGAACATGCCGGCCTGAAACAGGATCTACCGCATCTGAGCCCGGAGGAGATGGCGGTACGTCGGAAAGATACCGAGGAAATGGGATATGCCGAGTTGTCCGACTTCGTCTCCCGCGGTCTGGCCCGCGGCAGGGATGTTACCCGTGCACTCGTAGATCTTCACATGAAGGTTTCTCTGCCATTCGCGAATTTCATAATCGTGCTCTTCGGAACAGCTCTGGCAGCCGTACGCCGACGCACCGGCCTGGCCGTTGGATTCACCGCCAGCATATTCATCTGCTTCATCTACTACGGATTCATGGAGGCTGGACGGGCGTTCGGATACAACGGCAACCTGCCGCCGATGCTGGCCGCCTGGGCAGGCAACCTTACATTCGGCGTACTCGGCCTGTTCTTCCTGCGTCGCGCCCGGTTCTGAATCCAGGCCGGAATCTCCGGATCCAGGATTTTTCATCCATCCTGCTTGACATCCCCTCTTTAGAGTATTAGTGTATGGGTTGACCATTACACCAATACGTCAGAGTTGCCATGTCTGTTCTTCTGCAGATAGATCCTTCCGACACCCGCCCGATCTACATCCAGATCATGGATGAAGTCCGCAGGGCTCTTGTTGTCAAAACACTGGGGCCCGATTCACCTCTTCCCTCTGTGCGCCAGCTCGCAGCCGATCTCAGGATCAATCCCAACACAGTTCAGCAGGCATACAGAGAACTCGAGAGGGAAGGCCTTATCTACGTTCGAAGAGGACAGGGATCATTTATATCTGCATCGGTCAGACCGGAGGGCGAGAAAGAGACTCTCTCCATGATTGTGGCACAAAACGCACTGAGAGAGGCTCACAGGCACGGTCTGGAAGCCGATGAGCTCATCAGTGCTGTCAAACAGATGAACAGTCGAATGAAGAGGGCATCTGATGAAGTATCGAAGGGAGCTTCTGAATGATATCTGCAATCCCATCGGATCTCCAGGCCGGGAATCCGGCAATTACAACCAGGGATCTGGTGAAATTCTATGGAAAGAACCGCGCTCTGGATGGCCTTGATCTGACAGTACCCGATGGAGCGGTTTATCTTATGGTGGGTCCGAACGGTTCCGGGAAAACAACGACCATGAAGATCATGCTCGACCTGATCAGAGCAGATTCCGGCCATGCTGAGGTTTTTTCCTTGTCTCCGGCAATCAGAGGGGCCGGGGTCAGAGCCGCAATCGGGTACGTTCCTGAAGGACGTATTCCCGGATACGAATGGATGCAGGTCGGACTGCTGCTGAGACATCATTCAAGCTACTACCCATCGTGGGATTCGGATTACGCGGATTCCCTGATAAAAAAGCTGGAAATCGATCTCAGAAAGAAATTCAGGAAGCTGTCAAAGGGCGAATCACGGCGCGTTCAACTTGTAATGGCTCTGGCGCACCACCCTCCCCTGCTGCTGCTGGACGAGCCGATGGACGGGCTCGATCCCCTGGTACGCGACAGAGTCATCGAGATTCTGATCGATCACATATCGGAGACCTCTGCAACAGTTCTGGCCTCGACGCACCACATCCAGGAACTGGATAAACTGGGCGATCACATGGGAGTGCTGTTCGAGGGGAAACTTCTTTCACAGAACCGCAGGGAAGAAATACACACTTCCTTGAAACGATACCTGCTTGAGGTCCCGGGGGATTGGAATGGAGCGCCGGATCTCAGGGATGCAGTTGTTCACAGCAACGGAACCGGCCCGGAGATCTCATGGGAGATCTGGGGCGATGAGACCGCTGTTACCGAGAACCTGAAAGCAGCAGGTACCATTGTCAGGAGCGTTGTGCCACTCCGGCTTGAAGAGGCGGCCGTTGCGATCCTGGCTGGCAGGGAGCAGGAATGATGCAGACCATGACAGCGAAGGCAACGCCATCAAAAAGTGGAATACTATCAGCAAATTTAAAAATTCTTGTAGCCCGCTACTGGTGGGAGCTGCTTCTATTCGGTCTGATGATGGTCGTCTATCATCTGATAGCCCTGATACATAGCGGATTCAGTGAACAGATGGTTGGACTTCTTTTCATCGATGGAGCACTGGGCAACCCGGGTAGTTTCATCTTCGTCGTCGTGACAGCTTTCTGGTCATTCAGGGTCTGGACCGACCTGCCTCCAGGTCAGCGTGCAACCTTTCTGATCTATCCGGTGGATCGCCTGACCCACTACATAATCAGGATAATTGCAGGGGCACTTGTAATATTTGCAGTATTCACGGCGGCCTGGATCGTGGGGGCTCTCCTCTGCGAGATCTTCAGGCCGGGAATAAGCTGGTTTTCAAACGAAGCCTATATGGGCAGCAACTGGACCAGGACCTTTCTGGGCCTGCTCAACAGTTACCTGTTCGGTACGATACTGGCATTGAGTTTCAAAAAACCTGAGATCTGGTACGTTGTCCTGCTCCCGGTGGGATTGACCGCCCTGGGAATAATCCTCGAACTGATGAAGCTTCAGGCCCTCCGTAGAGCATTCTCATCAATCTTTTTGTATCCAGCCGGTCTTACAGCCAGCTTTGGTAATTTATTTCATTTAGGGGGAGGCGCCGAATCACTTACACAATTCCATGTATTTTTCATGTGGCTGCTGATCCTGTCAATCAGCACGATCCTCTCATCCCTGATCAGAAGAGAGGAGTAAACCGTACTGACCGGGACCGGGAATCAGTACGGCCTCAGCCCGTTATCACCTGCCACAGCTTGTTGAGCAGGATGATCGTCAGTGTGATCGGGCAGAGGAACTTGATCAGGAAGCTCCACGTTCTCTTGAATCGGAAAGTGTTGCCTTCCTCCTCCACCTCTGCTGCCGCAGCCTTCACTCCCCATCTCCATCCGACGAATATGCTTATCAGCAGGGCACCCAGAGCCAGCGAGTACTGGCCGAAGACTTCGAAGAGGAAGGAGAGTAAATCCGTCCCTATCCCCGGTACAACTGTCAACCAGGAGACCGCACCGTTGCTCAGTGCCGAGGGTACGCCCAGAACAAAAGCCAGCCCTCCCAGCCACAATCCCGCCTTCTTCCGGGAGATCTGCTTCTCGTCCACCACATACGCCACACCCACTTCCAGAAGAGAGACACTGGAGGTGATCGCTGCGATTCCGAGCAGCAGGAAGAAACCGGTTCCAAAAATGATCCCGCCTATGGGTGCCGGCGGCATCTCACCCAGAAGGGATGTCAGTACGACGAAGACCATGCCGGGACCGCCCTCCTGAAGGCCGAGCCCCGCGTGAAAAAGAGTCGGAAAGATTATCAGACCCGCCAGGATCGCAATACCGGTATCGAGGCCGCTTACCCAGAGTGTCGATGAAACCAGGTCATTCTTCTTTGAAATGTAGGAACCGTAGGTGATCATGGTCCCCATACCGAGGCTGAGGCTGAAAAATGCCTGCCCGGCCGCCGCCAGTATCACCCTGGCGTTGATAAGACTGAAATCGGGCTTGAAGTAGAAGGTCAGACCCTCTCCCGCTCCGGAGAGTGTTACAGCCCTGATGCCGAGCAGCAGGAGCAGGATCAGCAGGACCGGCATCAGTACCTTCGTCCACCGCTCTATTCCGTTACGTACGCCGCCTGTCACCACGTAGATCGTCAGGCCCATGAAGACGAGCAGATACCCGATGGCACTCAACGGATTGCCCGACATCTCCTTAAAGATGGCCAGAGTGTCCACACCCGGCTTGAAGGTGCCGATGATGCATTTAAAGATGTAGGCTACTGTCCAGCCGGCGATGACCGCATAGAAGGAGAGAATGATCACACCGGTTACCACACCCAGACCTCCCAGCAGCTTCCACATTGATTGAGGAGCCAGGGCCTTGAATGCGCCGACCGGATTGCGACTGGTGGAGCGACCGATTGCGAACTCTGCAAGCATTACCGGTGCGCCGATCAATACGACACAGATCAGGTAGACCACAAGGAATGCCGCACCACCATTTGCAGCTGCATTTGTCGGGAATGCCCAGATATTCCCCAGTCCTATTGCACTTCCTGCAGCAGCCAGGATGAAAGTAAGCTTCGATCCCCAGGTATCGCGGGGCTGTGACAGATTCGATTCCATATTATTCAATCTTCCTTACATGTCGTTGATCACAGCGAACCGTACCGCTTCTTCTGGAAACGGCCATCATAGTGTATGTGAGCAGGGGGAAGGCAACCTTCAATGTTAACGGCCCCGCTGGCAATTCAACCGGAGGGGGGCCATGCAGTAATGTCTTACAGGCTTTTAAACCGGCCGCAGATGCCGGTCAGAAGCTGATCTTCAGTCCCGTTGAGGCACCGATTCCCTTGATCCCGCCGGGAGTCAGCCCTGTATTGGCGATTCCAAAGTCCCACACCAGCACACGCAGATCGAGACCAAAACCGATGGCTCCCACCAGACCATGTCTGCCCCCAAGACTTAATCCGGCACGCAGAGGGAAAATGCTCAGGGGGCGCCACTCGATACCGAGCCCCAGGCGCGGCATCAGGTTATATCCCATGCCACGTGTGAAGGCCTGTTCTATCTCGATGTTGAATGTCGTCCTCTTGTATCGGAGAGTCGTACCCATACGCAGAAGCACGGGTACCGGTGTTGTGAAGGAGCCTATTCTTGTAACATCCAATTCAGACGTTGTGAGAGAGTCCAGGTCTGCCTGCTCAGCCTCATCACCCGGTTTCCACGTCGTACCAAGACCTATTGTATCGGCAGAAGCAGTCAGCAGGATTTCGTAGGTGGATTTATTCCAGGAGATTCCCGGACTCAGGTTCAGCAGACCGACATGAAAGGACACCTGGTCATTTATTACACCTGCAATACCCAGATCTATCCCGAATCCGCTGCCGGCGATTCCACTGAATGTGCTGTCTGCGACAACCTCCGGATCATCGGAATCATCATCCACAAGACTCCCGGGAAGTCCGGCACTTCTATAAGAATAGAAAGCATTTCCGTAAATCCCGCTTTCAGTGAAAGTCAGGTCAACAAGTCCATCCTCGATCCTGGCATACTCGTGCCCCATGTAGTACTTCAGGCTGACACCGCCATATAGCTGGCGGACAGGAATGATCGTCATGGGAATGTAAGAATCGGCAGGAACAGGCAATTTGAATCCGTACGAAGCGTGTATAACGGATACGCTCTCACTGTTGATCCCGAAATCACCGAAATTGTATGTCCGGTTAAACTGATTGCCGTTGAGAACCAGATCGAACAGGTCCTTTGGCAGGCGGGCTTCTACATCGAGGATGTGGTAAGCACCGAGTGCAAAGGGGCCTATCTGGATGCCCAGAGTCGATACTTCAGTCAGGGCATTGACTTGAGCAAAATCACCCAGTGAGTCAAGGAATTTAGTTTTTTCATAACTGTCGAGAAAAGTGCCCTGCCAGCTGTTCCATCGGGCTATCGACATCACGTTCTGGTCGACATGAGCCGAACCGGAAAGGAACCTGAAACTGAAGGAACGACGGCCAGGCAATGCAAGCAGGGCCGGGTTGACCAGGGCAGCGTCGATATCGTTCGGCAGAGTTCCCCTGCCCCCGGCCATCGAGTAATGCCCTGTGCTGTAATTGCCCTGTGCCAGGGAGGGAACCGGCCGGATCACTGTTGTCCCTATTGCCAGCAGCAGGAGACCGCCGGCCATGCGAGCCAGTTTATCGCGAGTCATCACCGGTCACCTCCTCCCCCTTTACCACCTGGATCTATGATAGCTTTTATGGTGGCGAAGGCTTTCATGAAGAGGCGGTCGTGTTTGGCGAGCCTGAAAGGTGTGCCCCCTGTCGGTGGGATCACAATTCGTATTCCGTAATAGAAGGGCTGCTGCAGCAGTTCCCACTGTTCACGGGTCAGGGTGATTACCGTATCCTGGCTCGCCGAACTGGTGCTGGTGATCGCCAGTACCAGCTCAACATCGGGATTGGAGTATACCTGGGCAGAGTCCGTTGCGACCATCATGCCGACCGTAAGGGGCAGGCCCATGGTGCCTGAAATTGCATAGGTCAGCGTTGCTTCCTGGATCTCAAAAGCACTCTCACCGCCGGATGTGAATCCTTTGTCGTTGAACTCCTTGTCGAACTCGAATACCAGCTCTTCTGTCACGTTGAAAGACAGGGGAGTGCTGAAATATAGATCAGCCTGGAATGACGAGTAGCTGGAGATGCTGCCCAGGTAGCTGCCGTCACCGACGCTGGCTGAACCGGAAGATGTTATCGTCGTAGGAAACGCGTTGAGAAACTGCAGCAGGTTCGCCTCGGACTCGTTCATATCGGTCAGGGTGTAGACCCGGGAAACCATGGTTGTATCAGCCGGTCCGGTCGGCGAGAAACCAGAGGGATCGAGGTGGAAAGCGAGATTCAGCTGAACAGGATCAGGAGTACCCCCTTCACCAATCATGTTGAGCTGGACATCCGCAGGAAAATCGATGTTGTGCCTGATGGTCAGCTCCAGATCAACATCTGTGAGGTTGAACTTTCTGGCTTCCTCCAGGAAATTGCCGTTATCGGAGGCCACCTCGAATGATTCCTGCGGAATCGTGACACTGGTACTGTCCAGTACTCCCGAAATCGACTCCAATATCAGACCGGAGATCGCCGCCTGAATCGAAACGGCATCGGTACTCGAAAGTGTGACCTGCGCGCCGCTGCTGCCGGGTGAATAGACATTCACCGAAAGGGTCAGTTCCTTGCCTCCCGATCCGTCATCATCGGGTGCGAGAGTATGGTCGGCAAGATTGCGGAATGCACTCCCCTGCGCTCCTGCAGAGGCCTGTGGATTCAGAAGTACGAGTGTACCGGTATCGTCGGTGATGTTGGGCAACCCGATGGTCAGATCGAGAGGGATCGGAAGCTGATTGTCCACCGTCAGAGTGAGGCTTCCGGCTGACAGTACCGCTGATTCCACCGCGGTAGCGTCTGTAATGGAGATCGTCGGAAAGAAGTCAAAATCTATCTCGCCAACCTCTGCGGTAGCAGATGACACCCTCAGTTCACCGACAGTAACCAGTATGTCGATTCCCTCTGTCCCATCCAGAATCGTGGTTCCGGCTATTGTATGTCCGATTATCTCTACCGTGAGGTCGTTACCGATCGTCTTTCCATCCAGTGCTTCGGTTACACTCAGGCTGCTGCCATCCGCCAGAATGCCCGTACCGGTTACGTTCAGGGAGACTATGAGGGCATTCCCCGCTCCTGCATCCAGCAGGCGGACATTGAGCGTATCGAAATCCACTTTAGTGTTGTTCGTGACAGTTACAGAAACCGAGCCTGTGTCGATAACCACCTGTGCAAAGGCATCGAAAAGGGGGAGACCCTGCGTGATGCCCGAGAATGAGAGTGCAGGGATCGGAACGGGAAAACCGCCGCTGCTGCCGGGTCCTCCCAGCTTCTGGAAGCTGATCGTTGTTGTCTGCGGGGGGGCAGCGGGTACGCTGAAAGTTCCAATCGTCTGGGAGATCGACTGGTTCAGGTCATCGAGAGTTATATCGCTGCCTATCTCGATCTTCTCCAGACTCTGTTTAAAATTCAGCGCGAAGATGCTGTCGGCACCGAAAGGAATGAACTCATCCTCATTGATCAGATCGGTGATTTCAAACCATTCGTTAAAGAGCGGCAGGTTGTATTCCACTTCCCACGATGGTGCGCTGGGGCTTTTAAGGGAACAGCCGGCGACAAGGGTTGTTGTTAGTGCTCCTAACAATAGAGCCGTGTCAAACCACTTCGGGCGGCCGTAGAAACGGTCACTCCTCATATTGACTCCTCTTCCTGGGTCCCGGGAATCTGCCTGGAACCGCAAGTGGCAGGCGGCTGGCCAATCGATCCGTGCTGATATGCACAGAATACTAATATACGACAATTCATGTCTGAATAAATCCTGAATCACTCGGATAATCTGGTGTCTGATCAGGTGCCCATCTGCCACGATCCAAGGTAAACCTTCTGCTCCTCGGTCAGGGTGTCGATCTCTATGCCCATTGTCTCCAGCTTCAGACGGGCGACCCAGCTGTCGATTTCGGCCGGAACGCCGTGGACCTCCACGCCGAGATTCTCCTGTTTCAAAGCCCACTCGCAGCAGAGGGCCTGGACCGCAAAGCTCATATCCATTACCGACGCCGGATGACCCTCGGCCGCCGCCAGGTTGATCAGACGTCCCTTTGCCAGTACGTTGATCCTGCGCCCGTCGGGCAGGATGAAAGCATCCACGTTGTCCCTGACGTTTTCCTCAACATTTTCCGCCATCTCCTTCAGTGCCACCAGATCCACCTCCACGTCGAAGTGCCCCGAATTGGCGACAAGGGCTCCATCCTTCATTACTTCGAAATGCTCACGGCGGATAACAGAAGTATCACCGGTAAGGGTGACCAGAAGATCGGCCTGGCGAGCTGCCTCGAGCATGGGCATCACCTTAAAGCCGTCCATCGCTGCTTCCAGCGCCTTGACCGAATCCACCTCTGTAATCACTACATGTGCACCATGGCCCCGGAGCCGGTTTGCAACGCCCCTTCCACACCAGCCGTATCCGGCTACAACGCAGGTGCTTCCGGCCACCAGCATGTCGGTGGCACGGATGATACCATCTACTGTTGACTGCCCGGTTCCGTACCGGTTATCGAAAAGATGCTTGGTCATTGCGTCGTTGACTGCCACGACCGGAATCTTCAGCGCCCCGTCGTCGGCCATCGCCCGCAGACGGATCACTCCTGTGGTGGTTTCTTCCATCGAACAGCGCACTTCGCGCAGGCTGTCGGCGTAATCGGTGTGCAGGGTGCTTACCAGGTCTGCTCCGTCGTCCATCGTGATTACCGGTGTACGGTCGAGAGCAGCCCTGATGTGCCTGTAATAGGTGTCTTTGTCTTCACTCCTGATTGCCTGCACCATTATCCCGTCGTGATTCACCAGGGTTGCAGCAACATCATCCTGCGTACTCAACGGATTGGAGGCCACGAGCAGCAGATCTGCCCCGCCTGCCTTGAGAGTCCTCATCAACACAGCCGTTTCAGCAGTTACGTGCAGGCAGGCGCTGATCGCTTTTCCTTCAAAGGGTTTCTCCCTGGAAAACCTCTCTCTTACAATTCCCAGAACAGGCATCTGCATCGACGCCCAATCTGCGCGGCGCTTTCCTGTATCTGCCAGAGAAGGATCAGCTATATGGGGTAAAGTCGGTTCGGTCATATTGCCTTTCTTATTCCCTTGATGTGGATCTGATAACCGTGTTTCGCTACAGAGCGGCAGCGGCGGCTTTAAGTTCATCCAGTGCAAAGAGGCTCTCCCATGTAAACTCGGGGAGCTCTCGCCCGAAGTGTCCGTATGCTGCGGTCTTCCTGAAAATCGGCCTGCGCAGATCGAGAGTGTCTATCATGCCTTTCGGTGTTAGAGGAAATACCTCTCTGACAAGTTCGGTAAGTTTATCATCCGGCACTTTTCCCGATCCCGATGTATCTATCAGCACGCTGACGGGATCGGCAATACCTATGGCATAAGCGAGCTGTACCTCAGCCTGGTCTGCAAGATCTGCCGCAACTATATGCTTCGCAACGGCCCTTGCCATGTAGGAGGCGGAGCGGTCAACCTTGGTTGGATCCTTGCCTGAGAAAGCGCCTCCGCCATGACTGCCGTAACCGCCATACGTGTCGACGATTATCTTCCGTCCCGTCAATCCCGTATCGCCGTGTGGACCGCCGATGACGAATCTCCCCGTTGGATTGACCAGGAATCTGGGATCTTCCTCCATCAGTTCTGAAGGGATAACCGGCCTCACAACGTGCTCTATCACTCCATCTGCAATGGTATCCTGGTCCACGTCTGGAGAGTGCTGCGTCGAAATCAGCACAGTATCAACCCTTACTGGTATCCCATTATCGTATTCGATCGATACCTGTGACTTTCCGTCAGGTCTCAGATAGTCGAGGATCCCCTCTTTGCGGACCTGGGCAAGACGTTCCGCAAGACGGTGGGCCAGCTGGATCGGCAGCGGCATGAGCACATCGGTCTGCCTGCAGGCGTAACCGAACATCAGACCCTGGTCTCCTGCCCCCTCCCTGTCCACTCCGAGGGCGATGTCTGCCGACTGCTGGTGGATGGCCGTCAGAACCGCGCACGTTTCGGAAGCAAAGCCGATGGAGCCGTCTGTATATCCGATTTCCCGGATCGTCTCCCGGACTATGTCGGGTACCTCGACGTAGCAGTCACACGTTACCTCACCACCGACTATCACCATACCGGTGGTCACAAAGGTTTCGACCGCCACACGCGAATCGGGGTCACCCGCAATAATCGCATCCAGAATGGCGTCTGAGATCTGATCTGACATCTTGTCGGGATGACCCTCGGTAACCGATTCGCTGGTAAATATGTGCTTCATGGATATTCCGCTCTTTCTGATTATTGATTATTTGTCTTCGAGCCTAC
>CAZWVF010000038.1:9681-26830 GCA_964637695.1 uncultured Gemmatimonadota bacterium | reverse complement strand
ATGCCGAGCGGCGCAAGCGCATTGAACAGTGATGCGTAAATCAAGGCCAGATTCACGTTGCTGTCAACCTCACCCCAGGCATCGGCAACCGCCTCGAGTGCTTTCAGACCTGCACCCTGAGGGGCTTTTCGTCCCACATCGAGGAGCATATCGGCCATGTCGGGATTCATCAGTTTCTCTGTATCTCCGCTCTGGATTGCTGCTACATCGCGGGTAAGGGTGAGCAGTTCGTCTATCACGGTTCGGGCCTCGAGCAGCGTTATGCCGCTGCTCTTGAAGGTGAAACCGGCGGCCCACGCAAGTGCCTCCCTGCGCCTGCTTTCAACGGCCCATGAAAGAACCCTGATGGCCTCCTCCCTGCCGGGCACCCCTCCCTCTGCAATATCGAACGCCCTCTTCAGGCTTCCTCTGGATAGACGGGCCACATCCATCTCTTTACCTGGTTCAACACCCTCCTTATTCAGAAACCGGGCCACAACCTCCGCAGGCAGGGGTCTGAAGAAGATGGTCCGGCAGCGCGATCTAACCGTAGGCAGCAGGGCAGCAGGTCTGTGCGTAGTGAGGATAAAGAGTGTATGGTGCGGAGGTTCCTCCATCGATTTCAGCAGTGCGTTCTGAGCCTCTTCTGTCATCCGCTCCGCTTCCCTGAAAATCACAACCCGTTCCCCACCCTCCACGGGGGCGTATGCTAGCTGCTGGATGATTTCCCTGACATCGGCGATCCCGATCGAAAGAGAGCGTGTACTTTCCGATATTTCCGGATCCCTGTAGGGATTATCCGCCTTGAAGGCCAGCGCATCTGAGGGATCTGCGGCAGAGCCGCTTTTGGAACCGCGCGGCCTGGGAAGCGGCATCCTCACCATCACGTCGGGATGTCCGTATCGAGCTATCCTCGTGCATGCAGAACAGGTCCCGCAGCCACCGAGTGTCTGCCTGAAGGCCGAGGGTCTGGTGTCATCTGGCTGCACGGCTCCGAAAAGGTCGTGTGCAGCCTCACTTTCTCCACTCGAGCAGTTGAGAGCCTGCGCAAGTGCCAGTGCCGCCTCCTCTTTGCCAACTCCATGAGGTCCCGCAAAAAGATACGCCGGAGGCAGTTCGCCTCCGGCCAGGGTTCTTTCGAGCATCCCGCGGACTCTCTCCTGGTCGAGCAGTGGTCCTGCGCTCACTGGTTTCCCCCCAGCCAGGAAAGGGGATCCTGTGCATTCCCGTCTTCATAAATACTGAACCTGAGCAGGTGTCCATCCGGCTCATCACCGACAGGTCGGAGAGCCAGTCCCACATAGCCCATCGGGAATCCCCTCTCGACCGGCTCATTCATCTGAACCTGGAGACCCTCTACATTCGTGTAGACCGTAGCATACGAGTCACCATGGTCGAGCACGATGACCGTTCCCATGTAGGCGTACCAACCGATGTGGAGGACCACCGCGTTGTGCACTGCGATGATCTCGGTATTGGGACCCGGCGCCATGATATCTATCCCCGGCGAAGTGGTTGTTGTATTGTCCCGGCCGCGCAGGCGTCCGAAAGTTCTGACAACTTCTCCCATCCCCCTGGGACTGAAGAGAGGCCACGGAAGCCGGCCGCGCATTTCAGCAAACCCACCCAGTTCCACATCGATCGACCTTCCGGCCTCCCTCAACCGGCGCTGCACCCTCTGTCGCTCCCGGATCAATTCGGCCAGGATGGCTTCCGACTCCCGTATCGAGGCAGCCACCAGTTCCTTGTCCTGGGCGATGCGGTCGAGCAGCCGCTCGGTCTCCGCCTTCCTGGTGTTCAGGTTCTGTCTGGCTCTGTTCTGAGACGTGCGGCTCTCCTCCAGAGAATCGAGAGTTCTGGTTATCTCTGTTCTCTTCTGCATTCTCTGGTCCCGAACCCCTGCGAGCCGGCCCACATTCCGGTGATGCCTGGTGGCAACTACTGTAACCCCCTTCAGGCGACGGACTGCATCGGTGAAGGTCTGACTGCCGACTATGATCTCCAGTCCCTTGCTCCGTCCCCTCTTGTAGAGCCCGACCACATAAGATTCGACTGCTCCCTGCAATCTGGAGATATCTTCATTGAGAGAGGTTATTTCGGATCTGATCTGGGTCGCTTCATTGCTCAGGCGCCTGATATCGCGATTGTAGGCATTAATGAGCTGTTCGGTGCCGGCGATCTGGCTGCCCAGCTCTCCGAGGTAGGCGGACTGCTGTGTTTCATCTTCTGCCAGCTGCCGGGCTCTGGTTTCGGCTTCTTCGATCTCCCTTTCAAGCTGGGCTATACGATCCTGCAGTTCGGTTATCGTAGCTGGTTGCTGTGACCTGACGTGTGGAGGAGCCAGAAGTACCGAAAGCAGAACCAGAGTGGAGATCGCAGGCCCGGATGCAAGCAGAATGCCTGAACACCGGATACATCTGCTGTCTTTTCTCCCCTGCATGAACACCTTCTCGTTACACCTCCAGGAACTGTCTCAGACTGAGCTGACTCCCGATCCCCCCCAGAACCGCACCCATGACAAGAATAGCACCGCAAACCGAAACCGGCAGAAAGACAACCTCTCCCAGGCCAGGTGCCACATAACCGTAAAGGGAATAGAGTATGGCAACCGCGACGGCGGCCCCCACAAGCCCCTGGAAGGTACCTTCTATCAAGAAGGGCATCTTCACAAAGGAATCGGTTGCTCCAACCAGTTTCATGATCTCCACGGCATCCCGACGCGCCCACACCGTCAGTTTCACTGTATTGCTGATCACAAAAACGCTCGCCAGGCTGACGACGAGACCTATCAGGATGCTCACAGCCGACAGTCCAAGGATAAATCGATCGAAGCGCTCTACCCAACCCTGCCCGTACACCACTTCGTCAACTCCCGATATTGGTTCTATTCTCTGAGCGACAAGGGCAGCGCCTTCAGCCGTACGCTGATCCTCGGTCAGCACGATAAGCAGTGAAGCAGGAAGCGGATTACCTTCGAGCAGGGAGAGCAGGGAATCACCAAAGTCAGCTGCAAATCTGGCCCTCGCCTGCTCTTTCGATATGTAGTTGACTTCCTGAACACCTGATACGGTAGCCACTTCAGCTCTCAATCTGGAGAGAGTCTCCCCCCTTATATCCTCCTCCAGAAAGGCCTCGACATCGACCTTGGCGCGCAACTCCTGCACGACACCCTGCACGTTGTAGGTAACGAGCAGGAATAATCCGAAAACCATCAGCGACAAACCTATCGTTCCCACGGAGACTATCGTCATCAGCGGTACGCGCCGGATCGATCGGATCGCTTCTGCCATCGCGTATCCGACCTTCATAATCCTTCACTCTCCGCACTCTCCGAAAGCAAACCATCCTCCAGGTGCATCATCCTGGCGTGCAGGTTTTCTATCAGAGCAAGATTGTGGGTTGCCATTATCACCGCAGTGCCCTGCCGGTTGATCTGCTGAAAGAGTTCTACTATTCCCCTGCCGGCTTCCTGGTCGAGATTTCCGGTCGGCTCGTCAGCCAGAAGCAGAACAGGATCGTTTACCATGGCTCTGGCCAGAGCCACCCTCTGAAGCTCACCTCCGGAGAGTTCGTCGGGAAATGCGTTGCGTTTATGCCCCAGGCCGACCCGCGTCAGCGCCCTGGTAACTCTGCTGCGCACCTCGCGATTTCTGACTCCCGTGACATGCAGTGCAAATGCTACATTCTCGTGAGCTGTACGCTCCCGCAACAACTTGAAGTCCTGAAAGAGGATTCCCATCTGTCTTCTCAGATAGGGGATCTCGCGATGTCTGATCCTGTCGGAATGGAAACCCTCGGCGATAACCTGCCCGGAAGTGGGTTTCTCCTCCATGTATATCAGCTTCATCAGGGTTGACTTGCCCGAACCGGTACTGCCGGTCAGGCAGACAAAGTCTCCCCTGCCGACCTGGAATGTCAGGTCTTTCAGGACTTCGACGGCTCCATAGGCCTTCGATACGTGGAACATCTGTACAAGTGCCATATCTTAAAAGAAGAGGGTGCGCACGACAGGAGATCGGTTCACCCGGCTCCCCGTCCGTCGAGGAGCCGGTCGGCAAGTCTGACAGCCGCCACCATTGCTCCCTCCTCTGCCATTCCCTTTCCTGCGATATCGAATGCGGTTCCATGATCGGGCGAAGTACGTACGACCGGCAGCCCTAGCGTAACATTGACTCCCATACCCCCCGCCTCAACTTTAACAGCAGTCAGACCCTGGTCGTGATAGGGCGCCAGAACGGCATCATAATTCTTCCAGAGCCGGCGTCCAAAGAAAGTGTCGGCACTGAAAAGGCCCTCTGCATTGATACCTCTGCTGAGGGCTTTCTGAAGTGCCGGCCCGAGGATCTCGCTTTCCTCCCGTCCCGCCTCTGCACCTTTTCCTCCGTGCGGATTCAGAGCCAGCAGTGCGATCCGGGGATCCGATATACCGAATCTCTGCTGAAGGCCCTGTTTGAGAACCGCCAGCCTGACTGCCATCCCCTCCACATTCAGGGCTGAGGCCACCTCTCTTATCGGAATATGGGTAGTGGCTGTCGCCACCCGCAACCCACCTCCTACCAGAAGCATCAACGGTACCGGTATGTCAAGTTTCCAGGCCAACCACTCTGTCAGGCCGGGAGTGTTCATTCCGGCATCGTGCAGGCCCTTTTTGTTAACCGGCCCCGTTACGATCGCTCTTCTCCGGGGGTCTTCGGCAACCAGCCTCACGCCGGTCTCCAGACTGGCCAGGGCAATCCGGGCGCTCACGATCCGGTTCCGGCCGCAGAAGAGCACCTCTTCCATAGCATCTTCATCTTCGGATTGAATGTCATCGGGTGGTATCACCCTGAAGCCGGGCCCTGCCGGCAGAGGCAAATTGAACTTGGCTGCGGCAAGTTCCAGCAGAAGAGGGGGAGAGATAACACCCACCGGTCCCAGATCTTCAGCCGACAGCTTGAGCAGAGCCTTGAGAACGACTTCGGGTCCTATGCCGGCAGGATCGCCGACTGTGAGCAGGAGCCGGACATCCCCGGCGCCGGTCATCTCTTTCTTTTGTGGAATCCCGCCGGTCATGACGGAAGATTATATCAATCCTTCTTGATCTCTATATAGGTCTCTCTGCGAAGTTCATCCAGCCACTCCCTGAATTCCTCCTGGCTGCGCATCTGCTGAACTATCAGTTCGACCCGGGAGAAGTCATTTCGAAGAACCATATCCACGGTGGTTCTGTCCCACGGGATGCGCTGAACGTAGTAAACCCTGTTTTCCCGCTCCAGGGGGCCCGCCCAATCACCCGGTTCGAGATTTTCAAGGGCGTCGAGCCATTCCTGTGAGAGACCAGGATCGGTGGCGGAGAGGGGCAGGAAGAGCATTCCGAAGTATCCAGTCTTTTCGGCAGCACCCTCCTCGTCGCTGAACCTGGCCACCAGATCTATGAACGATTCACCCCTTTCGAGAGCGTTCTCTATCAGGGCGAGAGTGTCTGCCAGTGCTCGTGTTGCTGATCCCGCTTCGGCTCCCTGGATGAGAATATGCCTGGCATGCGCCTTTTCCTCGTCGCGCGAAACGACCTCTATGATATGCCAGCCGAACTGGCTCTCGACCGGTTGAGAGACCTCTCCTATCGGAATATTCCAGATAGTACTGTCAACGCTGGCAACATAGGTTCCCCTGGGGGCAGATAACAGATCGCCGCCCTGCTGTCCGCTGCCGGTATCATCGGAGAATTCGCGGGCAACAGCTTCAAAAGTTGATCGCCCGCTGACTATCTGCTCTCTCAGGTCACTGATCCGCTCTCTCGCCACTGTCCGGGGATCGAGATCGGATGGCGGCTCCAGTACAATATGCCTGACAAACATGAGCTCTTCATTGTAATCGAGTAAAAACCTTTCGGCATCTCTTCTCGATACTGCTGTCGGTCGCCCGATACCCAGTTCCTGCTGTAGTTTTGTTCTGAGAAGTTGATCACGTATCATCGGCCGCCTGCGCCTTCTCAGCTCCGACAGCGTTATCCCCTCCCGGTCCAGCTGCTGCTGGAAGGCACTCTCGCCACCGAAGTTCGCCTGCAGTTCGGCGACCCACCGGTCGAGCGCCTCCACCACCTCACTCCTCTCCACCACGATCGAATCGCGCAGAGCCCTGGCCACCATCAGCGACTGATCGATCAGTCCGTCGAGCAGGGTGGAACGAAGTTCCTCTTTTTCTGATTCTGTCATCGAGCCGAAATCGATTCGGTCCTCCTGAATCCTCAGTTGAAAAAGCATTTCCACTTCGCTCTTCAGAATTATCTCGCTGCCGACTATCGCTGCTATGCCGTCTATAGGCTGTCTCCCGCCCGCCGATTCCGTCGCTACCTGTCCCTCCACCTGTAAAGCAACAGTTGCGACCATCGCCAGCGAGAGCAGCGAGCCTGACAGCAGGCGTCTCATGGGAGTCTTTCCCTGCCAAGGACGTCGAGGCCCGCCTCAATGTTGATTGAGACATCTGCCAGCTCGAGCAATCGCGAGAGCAGTTCATCCAGTTTCATATCCCGCAGATCGCTCGTGAGGCGCATTAATATTTCGTCGCGTATCTCTGCCATCGAACGCACCGATCCGGCCTCCTGCCGGTCGACAACCCGTATCAGAACATAACTGTCGTCCACCTGGACTGGTCTGCTCAGTGTACCCTCTCTGATCCCGAATACCGCATCTCCCAGTTCATCACCCAGTTCAATCCGGGAAAGATACCGGGATTCAAGATTCGTCGCCATGATCCCGAACGCTGAATCGGCCGCAACCTCTGAAAATGTTCTGCCCTCGTTGAGCGCCCCCCTGGCCAGTTCTGCATGAGCCGCATCTTCGAACCAGAGGATCTCTGCCTGAACTTCGGCCTCGGCACGAGTAAAAGAGGTCAGATTATTCTGATAATAGGAGGATATTTCCCTGTCAGAGATAAACGGGCGCATATCGAGTTCATCCTCGAGGAATACATCTATGATGATGTCCCGGCGTGCCTGTCTTGCCCTTCGCTCCACTCTGCTGTCGCTGCCGTAGCCCATCTCTTCTGCGGTCTGATAGAGCAGCTCGCTGCGCATCCACTGGTTCACATATTCGAGCAGATCCTGCTGACCGGCATTATTGAGGACCTGATCGGGAACCTGGCTCCGAAGATCCTCCATGGTCAGGTTGGCGTCACCGACCTGAGCTATGACCACCGGCGGTTCCGATCTTCTGGTGCAGGCTCCCGAAAGAACCAGGGCAGCAAGTACGAACAGAGACACCAGACGGCGCGCGGTCAACTTCTGACAAGTCATATTCGACAGGAGGCACCTCATCTGTTATCTGGTGGAACTGTTTCCGTTGAATCACTGTTGACTGCTTCGCGCCATGCCACGATCTTTTCTGCCCACTCTCTGACGGCCTCCTCGTTTTTCCAGATTCTCGAACGCTCTCTTGCCTCGGCCTTGAAATCCTCAACGAGGGTTTTCGCCATTTGGATCCTGAAATTCTCACGCAGGTTATCTTTAACGTCTTCCAGATTGATTACGTGCGGAGGCCGAATCTCTGTAACCTGATAGATCGAGAGACCGAGAGGCGTCTCCACAACAGGACCGAATTCATCAAGGGGCGTTTCAAAAACGGCTTCTCCGAGCGCACCGAATTCTTCCCTGCTTATCGAGGCAAAGCGACCTGAACGCTCCCTGAATCCCGGTCTGATGGTGTATTGTCCGGCCAGCATGGCCATGCTCTCCCCGGCTTTTGCCCTGCGCAGCAGGTTTTCAGCCTCTTCTCTGGTTGCGACAAGCACCTCCACGATCTGTCTGCGTTCCGGTAGATCGAAGAACTGCGGATTCTCCTCATAGTATCTCTGAAGTTCCTGGTCGGTGGCCGGCCTGGCACCACTTCTGAGGTTCTCCAGCTTGAGGGCATACAGCCTGCTGTCTGTAAACTGTATTCCTGCTGCAATTATGCCGGGATTCCTGCGATAGCCTTTCGAAGTGGCATATTCGGCCACCTGATCTATAATGATCCAGTTTACAAAGGTACTTCTCCAGTCATTCAGCGACAACTTGTTGTCTCTCTCCCGGGGAGTGAGAAGCTCGATGTATTCCAGCAGATCTGCGGCTGTATAGGGATCTGAATTGGAACGTACGATCACCCTCCTGCTGTCCTCTCGAGACAGTTCAGGAAGAGGGTTGTTGGCTGCATCTCTTTCGAATGAATCGTTTAACTCATCGATGAGCCATCTGAACTGATCCTCGTCCAGATGAAAACCCTTGCCCGACCACATCCGGTTCGACAGATCCTGTTCCATCTGCTCCTGTCTGTCTGAGAATATCCTGGAATACGCTGCTGCCCTCTCCTCCTCTGGGGAACCTCTTTGGCGGGTCCTTTCCTCCAGGACATTGATGAAGTGATATTCTTTCCCCACCTGGATCGGGCCCTGCCATGTTCCTACAGGTATCTCGTAAGCAATGGGCTGCAGATCGGGGTAGACACTGAACGGCCCCTCTCCCCAGGCCAGCCATTTGAGATCGCCCCTGTGAAGCGCGACTTCGTTGTCTTTCGAGTAAACGACTGCCACACTCCCCCAGTCTTCACCCGCCAAAAGGCGATCCTTCACTTCAAGGGCGGCAGTTTGATTCAGCGTGATGATATGCTGAAAATGTCTTTCAACGAGTGAGCGGCTGAGCAGGCTGTCAATTTCTGCATCGGTGATTGAGATCGCTTCAACTATTTCGAGCTGCTTGACGAGTCTGTTGAGAAGATCCTTTATATGTCTTTCACGGCGGCGCTTGAAATCGTCTGTCCTGTGCAGCTTGTCGGCACGCCCGCCCTCCTGGATCAATTTATACCCGATAAGGTCATCCAGGCTCTCGTTCAGCACTTCAACCTGTCCCTCGAGTGTTCTGAATTCATTCGGACGCGGTCTGTAGAAATTCTGGAATACTCCCAGGGTAATCTCTAGACCGTTCACCTTTGCCACTACCCGGTCGCCGTACTCTTTCTGACCACATCCTGTCAGACCGATGCTCACAAGAATGCCGAGCAGGGGAAGAGTCAGGCCCGAAAGTGTTAAGTATCGATTTTTGTTAACCATCATCTGATTCTCTTCGATCCGGATTTTCATTGATTAGCGCAGTAACGTATCGAGCTTCCTTCTCTTTCAGCAAGAGGTTTCTGACCTCTCTTATCTGCTCCGGCGGAGCAGATTCCTTGAGTTTCACTTCAAAGGTGAGCGGAGAGTCACCCGCAAATCGCACTTCTTGATCCAACCTCACCAGCAGATTCTCCCACATCGATCTGTCGAATACGCGATCCCCTGGAAATACTCCGGTCACGATATCCTTCTGTATTACCAGCGAATCGAGCCCCAGTTCCGCACCGGCTACTCTTATAAAAGAAGCATCAATCAGTGCAGCGGCCGCCGCCGGCAGCAACCCGAACCTGTCCCTCAACTCACTGTAAAGTTCTCCTATCTCTTCAACGCTTCGGGCCTCGACCGCCCGACTGTAGAACTCGAGCCTAAGACCCGGTATCGATACATACTCTTCGGGCAGGTAAGCCTCTCCCGGCAATTCGAGTCTGGGCGGACTCCAGACGCTCCCCGGAGTCTCCTGCATCTCGGCCACAGCCTCTGCCAGCATCTCCTGATAGAGGTCGTATCCCACCGCGGCTATGTGTCCGTGCTGCTGGGCCCCCAGCAGGTTCCCCGCTCCTCTTATCTCGAGGTCGCGCATGGCAAGGTTGAGACCTGCTCCCAGCTCGGAATGCTGCTGGACCGCCTGGAGCCGCTGGCGGGCATCCCGGGTCAGCCGGCGTCCCTTCGGAACCAGGAAATATGCAAATGCCTTCTGGCTCGAGCGTCCCACCCTGCCCCTCAACTGGTACAATTGTGCAAGACCGAGTCTGTCTGCCCGGTTGACTATAAGGGTATTCGCGTTCGGCAGATCGAGTCCCGACTCGATAATCATCGTCGAGACGAGTACCTCGGTTGCCCCCGACGTGAAATCTATCATCGACTTCTCCAGCATCCCCTCCCTCATCTGCCCGTGCGCAAGCCCAACCCTGGCTTCGGGTATGAGGCGCTGTACCAGCCGGAGTGCCGAATCGATGGACTGGACGCGATTATGCACGAAGAATACCTGTCCCCCCCTCTGAAGTTCGCTGCGGATCGCATCTTCGATTATCTCCTCGTCAAATTTCACGACCTCGGTATGTATGGGCATCCTGTCTTCGGGAGGTGTTGTGATGACGGAGATATCCCGGATGCCCAGCAGTGACATGTGCAGGGTTCGCGGAATCGGGGTTGCGGTAAGACTCAACACATCCGCCTGAGCCCGTATTGATTTCAGTTTCTCCTTTGCCCGCACCCCGAAACGGTGTTCCTCGTCGATTACTATCAAACCGAGATTGGAAAAGGTGACGTCACCGCTCAGAAGCCTGTGGGTGCCGATCACGAGGTCTGCCTGACCGCCTGCCAGATCTTGCAGGGTTTTCCTCTGCTGAGACTTCGTCCTGAACCGGCTGAGCATTTCAATTCGCACAGGAAATCCGTCGAGACGCTCCCTGAATGTCTCCAGGTGCTGCTGAGCCAGGATCGTGGTCGGTACAAGAACTGCAACCTGGGCTCCCCCCTCGATCACTTTCAACGATGCCCGGATCGCCACTTCTGTTTTTCCATATCCCACGTCACCACAGATAAGGCGGTCCATATTCCTTGTAGATTCCAGGTCCTCCTTCACCTCCTGAACCGCTCTGGCCTGATCGTGGGTTTCCGCATAGGGGAAGGAAGCTTCAAGCTCCTCTATGAAAATATCATCAGGCGGGTATGCAGTTCCCCCTGCCGTGGAACGTATCGCATAGAGCCTGGCAAGTTCTTCAGCCATTTCCAGGAGATCGCGTTTTGCCCTCTCGATGGTACGCTGCCACGCAACCGAGCCAAGTGTGTTCAATGACGGTACGCTCTCTTCACCCTGTCCTATGTACCTCTGAACCCGGGCCATCTGGTCTATCGGAACCAGAAGCTTGTCCCCTCCGGCATACGCCAGCTCCAGCAGTTCGGTCTGCAGCCCATCCACCGAGAGGCTTCGAAGTCCCTCGTAGCGGCCGATTCCGTGATCTATGTGAACAACCAGATCACCGGTGGTGAGCGATTGATATGAACGGATGGCACTATGTCCCCTGACCCGCAGGCGATGGCTGCGACGGGATCTCATGAAAAGCTCGTGATCCGGCCAGACGGCCAGATTCGCCTCCTTCCATACGAATCCAGCCCCCAGCTGACCCAGTATCAGTCGTGGACCGCTTTCTTCCTGACTGCTCAGCAGATCTTCAAGCCGATCTCTCTGTCCCTCCTCTTCAACCAGTATCGTCGGTACTATTCCATCTTTCCGAAAACGCCCGATCTCTTCTCTCAGCAGATCGAAATCCCCTGCCACTGCAGGAACTCTTGTTGCCTCACAGTGCACAACCTCACCCTCACCCGATACAATCAGTGGAAAATCGACCCCACTGTGAGATTCCCGAAGCGTTTTCAAAACATCCGCTGGTGTCAGAATCCTCTGTGGCGGGAGCCACCCTTCCGGAGATTCTGCAGAGGAGTAATTCTCTGCAGCACGCCGGTGGATGTTGTGTATCAATTCGTTTACCCGTTCCGGTTCCCATACCGCAACTATCGCCCCCTCCGGTATGATATCTGCCAGTGTGGCAGTTCTCTCTGTCAACAGCGGCAGATACCATTCGAGACCCTCCCACAACTGCTCTCTTTCGAGAGCCCTCTCCAAAGGTGTGTCCGCCACAATTCCGCCCTCCAGTTCAACTGCTGCCCTCTCTGCAGCAACACGGCAGACATTCTGATCAACAGTCACCTCCCGTACAGGAGGGATCCTTACCCGCCCGAGCCCGCCCACAGTCTTCTGGTCACTCAGCTTGAATTCCCTGATCGCTTCGATTGTGTTTCCCCAGAACTCCAGTCGAACACCCTGCTGAAGATGGGGTGGCGAGATATCGATCAGGCCTCCCCGAACCGCAAACTCCGCCGGTCCTTCCACCAGATCATTCCGCTCGTATCCCAGGAGAAGCAGGGTCGAGACCAGTTCGTCGAACCGCCTCTCCTCTCCTTCCATTATCTGTTGTTCCCTGGCCTGAAGCGCAGAGAGATCGGGTGACCAGATGGTAAGTGCCGGCGCTGAAGTCACGACGATCCTCCTGCCGCTTCTCTCCAGATGCAGAAGTGCATCGTGTCTCTCGTAGGATATCAGTGGGGAGGGGCTCAACTCTTCGTAAGGATCGAAAGGCCACCTCGGCAGGAGGCGGACCACTTCATTTCCGACCATGGCAGCCAGATCGTGGGCAGTCTCTTCCGCTTCCTCTTGATCGGGCAGGATAGCCACCGTTTTCGATTCGGGAAGTTCCCCTGCAGCGGCAGCAAGCAGGACCGCTCCCAGGGAACCGGGAAGAGCAGGAATTTCGAACCTCTTTGACCGTTGAAGATATTCGAGGAAAGTTGCAAACAGTTCTGTTGAAGTAATCTCCGCCCTCCACAAATCCAGCAGTGGGGACCGGGCGGCGCTTTCCGGTGAGATCATTTCAATCCGTACCGCTTCAACTTTCTGTACAGATTGGCACGATCTGTATTGAGTCGTTCGGCTACCCTTGAGACAACGCCATTGTTCTTCTGCAGTTCCCGGGCGAGAAGTTTCGCCTCATACGCTTCAAGTCTGTCCCTCAGGCTCAAATCTGATTCATCAACATCGTCGGATGGCTCTTCGGCCCTTCCTGCAGAGGGAAGGACCTCCTCAACCTCCTCTGATCCAACACTCGTACCTTCATGAAGAATCATCAGCCTCTCAACAGCGTTTTTCAGCTCCCGAACGTTGCCGGGCCAGCTGCTTGTCATCAGCGCTTCGACACCGCCGTCGGTCAGTTCGACGGGATGCCGGTTGTTCACACGTGCAAACTGCGATATGAACTCTGCGGCCAGCTCCGGAATATCTTCGAGCCTGGCGCGAAGAGGGGGAACCTGAATGGGCAGCACGTTGAGACGGTAGTAGAGATCCTCACGGAATCTGTCCTCCTTCATGAGGAGAGCCAGGTTCTGGTTGGAGGCCGCCACAACCCTTACGTCCACAACCATTATCTTTTCACTTCCCACCCTCTGCACCTCACCCTCCTGCAGTACCCTGAGCAGCCTGGCCTGCGTTTCGAGGCTGGTATCCGCCACCTCATCAAGAAAGATACTGCCCCCGTCGGCCTGCTCGAATCTTCCACGATGCATAGATGCGGCTCCTGTGAAAGATCCCTTCTCATGGCCGAACAATTCAGATTCGATCAGATCCTTTGGAATCGCTGCACAGTTGACCTGTACGAAAGATCTGTCCGCTCTGTCGCTGTAAGCATGAACCGCCCGTGCAACGAGTTCTTTTCCCGATCCGCTCTCTCCCAGGATGAGAACCGTTGCCTTCGTGGGGGCGACCTTTCTTATCCTTTCCCGCAATCTCTGCATCACCGGTGATTCACCTACCATGGTGTACCGGTAACCGATTTCAGCCTTCAAATTCTCATTTTCCCGTCGCAGCTTCGCCAGTTCAACGGCGGTTGACACCTCGGCCAGCACTTTCTCTGCCGCCAGCGGCTTCTCGAGGAAATTCGTAGCACCCAGCCTGATGGCCCTGATCGCATTATCCAGCGTTGCATGGCCGGACATCACGATAATCGGATATTCATAGCCCTTCTCAACAAGACGGGCCAGCACCTCCAGTCCATCAATCCCGCCGAGCAC
The DNA here is from genome assembly GCA_964637695.1 of uncultured Gemmatimonadota bacterium. Lineage (GTDB taxonomy): Bacteria > Blakebacterota > Blakebacteria > Blakebacterales > Blakebacteraceae > JAGLTZ01. Next base: position 13,108 of record CAZWVF010000038.1, on the reverse strand, counting down.
GATATCGAGCATTATCAGATCGGGAGAGACCTCGTCTGCCGCCTGGATCCCCTCCTCTCCTGTGGGTGCCTCGGAAACATGATACCCTTCATCTTCCAGGAGTCCGCGCAGGCTGCTGCGGATTCCCGGCTCATCATCAATAATGAGAACAGAACCGTTCATCTGAGTCCTTCCAGGGGTGCGGTGAGTTCTTCATGATCGAGATCGATCCGGATCCTCATAACCGCTCCTGTCTGATGCCCATCGCTTTCTGCGGTTATCTGCCACGAGTGATCTGCCACGATCCGTGCAACCATTGAAAGCCCCAGCCCCGTGCCTCTCGATTTGGTGCTGTAGTCGGGATAGAAGAGCTTGGCCGCATCCTCCGGTTCGAAACCGATCCCGCTGTCCCTCACTTCCACCTGCACAGAATCTCCCTTTCTTTCGAGCACCACGTTCACCTCCCCGCCTCCCGCCGATTCAACCGATTCAACCGCATTCTTGACAAGGTTGATCATGGCCCTCTTGGTCAGGTCGGCGTCCATTTTGAGAGCTGGAATCTGTCCTATAACCCAGACGTTGAGACGGGCTGTCTGCGATCCCTCCTGGAAGAGGGCAACAGCGTTTCTGACCACTGATTCCAGATCGGCCGGTTCCATGCTCGGCTGCGGCAGTTGCGCAAACTCACTGAACGAGGCCGCCATCCGGCGGAGTGCTTCCACCTCCTCATTCATGGTCTGGATCGATTCCCTTATCGCCGTATCTGTTTCCCACGTCCCATCCGATTCCAGCCTGGCCCGCACGCGGTGCAGTCCGATCTGTATCGGGGTCAGAGGGTTCTTTATCTCATGGGCAATCCCGCGGGCAACATCTCTCCATGCGGCCTGCTTTTCAACAAGGATGATGCGATCGCGCGCCTCCTTAAGCTGATCGGTCATCGTATTGAACGAATCGACAAGAACCTGCATTTCATCCCGCGCCTCAACATCCACCCGGACATTCAGGTTGCCTTCAGCTACTGCCGCCATCCCCTTTGCCAGTCCCAGAACCGGATTGCTGACCCCTCCGGCCAGCAGACGGGCGGCGAAGAACGCACCGACAGTCAATATGACAAGCCAGAGACTGGCAATGATCCAGAGGCCCTCCTGCAATCCGGTGCCTCCAAGCCTCGTTATGATCCTGAAACTGTCAAGTCCTTCCTCCAGGGCGTATCTCGCCCTGACAATCTGTGGATCCACCCAGATTCCGGCGCACTCGACAGCATCGTTTTCAGAGGGTTTGATCAGGGCCATATAAACTCCCCTGTCGCGATAGTTGAAGAGCGTACGCTCATCCCATGTAAACTCTACTTCGGCAAGCACCTGCGGTTGCTCGATGCGGGGATCGGGAGGATCTGCAGCCAGCGTATCGGTTCCAGGCCCGCTTCTTCCGGCTGCCGTTCTGAATTCACCTATTACCCAGTTACCCGTTTCGTCCCGGCTGAACTGCATGGTGAAATCCGGGGGAATGAGACCGGTTGTCGACTCCGCTCCTTCTCCCGTGACCTCATTACCCCAGGCCTGCAGGCTCAGCTCCTCACTCGTCAGAGCCAGTCTCACTACATCGAGTCCGCTCTCCATTGCCTCGTCCACGGGAAGTCGCACGAAAAAGGCCCTGATGACATCCACCGCACTACCCGATACATAGAGCAGGGGAACTGTCGGTATGAGCAGAAAGAGGATCAAGGCCAGAGTCAGCTTCAGCTGGAACCGACTGTATCTCTCCGGATGTCTCCACCTGTAACCAACGATGATCGTGATCACGAAAGCCAGGAATATGACCCAGGCGAAGAATATATAGACGGGGGGAGTTGAACCGGGCACAGGTTATCGCTCCGGAAGGTCGACCGGTCTGAACCGCTCGCTTTCACCCTGGAGCTCCTCCTCCCCATAGCCTGCTGCACTCATTAGAGCTCTTGCAATCCTCGTACCAATCCCTGTAGAGGATCCTCCACCCTGTTCCCTCGCAGCAGACTGATCACTCGGTTTGCTCATCCAGTTCCGCAGCTCATCGATTGTTTCCACTGTCATCGGCTGGTAGCTTACTCGTACAACGAAATAGTAGGTTGCGTTCATATCGAGACCCAGTTCATCCATCGATCCCATCAACACACCTTCCAGCCTGGTGCACTGGGTGACTACTTCATCGAAGCTCTCGGATTTCAGCCTGATGTCAGTGCCGAGCAGTCGATATTTTCGATCGAAGGCATCGAAGCTGACCCTGAATGGAATGGGACGGGTTGATACGTGGGTGTCGAACCAGCCCGCACGCCGGCGGTACAGTTCGACCGTATAGTCGATTGCTGCCGTGCCGCCCTGCCTGACAGTCCGTTGTGCTTCAGCGTCGAAGAGCCCTGTAGTCTCTATTGAGAACCTGAGCTCCCCTTCCTGGCGATACACCTCGCCTATGGAAATCGAGGGATCCGCTTCCTGCCCGGAGACAGCTGACGGAATCAGCCCAACAGCTATTACAAGCGCACCCAGCCTCTGAAACACTCGACCCCCCACAATTGTCGACAGGTTTCGGATTTGTACTTTAAATTCGCTACTTCTCTCTTATCACTATTTCGCCGATCCCGCCCTGCAGATCGAGTCTGAGATCGGCCACATTCCTGCTGGCCCCCGGTGAATAGACATACCTGCCATCTCTTCTCCATCCACCCGGCACATCCACTTCAGCCAGGAAACCCAGTTTGCTTATTCTTGCTCTGACGGTCATGCCAACCGGTACTATTATCGTCATCGATCCCAATTCGAGGTCAACCCTGACTTCCCGGCGCATTTTAAGTTTACCATTGAAGTCCAGCACTATTTCACCGGCAAATCCGTTGATATCGAGGAATTCAAATGCAAGATTTCCCAGGTTCTCTATGCGCATCTCACCCATTTTGACGTCTATCTCAACCCGATCGATTACTTTTTTCGACACTGAGGGAAATGAAGCGTTTAGTTCCCCGGCCCACAGCGCCAGATTGAGATTGTCAAAGGTCAGATTTTCACCGTCAAGTTTCAGTACCCCTGCCTTCAGAGAGACATCGAGGTCGACTTCGGAGTTGCGGGGTAGAAGTATTTCCAGCTCTGATTCCTGGCCCTCCTCATCGGTATCGAAGGAGGAAAGCCGCATGTCGAGTTCAGCCTCGAACAGGTTCCTTTCCGGTACCCAGTCAAGCGTACCTGAGAATTGATTCTCGTGATACCTGTATCGAGCCCTGCCCTGCAAGTTGCGGCCTACGCTTTCAAGGAGTATCTCTGCACCATCGCCCCTGATCTTCACCCGCAGAGGCCTGTCGGTATCGGGAGTGAACCATTTCGTCAAAACCCGGGGCTGGCTCTGAGCAAAGAGCATGGAAGACGTTACCAGCAGGAGCACCAGCGTAACCAGCAGGGCTTTCAGTGTCTGTTTCTCTTTT
>CAZWVF010000038.1:0-9581 GCA_964637695.1 uncultured Gemmatimonadota bacterium | reverse complement strand
ATTCGATCACCTGTGCACTCCTTAGAAATCAAACGACCAGCGGATGTAATAGGTGAGGTCTTTTTCATCTGTATCGTGGACACTATCGAGTGGTTTAGCCACTTCGATCCTCAATCCTCCCCACCCAAATGGTGCCACTGCTGCACCTATGCTCCTCATCGGTTCTTCAGGAGTCAGTTCGGCATCAATTTCAGCTTCTGGATCGGCGTTCCATGCAAGCCCGTAGTCATAGAAGAATGTCAGGGCCCAGTCACCAAAAAATGGCGATCTTCCGTCTGCACCCAGCGTGTATTCGAGGGTTCCCAGAAAGAGGCGATTCCCGGTGAACTGCTTGAATTCGTAACCGCGCAGGCTGCCCACCCCACCCAGGTAGTACATGTGTTGAACGGGAATGGTGAAGGCCGGCTCCACGGTCGAGGATCCTACCCTGACCCGCAGGGCAAGATGGTCGATGCGGCTCAACCTCTGGTAGGCCTCCAGCTCCAGCAGCATTCTCTCGTAGGTGAAGGGATCACCGAATCCGATGCCCTGATGTTCGGCCTTTTCGATCGTGGCGTTTATCTCCACTCCCCGTGACGGCCTCTGGTGGGAACCGGATGTCAGATCGAGGCCCACGGTGTAAATGAGGCGTTTGATCTCACCTTCATCGGCAACCGCGTACTGGTTCAAGAGCGGATCGTGGTCGTAACCGGTAAGCCATTTATTCTCCCGAAAGATCCTCTCACCGCCGAAGATGGACCAGTTTGTCACCTTTTCGGCCGCACTCTCGTTGTCCTGCGAATAACGGACACCCAACTGCACCCATCTGACCGGTTTGAATCTCAAGTGTGCCTGCATACCTTCCACCCGGTAGTAGTCATACCAGTCGTACCGGGCCAGCAGGGCGTTAACGTCGTTCTCGTTGGGAGTTATGTACCAGGCATCCTCGGTTTCCAGCTGCCGGAACATGGCTATACCGATTTCAATCGGTGTTCCGGGGAAGAAGTAGCGGTTCAATCCAAGCCGGTAGTAAAACTCCTTACTGGCGAAAGCATAACCGGCTCCGCCATAGAAGGAGGTTGCCGCGCTACCCCAGTCGAACTGGCTGTTGAATATCTCCCCCTGGATCGTCATCCCGTCGACACGGTTGTAACAGAACCAGCCGAGAGGGAAATCCCCGGTGTATGCGAATTGATAGGAGGTCCATCGCCCATAATCCCATTTATCAGTCCAGTCGACGCCCCAATCGCGTCCGCGGCTGGGCTTTTCTCGGCCCCCTTCCCTCAGGTCGCTCAGTACGCCGGATTGGCGCACAATGCGTGCCCAGTCCACCTCGCGCCCCTGTCTCTCCAGACCCTGGCGCGTGGTTGTCCATTTGCTTCCGGTGACAACGCCCGATCCTCTCATCACCACATCCCCCTCTATGCTCACGGCATCGCCCTGAACGAGACCGCTGTTCAGGACGATCACATCGCCGTATATGGCTACTACAAGCCCCTGAACAGTACCCCTGATGAATGCGTCACCGTCGGAAACAACTACCCAGCCACGAATCTCACCGTCAACGGTAAGAGTACCGTTCTCAACTATCAGATCTCTGTTCAGTATGTCTCCGCTGTCGACTCGGTAATCACCTCTGACTCGTCGCGGATCCTCCTGAGCATCCACCGACAGACCGGTCATGGCTACAACCAGTATAACGATCGGAACCGCCCAGCATCTGTTCTTCATTGAATTACTCCTTGCCTGTTTGGGAACGTGCGGTGTTCCCGATGACAACAGGCGAACGATTCAGTATGCCCTTCATCAGACGATATACGAGCATACTTCGTGCCAATGAGGAATAATTGGAGAAACCGCTTACAACATGCTGTTCTCAGGCATTTTTCACGGTTTCCTGATTGAGCCGAGACTTTATTGTCACTCCGATGTGTTGTCATTCTGCTACACATACGTGAAAACGCTTGTGTCAAATATACACAGATTGTGCTTCAGGTTCATCTGATTTCCAGGATCGAACAGAATAATGACATTTATCCACCTTTCAGTAGAGTTTATCCACATCGGTAATTAGCAGATTGAAAGGTATAACTCCATAAATAATAACAAGTTAGAAAGATTGTCCGGGAAAAGTCCACACAGGTGTCAACAACCTGATCCGCCCCTGATCAGCCTGTCTCCTCTCCTTCCTCCACATCCTCACTCACGGCCTCAGATGCTATAGCTGTTTCATCCTTTTCGGCAACGCGGGCGACATCCACAATAGTGTCCCCCTCCTCGATGTTCATCAAACGCACGCCCTGGGTATTCCTGCCAATAACGGATATATCTCTGGCCGCCTGACGGATGATCAGACCCGACCTGTTTATCAGCATCAGTTCGTCTGTGTCAACCACCTCCTGGACGGTAAGAACATCGCCGTTTCTGTCGCTGCTCTTCATCGTCAGAACACCCTTACCTCCCCTTCGCCGGACAGGATATTCGCTGATTTTGGTTCGCTTGCCATAACCGAATTCTGCAACTGTCAGGATGTATCCTTCGCGCCGTACGACAACCATCCCGACCACTCCGTCGCTTTCTTTGCCCAGTGTTATCCCCTTCACGCCTCTTGTATTCCTGCTCATGGGGCGGACATCTTCCTCATGGAAGCGTATCGCCATACCTTTTTTCGTACCGAGCAGTATATCGCATGAACCGTCGGTCAGGTTCGCCTCTATCAGTTCGTCGTTCTCCAGAATGTCGATCGCTATGATGCCGTCCCGACGCGGATTGCCGTAGTCTTTGAGAGGTGTTTTTTTCACCAGCCCCCTGGAGGTGCTGAAGATGATGAATTTGCCCTCCTCAAATGTACGGACCGGAACCATCGCTCGAACCGTCTCGTTCTTCTCAACCTGAATCAGGTTGATGAGCGGTCTGCCCTTGGCCAGTCGTCCTCCCTGCGGGATATCGTAAACTTTCAGCCAGTAGCACTTGCCCCGGTTCGTGAAGAAGAGGATGTATGAGTGAGTCGATGCCACGAAGAGGTGTTCGACGAAATCCTCCTCTCTGGTGCCCACACCCTTGATCCCCTTTCCTCCGCGACCCTGGCGTCGGTAGGTCGATACCGGTATTCGCTTGGTATAGCCGTGGTGAGAAATGGTTATGACCATATCCTCTTCCGCGATGAGATCCTCCATGTTGAATTCCCCGGCATCCTCCAGGATCTCCGTGCGCCGGTCGTCACCATACTTCTCGAGTATTTCCTCCAGTTCCTCTCTGACTATAACCATGCGCAGGCCGCGATTGGCCAGGACCTCTTTGAAGTGGGCGATCTTTTCGATCAGCTCTCTGTATTCATCCTCGATCTTCTGCCTTTCCAGACCGGTCAGGCGTGCAAGCCTCATATCGAGGATGGCCTGAGCCTGAACGTCGGACAGCTCGAACTTCTTTTTCAGCTGCTTTCTGGCGGCCTCGGGATCTTTGGCGTTCTTGATAAGTGCCACGATCTCATCGATATTGTCGACACAGATCCGGAGTCCCTCCAGGATGTGCGCTCTGGCTTCCGCCTGTGCCAGTTCGTAGCGTGTGCGCCTCTCCACCACATTGTGGCGGAAGTCGAGAAAGGCCTGCAGCGTTTCCTTGAGGTTGAGCTCAACAGGCTGACCGTTTACAAGCGCCAGGTTGATGACACCAAATGTGTTCTGAAGCTGGGTCAGTTTGTACAGCTTGTTTACGATTACTTCGGCCGGCGCGTCTCGTTTCAATTCGACGACGACCCTCATGCCGTCCCTGTCAGACTCATCCCTGAGATCCGAAATCCCCTCAACACGCTTTTCTCGAACCAGCTCGGCAATATTCTCGATCAGTTTCGATTTGTTCACCTGATAGGGTATTTCGGTGATGACTATCCGTTCGCGGTCCTTCACTTCTTCGATGTGAACTCTTGCCCTTACAATCACCCTCCCACGCCCTGTTTTATAAGCGTCCACTATACCCTGTCTGCCGTAGATAATTCCTCCTGTCGGGAAATCGGGTCCGCTGATATGCTCCATGAGATCCTCGATCTCGGAGTCGGGATTCTCGATCAGGTGAAACAGTCCGTGTACAATTTCGGTCAGGTTGTGAGGAGGGATGTTCGTTGCCATACCGACGGCAATACCCGAAGCGCCATTGACGAGAAGGTTCGGGAGTCTCGATGGCAGAACCTGCGGTTCTTTCAGTGTTTCATCGAAATTGGCCGACCAGCCCACAGTATCCTTGTCCAGGTCGTGCAGCATCTCGGCAGCTATATGTGTCAGCCTGCACTCGGTATATCTCATCGCAGCTGCGGAATCTCCATCGATACTGCCGAAATTGCCCTGGCCGTCAACCAGCGGATAGCGCAGTGAAAACACCTGAGCCATTCTAACGAGGCTGTCGTAAACCGCCGAGTCTCCGTGCGGATGATATTTTCCGAGCACGTCACCGACCAGTCTTGCACTCTTTCTGTGAGCCCGATTGGGGTGAAGGCCCAGGTCTCTCATGCCGTACAGGATTCTTCGGTGAACAGGTTTCAGTCCGTCACGTACATCGGGCAGGGCCCTGGCCACGATTACAGACATCGAGTAGTCGATGTAAGAGGACTTCATTTCTTCTTCGATATTAACGGGCACTATTCTCTGTCGGTGAAGTGTTGTCATAATCTTTAAACGTCCAGATTTCTAACGTACTTGGCGTTTTTTTCGATGAAGTTTCTGCGCGGCTCAACCAGATCGCCCATCAACAGAGAGAATATTCTATCCGCTTCGTGGGCATCCTCCATGGTGACCTGCAGCAGAGTGCGCGTTTCGGGATCCATCGTGGTCGACCAGAGCTGGTCCGGATTCATCTCACCCAGACCTTTGTATCGCTGAATCGAGGAGCCCTTCTTCCCGATCCGTTTCAATGCTATGTCCCGCTCCTTGTCGCTGTAGGCGTAGATCTCTTCCCTGCCGTTCTTAACCAGATATAGCGGCGGCTGTGCAATGAAGATGAGTCCTTCCCTTATGAGCGGTTTCATGTACCTGAAGAATAGAGTAAGCAGGAGCGTTCTTATGTGAGCGCCGTCCACATCGGCATCGGTCATCAGGATGATTTTACCGTATCTGGCCTTTTCAATATCGAAATCATCCTCAAATCCGGTACCGATGGCAGTAATGATCGTGCGTATCTCTTCGTTGGCAAGGATCCGGTCCAGACGCGCCTTCTCCACATTCAGGATCTTTCCCTTCAGCGGCAGGATCGCCTGGAAACTGCGGTCGCGACCTGCTTTGGCGCTTCCGCCCGCCGAATCTCCCTCCACAAGGTAAAGTTCCGAGCTCTCGGGGTCCCTGATTGCACAATCCGCCAGCTTGCCTGGCAGGGTGCCCGATTCCAGAACAGTCTTGCGGCGAACCAGTTCCCTGGCTTTTCTGGCGGCGTCTCTGGCACGTGCGGCTGCATCCACTTTCGATACGATCTTACGTGCATAGGAAGGAGTTTCCTCGAAGAAGGAAGCGAGCTTTTCGCCCACAACCGATTCCACGATACCCCGGACCTCGCTGTTGCCCAGTTTCGTTTTTGTCTGCCCCTCGAACTGTGGATCGGGCACCTGAATGCTTATTATCGCAGTCAGTCCTTCCCGGCAGTCGTCACCAGTCAGGCTGTATTTCGCTCCGTTCTTCATCAGATTGTTGTTCTGGGCGTAGTTATTTATCGTCCGCGTCAACGCGGAACGGAAACCGGTGAGGTGGGTGCCGCCTTCCAGTGTATTGATAGTATTGACGAAACTGTAGAGGTCTTCGTGGTATCCATCATGATACTGCAGGGCAACTTCCACTTTTACGTGTTCACGCTCGTCGGTGATGAATATCGGCTTGGGATGAAATGTGTTTCTGTTTTCATTCAGGAAACGGACGAAGTCAATCAGACCTCCGGTATAGTGAAAGGTGTTCTCCTTCTCCTGTCCCTTTCTGGCGTCTTCAAGTGTGATTTTCAATCCAGCATTCAGGAAGGCCAGCTCACGCATCCGGTGAGTCAGGATATCGTAGTGGAACTCTGTCTCCTGGAAGATCTCGGTATCGGGTTTGAAAGTCACAACAGTACCGGTTTTCTTCCGTTTGCCTGCCTTCTTCAGGACCCCCTTCGTAATCCCTTTTTCGTACCGTTGTCTGTAAACATCCCCACCCCTGGCAACCTCCACTTCGAGCCATTCCGAAAGAGCATTTACAACGCTCACACCCACTCCATGAAGCCCGCCGGATACCTGGTATGTTTTGCTGTCGAATTTCCCGCCCGCATGAAGAGTGGTCATGATGACCTCGACCGCCGGCTTCTTTATTTCCGGGTGCGTATCAACGGGAATACCGCGACCGTCGTCGGTAACGCGGATTATGTCACCATCCTGAATAGTCACCGATATGTTGGTACAAAAGCCCGCAAGTGCTTCATCTATCGAGTTGTCCACCACTTCGTAAACGAGGTGGTGGAGACCCGTTGTACTGGTACTTCCAATGTACATGGCGGGGCGTTTTCGTACGCCTTCGAGACCCTTCAGAACCTGGATGCTTTTAGCATCGTAGGCTTCTGTTTTTGTCTTCTTCCGCCCCCCCCCGCCTTTCTTCTCGGTCACTATTTCACTCCTTTGATCCGCCCTCCAATAAAGCGGATTTTTTTCACTTCCGGTAATTCAGGATGCTCGTTAATCACATTTAAAATCTTCTCCTGCATCAAAGAAAGTTCAGTCCTCCACACAGGATCCATTACTTCAAGAAGCAACGTTTTACCCCTGACATCAATCGGGGTGGAAACGGCGGAGATACGCGGCCCTACGAGCGATTTCCACTCCTGGAAAAGACGGCCTTTTGACAGACCGGTACGCATATCGGAACTCTCGAACCAGCTCTTAATAACATGTGAGAGCAAGACCGGTTTTCTGGAGTTCAATTCCCCACCCTTATCGTTCCATCCATTACTTCTATTACCCGTTCTGCAATATCTGCCAGCTCACCGAGATCCGATGCCGAAGGAGTTGTTATAAAGACCTGAGATGACATTTCTGTCAGCACTCTCATCAGGTTTTCCACCCTGTTGCGGTCAAGTACCGTTGCAACTTCATCCATTATCAGGATGGGTGATCGCCTGTAGATCTTTGTGTAGTATGCGACCTCTGCGAGCTTCAGTGTGGCCAGAGCCGTTCTGGCCTGACCATGTGATCCGTATGTCTTTAATTCCCTTTCGTCGATCTTCAGCAACAGGTCGTCTCTGTGAGGACCCGTGCCGGTAAATCCCCTCTCCCGATCCGCTTCTCTGCCTGCAGCCAGTGCTTCCAGTACTGCCGTCCGGTCATCTTCTGCCAGGGGTGGATTGGGTCGGTAGTTGATCGATAACCCTTCATCTCCACTGCTTATATCCCTGTATGTCTGCCGTGATTCTCTCTGGATATGCTCGACAAACCGCCGGCGACAGTTCCTTATCCTGATCGCGCTGTCTGCCAGAGTTTCCTCGTAAGTTTCGGCCAGATGGAACCTTCCCTGCCTTAGACTCATATTCCTCTGTGCTCGAGCTCTTCTGTAACGTTTCAGCGCCTTCAGGTATTGAATGTCTGTCTGAGCCAGCACGATATCGAGGAATCTTCTGCGGGCACGTGGCTCTCCCTGTACCAGCTCCCCATCCTCCGGAGTCAGGCTGACCACAGGTATTTTACCCACCAGTTCGCTGATCCTGCTCAATTCCGAACCGTCCACTATTGCTTTCTTGGAACCACTGCGAGTCCAGACAACCTCCAGTTCGTGCACTCTCCCCGACCATTCAACAACTCCTGCCAGCCTGGAGGCAGGAGCGTCAAAGCTGATTAATCGCCTGTCACTTCTCTCTCTAAAGGAACGTCCAAGTGATAAGAAATAGATGGCCTCCACCAGATTGGTTTTCCCGTGACCGTTTGGTCCGGTTACAAGGATCAGGCCGGAGTCCAGTTCTAGATCAGCGTCTGCGAAGTTCCGGAACGCTTTCAGGGATAATTTCTTGAACTGTGCGGAGGTTTCTGTTCTATCTTTGCCTTTCTTAGTCATTCAGACGCAGTGGCATGAGCAGGAAGGTGAGGTCTTCTCCCTCTTCCTGTTCTACTGGTCTGACGAGACCGGCGCTGACGGGCGTCTTTAATGTTATCTCGATTCCCCCCCGGTGAATGTGTCTGAGAACCTCCAGCATGTAAGCTGCATTGTACGCCAGTGTCATAGGGGAACCTTCATATACCACTTCTATGTGTTCCCTTGCTTCAGCACCCAGATCAGGGCTGATAGCGCTTAGCTGTGCACTGTTCTCTTCCAGATCGAATCTGACCTGATGTGTCTGTGTGTTGCTCAGTATCGACACTCTCCGAACGGCAGCTTCAAGAACATCCCTGTCTACAACAACCCTCTTGTCGTTATCCTTCGGCATCACGAGTTCGTAGTTCGGGTATGGTCCCTCAATCAATCGTGTGAGAAGAATAGTGTCACCCATGTCTGCCTGGAGGTACTTCTCACCAACTATTATTTCTTTCAGGTTCCTGCCTTCACCTATCAGGCGTGTTATCTGATTGAGAGCTTTAGGCGGTACAATGACTTCAATTAAAACATCGCCCTCTCCTCCTACCACACCATCCAGCTTTATAAGTGCAAGTCTGTGGCCGTCTGTTGAGATCATTTTTGTGTTCTTTTCTTCTATCTTCCACAAGACTCCACCCAGAGCGGGCCTGGTCTCATCTCCCGAGACGGCAAAGGCGGTTGTGCTCACCATTCTCTTGAAATCTTTTCCATCTATTTCCAGGTGTTTGCCTTCCACGGTATCCATAATTTTAGGAAACTCTTCCCAATCCATTCCGGTGAGTTTGTATTGTCCTCTGCCACACGTCAGGCTTATACGGTCTTCACTCTCATCCAACTGGAATGTCTCTTCGGGTAATTCCTTCACTATTTCAGAAAATTTTCGCGCAGGAACGGTTGTTATACCGTCTTCAAGCAGATCGCATTCGATGGATGTTTTCATGGATATATCGAGATCAGTCGAAGAAATAAAGAGACGGCCCTCTTCTGTTTTCAGTAGTAGGTTAGAGAGAATAGGCAGTGTGGTTTTTGGAGGAACAACCTGCTGAATACTTGCCAGTGCTTCTGTTAATTCATCTCTTGAAAGTCTAACCTTCATCAGGCTCTCCCCATTTGAAAGAGGTTTATTGATGTACTTTTCGAATGATATAAACTAGTCCACATACAGTATTAAAATAAATAATAATAAGAGAAATAGATATAGTAGTAGTAGGGTGTGTGGATAGTTTTATTAATATCTTAATTTCTTTATAACTCATTATTACACAAGAAGTTATGTAAAACAAAGCAGTGTGGATAAACTGACGACAGGATATTATTAATCTCTCTATTAATTAACATAATTCACACCACCGTCCTCAGTTTCGAACAAAGAACTACTTTTCCACAACTAGAGAACAACATTTCATAAGGTTATTAACATCCAAGGGGCAGATCTTTCCTTTTTAACCGGTTTCTATCCGGAAACTTTAAATAGAAACCAACCAGGAGCCTGTCGGAGAAACACTCCGGCTGCGGCTAACGCTGGCATCCGGCTGGCTG